>NZ_PIYS01000003.1:0-400040 GCF_002835605.1 Pseudomonas fluvialis | reverse complement strand
TCACTTAAGCGGAGCAGCCTTTCGATCCACTGGATAACGGGTCTTTGAGATCTTCACCGTCCTTGGTCTTGATGGCCTTGGACGGTGATCCAGAAACAGCCCACCGATTCCTGCTCTCAGCTCCGACAATCGTGTTCCTGTTGCTGAAATCGGGTTGGCCGCCGCCATCACGATCAATTGCACGGCGATGTATTGAGCTACTGGTTTGAAGCGGATGTCGCCCGGAGAGCGGCCGAAGGCGACGGCTGCCTGACCGGCTTCGCGGCGGATGATGTTGTAGGCCAACAACAAGCCCCAGACCTCCTGGTAGACCAGCTCCGTTACCTTGCTGCGCAGGGTCATCGCATTCTGCTGCAGAGAGCTTTTGATATCCCGGAAGCCCAGCTCGATCTCCCAGCGCTCCTGATACAGCTTGGCGATGGTCTTGGCGCTGTAAGTATCCGCAGGCAGCGAGGTGAGCACTGTCTTGATCTTGTCCTTCACGGCGTAGCTGACTTCACGTACCTCCCAGTGCGTCGGCAGGTCGGGGTTGCGCTTTCGTGCCTGTGCCGACACCTTCATGCGCAGCAAACGATCGCCCTTGCCGTAACGAGCGACTTCCTCGCCAACCAGCCCTTGGCGGGCCGGAATCAGCCAGTGCCGGCTTTCCCCTGCGGCGCCCAGGCGCAACAGCAAGTCGGCACTCCAGAAGCCCTTATCGAACAGCGTCACCGACTGATTGGGAATCTGCTGCATAAACTCATCGGCCAAGCGCATCTCACTGCGCCGGTAGGGACTCACCTGCGCATCCAGAATCAGGTGCGAGCGCACGTTCATCAGGGCTACCAGTCGCAGCATGGGAAACGGCGTCTGGCGCTCGGTGGAGGTATTGCCGGAGCCGAAATGCTCTCGGAGTTCAGGCGTGTCTGGGGTGCGCAGGAGTGCGCCATCCACGGCCAATACTTGCAGGCCCTGCCAGGTATCGCCCTCATAGCGCTCGCAACCCCACTGGTTACCCGTCTGACGAAACAGCCACTCAACCGGATCGGCACCCAATCGTTTACGCGCCTCGGTGACACCGCTTCGGGCCAGCAGGTCGTGAGAGGCCAGCCCCTGGGCACAGATATTCAGGCGTCGTGCGACCTCATGCACCGGCTCGTCACGGAACAAGGCCATGCCAAGCACCAGCCAGAGCACCTGATCGCTGGGCAGACGCCGCCGCCTTATGGTGGCCTGGGCGGACAAGTCCAGAGCGGATGCCACCCACTCGATCGGGATGTTTTGGGTGAAGGTGCTCAGATCCGAGAAGTTGAACAGTTCACCTAAGTCGAGCAGTTGCTGTTGCAGAGACATAAAAAATCCGATGCCAGGGATCTGACATCGGATTTTCGGGGAAGCCCCGTCAGGGCTCAAATGCTTAAGTGAACAGCATTAGGCCAAGGCCGGGTTTTTTTGCGCGCCGTGTTGGCCTACCGGGCAAAAAAAGCCCGCCATATGGCGGGCCAAGGACTGCTCCGCAGGAGTGCGAAGTCTTCAGGCGTGTCTTGCCACGCTGTGCCAACCTGCCTGGCGGGTTACCTCGCCAATCACCAGAATGGCCGGTGCGCGAAGTTGAAAGGTTTGCGCCGCATGCAGCAAGCCACCCAGCGTGCAGAACTGTTCACGTTGCTGTGGTAGCGAGGCATTCTCGATCATCGCCACCGGCATGCTGGCCGGCATCCCTCCGGCCAACAGGCCATCGCGAATATCGAGCAATCTGGCTACTCCCATGTATACCACCAGGGTGGTGCCGCCCTGGGCCAATGCGGCCCAGTTCAGCGGGCTGTCGTCCAGGGTATGCGCGGTGACCAGGGTTACCCCACGCGCGACACCGCGCAGGGTCAGGGGGATATCGCAGGCGGTGGCGCCCGCCAGTCCAGCGGTGATGCCGTTGACCAGTTCCACTTCGATACCCTGGGCGCGCAACCAGTCGGCTTCTTCGCTGCCACGGCCGAAAATGCACGGGTCGCCGCCTTTCAGGCGTACCACGCATTTGCCCTGGCGTGCGTAGCGCAGCATTAACCGGTGGATAAACGCCTGGGGTGTGGAGCGGCAGCCACCACGCTTACCGACCGCCAGTACACGGGCCTGCGGGCAGTGCTCCAGCACGGCGGGATTGACCAGATCATCGGTCATGACGATCTGCGCCTGGTTGAGTGCTCTGACGGCTTTGAGGGTCAGCAATTCCGGGTCGCCGGGGCCAGCACCTACCAGCCAGACTTTTGCGTTCATCGTGTGCTCCTCGTGCAAGGGGATACGCCAGTCAGGCGCTGACTGGCAGTGCCTGGCTGGCCAGCAGGCGCTTGATTTCTGGAACACAGGAGCCGCACTGGCTACCACAGCCCAGTTGTTCCTGTAGTTCGGGCAACTTGAGACCGTCGGCAATGCCTTGTATGACCGCGGCTTCACTGACGTTGCGGCAACTGCACAGGGTTTTGCCCAAGGTGCAGGCCGTATTGCCGGGCGGGGTGCTCAGCGGGGCCAGGAGCCAGCGCCGCAGTTGTGCGTCGGCCTCACCGCTGTGCCACAGGCCTTTCAGCCAGTGCCTGGCAGCAGTCTCGCCGGCCAAACGGATGGTGTGGATACGTCCCTGTTCGATACGTACACGCTTGCCAACCCGGCGCCGCGGGTCGTCATAGGCCAGAACGGGGCCCTGCTGCAGTTGCAGGCGTTGATCGAGTTGCTCCAGCCATTCGCTTTGCGGCGCGACCAGGCTGCCGGCGTTGATCTGCAGTGCGGGTCGTTCATGCCCGGTGAGGTTGAAGCTGGCGTAGGTGAAACCATCGAACAACGGGCGCAAGGCATTGAAGTGTGCCTGGATATCACCCTCGACCAATACATAGAGTTCCCAGGGCAGGACCAGTTTACTGATCTGGATGGCGCTCAATTTGAGTTCCGGCTGCTTGGAAAGTGGATCATAGGCCGGCTGGGTGAGTACGTTGCAACCCAGTCCATTGAGGAAACGATCGCCCCAGTGCATCGGTAACCAGGCCTGGCCGGGACGCAAATTGGTATCGCCGAGCACCGGCAGGACCAGGCTGGCCCGGCGGCTGCGTACCTTGACCAGGTCGCCGTCCTTGAGCTGACGGCGGCGCAGCTCATCCGGGTGCAGGCTCAGGCAGGCCTGCTCGACATGCCCGAAGGCGCTGGCCAGGGTGCCGGTACGGCTCATGCCGTGCCAGTGATCACGCAAGCGGCCCGTGTTGAGGAGCAGCGGAAAACGTGCATCGCGTTGTTCGCAGGGCGCACGGTAAGCCTCGCTGATGAAGCGGGCACGGCCACTGGCGGTGGCAAAACGCAGGTCCTCATACAGGCGCGGCGTGCCTTGGCGGGCGCCGACAGGCAGTGGCCACTGTTGCGGGCCCTGGCTGTCGAGCAGGGCATAGCTCAGCCCGCCGATATCCAGGTCGCGGCCCAGGGTCAGTCCGCGGTACTCGTTGAACAGTTCCTCGGGCTGCTGGAAGGCGAACAGGCTGGGTTGTCCGGGGCGCAGCAGGTTTTCCAGGCGACGGGCAACGTCGCAGGCAATCGCCCAGTCTGCCCGCGCCTCACCCGGTGCGGGTATGGCTGCACGCACATGGCTGATGCGCCGCTCGGAGTTGGTTACCGTGCCTTCCTTTTCTGCCCAGCTGGCAGCCGGCAGCAGCAGATCGGCATAGGCACAGGTTTCGGTGTGTGCGAAGGCCTCCTGGACGATCACGAAGGGGCATTCGGCGAGTGCCTGGTGGACTTTTTGCTGGTCGGGCAGCGATTGTGCCGGGTTGCTGCAGACGATCCACAGCGCCTTGATGCGCTGCTGGCGCACGGCCTCGAACAGTTCGATGGCGGTCAGCCCGGGTTGCTCGGGCAACTGAGCAACCTGCCAGTAGTCGGCTACCTCGGCGCGGTCCTGGGGGTTGGCCACCTGGCGGTGACCGGGCAACAGGTTGGCCAGGCTGCCGGTTTCCCGTCCGCCCATGGCGTTGGGCTGTCCGGTTAGTGAAAAAGGCCCGCAACCGGGGCGGCCGAGGGTGCCAGTGGCCAGGTGCAGGTTGATCAGCGCATTGTTCTTGGCGGTGCCAGCCGTGGACTGGTTGAGCCCCATGCACCACAACGACAGGAAGCGCGGTGCCTGGGCGATCAGTTGTGCGCAGTGCTGCAGGTCGTCCAGGGAGATGCCGCAGATGTCCGCGACAGCGGCGGGTGTATAGTCGCGCACTAGTTGCTTGAGTTCGGCAAAGCCTTCGGTATGCGCGGCGATGAACGCCTGGTCGAGGGCATCTTCCCAGAACAGCAGGTGCAGAATGCCGTGAAACAGCGCGACATCGGTACCCGGCAGGATGGCCAGGTGCAGGTCGGCCAGGCTGCTGGTGTCGGTGCGCCGCGGATCAATGACGATGATGCGCATTTCAGGGCGGCGTGCCTTGGCCGCTTCCAGGCGGCGGAACAGCACCGGGTGGGCATGCGCCATGTTCGAGCCGGCGATCAGCAGGCAATCGGTCAGCTCGATGTCTTCGTAGTTGCACGGTGGTGTATCGCTGCCCAGGCTGCGCTGGTAACCGACCACGGCGCTGGACATGCACAGGCGCGAATTGCTGTCGATATTGTTGGTGCCGATCAGCGCGCGGGCCAGCTTGTTGAAGGCGTAGTAGTCCTCGCTCAACAACTGCCCGGATACGTAGAAGGCTACGCTGTCCGGGCCGTGCTCACGCACGGTGTCGGCAAAGCGTTGGGCGGCATGTTGCAGTGCACTGTCCCAATCGCAGCGGCTGCGCGGCAGGCTTTTGCCCAGGCGCAGCTCGGGATACAGGGCGCGTGCCGCCGGGTCGCCACTGCGGTGCAGGTTGGCGCCCTTGCTGCATAGCCGGCCCAGGTTGGCCGGATGCTGCGGATCACCCTGTACGTTGTGGATGCGCTGCCCGTCATGCTCGATCAGCACGCCGCAGCCGACGCCACAGTAGCAACAGGTAGAGGCGGTGGTATGCAGGGTCATGGCATTACTCCGGCGATCTACGCCTGACAGCCTTGGGGCCCGTGTTGGGCGAAAAGCGCCGAACGCGTTCAGTGGCAGGCGCAGTCGCGCTGTTTTTCCAGGCAGAGCAGTACCCGGCCGTTTTCCACCTTGGCCGGATACTTGTGTGCGCAACCTTCGTCGGGGGCCAGCGCTTCACCGTTTTCCAGACTGATCTGCCAGCTGTGCAGCGGACAGGTCACCTGCTTGCCATGCACCAGGCCCTGAGAGAGCGGGCCACCCTTGTGCGGGCAACGGTCACGCAGAGCGAACACCTGGTCATCGGCGGTGCGGAAAATGGCAATGTCGCCTTTGCTGCTGGCGACGATGCGCGAGCCCAGCGGGTTGATTTCGTCCAGCGCGCAGATATCCATCCAGTTCATGGGTCGTACTCCAACAGAGAAAAGGTAGGTAACGGTCCACCGTAGGCGGGCCGGCAAGGTCAGGCGGTTTCCAGTTGGGTGACCGGGATGCGTTCGAATTCTTTCTTCAGCGCCGGACTGTGGATGCGCTCTTGCCAGGGGTCCTGCTCCAGCGACAGCGCGTAGCGCAGGCGCTCGGCCAAGGCCTTACGGTTGACTTCGTCTTCCAGCACGGCTTTCTTGATGTGCTCCATGCCGACGCGCTGCATGTAGTGCACGGTGCGTTCCAGGTAGAAGGCTTCCTCGCGGTACAGCTGCAGGAAGGCGGCGCTGTATTCGCGCACTTCCTCGGCACTCTTGAGCTTGACGAAAAACTCCGCTACCTCGGTCTTGATACCGCCATTACCGCCGATATACAGCTCCCAGCCGGAGTCCACGCCGATGATGCCGATGTCCTTGATGCCCGCTTCTGCGCAGTTGCGCGGGCAGCCGGAGACGGCCAGCTTGACCTTGTGCGGCGACCACATGTTGAACAGGTCGTGTTCCAGGTCGATGCCCAGCTGGGTGGAATTCTGTGTGCCGAAGCGGCAGAACTCGCTGCCCACGCAGGTCTTCACGGTACGGATGGACTTGCCGTAGGCGTGGCCGGAGGGCATGTCCAGATCCTTCCACACACCCGGCAGGTCTTCCTTCTTGATGCCCAGCAGGTCGATGCGCTGACCGCCAGTGACCTTGACCATCGGCACGTGGTACTTGTCGGCGACGTCGGCGATGCGGCGCAGCTCGGACGGGTTGGTCACGCCGCCCCACATGCGCGGGACTACCGAGTAGGTGCCGTCTTTCTGGATGTTGGCGTGGGCGCGTTCGTTGATCAGGCGCGACTGCGGGTCGTCCTTGGCCTCGCCCGGCCAGGTGGAAATCAGGTAATAGTTGAGTGCCGGGCGACAGGTGGCACAGCCGTTGGGTGTTTGCCAGTCCATGAAGGTCATGGCGTCGCTCAGGCTGGTCAGGTGGTGATCGCGGATGGCTTTGCGTACCTGGCCGTGGGTCAGCTCGCTGCAGCCGCAAATGGCTTTCTCGCTTTTCGGCTTGACGTCTGCCGCACCACCGACGGTACTGATGAGGATCTGCTCGACCAGGCCGACGCAGGAACCGCAGGAGCTGCCGGCCTTGGTGTGCTTCTTGATCTCGTCCACCGAGAACAGGCCGTTCTCCTGGATGGCCTTGACGATGGTGCCTTTGCACACGCCATTGCAGCCGCACACTTCCATGCTGTCGGGCATGTTGGCAGCGCTGCTCTGGCCCTGGTGGCCAACATCCCCGGTGGTACTTTCGCCAAACATCAGGTGGTCGCGAATGGCCGCGACATTGGCCTGTTCACGGATCTGCCGGAAATACCAGCCGCCATCGGCGGTATCACCATACAGGCAGGCGCCGACCAGCACGTCATCCTTGAGTACCAGCTTCTTGTAGACGCCGCCGATAGGGTCGGAGAGGGTGATGGTCTCGGTGCCTTCGCCGCCCATGAACTCGCCGGCGGAGAACAGATCGATACCGGTGACCTTGAGTTTGGTGGAGGTCACCGAGCCCTGGTAACGGGCAAAGCCGAGCTGGGCCAGATGATTGGCACACACCTTGGCCTGCTCGAACAACGGCGCCACCAGGCCATAGGCGATACCGCGGTGACTGGCGCATTCGCCGATGGCATAGATGCGCGGGTCGTAGGTCTGCAGGGTGTCGTTCACCAGGATGCCGCGGTTGCAGGCGATGCCGGCCTGTTCCGCCAGTTCGCTGTTGGGGCGGATGCCGGCGGCCATTACCACCAGGTCGGCCGGAATCACCTCGCCATCCTTGAATTTAACAGCGCATACCCGGCCGTCGCCGTTATCCAGCAGCTCGGCGGTGTGCTTGGGCAGTAGGAAGTTCAGGCCACGCTGCTCCAGTGACTGCTGCAGCAATGCGCCGGCGGTGCGGTCGAGCTGGCGCTCCAGCAGCCAGTCGCCGATATGTACCACGCTGACGTCCATGCCGCGCAACTTGAGGCCATTGGCGGCTTCCAGGCCGAGCAGGCCGCCGCCGATGACTACGGCATGCTTGTACTGCTTGGCGGCGTCCATCATCGCCAGGGTGTCGGCGATGTCGCGGTAGCCGATCACGCCCTGCAGGTCCTTGCCGGGAATCGGCAGGATGAAGGGCAACGAGCCGGTGGCCAGGAGCAGGCGGTCATATTCGGCACTGCTGCCGTCATCCGCGACGACCCGACGGTTACGTCGGTCGATTTGCACTACCTTGCGGCCCAGGCGCAGGTCGATGCCATGTTTGGCGTACCAGTCGAGGTCGTTGAGGATGATTTCTTCGAAGGTCTGTTCGCCCGCCAGCACCGGTGACAGCAGAATGCGGTTGTAGTTGGGGTGCGGCTCGGCGCCGAACACTGTGATGTCGTACAGATCCGGGGCTATCTTGAGCAGCTCTTCCAGGGTGCGTACCCCAGCCATGCCGTTGCCGACCATCACCAGCTTGAGTTTTTTCATCGTCCTCACCGTCATGCCTTGCGGATGTTGAGCCTGCTTGCTGCGTCTGTTGCTAAGGCAGCTGGCCAGGGAGTGTTCTCCGAGTGCCGCAGTGTGTAGTGGCTAAAGCAGAAACTGTGCCTAAAATTAAAAACCCTTTAAAAACAGACTTTTACTTTGTTTTTAAAGGGTTTTTGCGAAGTACTTAAGCGCGTGCGGAGCTGTTCTGGTGCGAGCTGGCGAGTCAGGGATGGGCGTCTGCTTCACGTTGGTGCAGGTGCGCGGCTGTCAGTGCAGCAGGGCAATCAGCAACAGCAGGTTGCCGAGCAGCGCCAGCAGGGCAATGCCTTGCCAGAGGCGTAATGGCTGGCGTATCAGCCAGGGTTGAGCCGTGTGACGTAATGGCCGCCGTTCGCCCTGTTGCAGGGCATGCTGCCAGTGCTCGGCGGACTCGTAGCGTTGCCTGGGATCGGCGTGCAGGGCATCGAGCAGCAGGGCGTCGACCCAGTCCGGTAGTTCTGGACGGTAGCGACTGGGTGGCTTTGCCACGCCGAAGCGTGGCCGCTGGAACGCTTCGATCTCACCGTAGGGATAGTGGCCGGTGAGCAGCCGGTACAGGCCTACGCCCAGCGCATAAAGATCCTGCTGGCTATGCGGGGCGGCGCCGGCAAACAGTTCCGGGGCCAGGTAGCTGGGGGTGCCGGCCCCCGCTGGGGGAGCTTCCGGGTGCAGGCCGGGGCAGTAGGCTAGGCCGAAGTCCACCAGGTAGAGGCGGCCCTGCGCGTCCAGCAGCAGGTTGTCCAGGGTCAGGTCGCGATGCACGATGTGGCGTCGTTGCAATTGGCCAAGCAGCCCGAGCATGGCGCGCATGAGCTCCAGCCAGGGCGCCAGACGCCAGGGCCCCTGTTGCTCGAGTAGCGTGCTGAGTGGCTGGGCATCGAGTTGCTGCTGAACGAAATACAGGTGGCGACGCCCAGGCATGTCGTGCAGGTCGGCCACAGACTGGCCTGCCAGGCGACGCATCAACCACTCTTCGTGGAGCAGCGCCTGGCGTGCCGCACTGTCGGTCGCCAGCTCTTCCGGCAGGGTCTTGAGCAGCCAGGTCAGTCCCTGCGCATCGCGTACCCGATAGAGCACGGCCTGGCGCGAGCGGCGCCACAGCGCCTCGACTTGCCAGCCTTCAAAATGCTGGCCAGGCTGCAGGCGTGGCGGGGTTGGCCAATCCTGCCGTTCTTGCAGTTCCGCCGCCAGTTCGTTTTCAGGTACGCCCAGTACATGCACCAGCAGGGCGCTGGCGTTGTCCTGGCCACCATTGCGCAATGCGCTGTCGACCAGGGCCTGGCAGGTAGCCTGGCAGTCGTGACCGGCGGCGAGCAACTGGCTGATCTGGCTGTCTGCCAGGTAAGCCCAGACGCCATCGCTGAGTAGCAGGTAGCGTTCACCGGGTTGCAGACTGCCTTGCTGGTAGTCCACCTGCAGGCTTTGATCCAGCCCCAGGGCACGTCTGAGTACGTGCTGCATGTTGGCTTGTGGCCACACATGGTCCTCGGTAAGGCGCTGTAAGCGGCCATCGGCGTAACGGTAGATGCGGCAATCACCGATGTGCGCCAGGGTATAGCGACGACCGCGCAAGACCAGGCAGCTGAGGGTGGTCAGCAGACTCTGCCCAGGGGCCTGGGCCAACAGCCAGCGGTTGTGTGCCTGCAGCAAACGCTCCAGAGACTGCGTTGCCGGCCAGGTTTCCGGCGTGGCGTAGTAGTCCATCGCCAGCGCCTGCAAGCTGCTTTGTGCGGCCAGTGCACCATCACTGCACTGGCTGACACCGTCGGCCATGGCCAGCAGATAGCCCTTGCTGCTGGCCAGGGCGGGCGCCGGGGTGACCACGCGCAGGGCGTCCTGGTTGTCACGCCGTGGCCCGCGCTGGCTGGCTTCACCAAGGGCAAGTTGCAGTGTCATGCCTGGCCATCTCCGGCTGCTGGTCGGTCATGCCAGTCTGCCTCACACGCGTGCGGCGGTCATGGCCGAACTGCCCCAGGTGCTGCGCCAGCGACGCTTGACGCTGAACAGGCCGATCCAGGCCAGCACGCCAAGGCTGGCGAACAGCCACAGGCCCAGCTGATAGTCGCCGCTGGCCTGTTTGATGGCACCCAGGCCGGCGGCCAGGCAGAAACCGCCGATGCCGCCGGCCATGCCGATCAGCCCGGTCATCACGCCGATCTCGCGGTGGAAACGCTGCGGCACCAGCTGGAATACCGCGCCGTTACCGGCGCCCAGGCACAGCATGGCGACCACGAACAGCGCCAGTGCGGCGCTGGCGCTGGGCAGGTTCACACCGACCACGGCGATTGCCAGTGCAGCTACCGTGTACATCACCAGCAGCGAGCGAATGCCGCCGATGCGGTCGGCCAGCGCGCCACCCAGTGGGCGCATCAGGCTGCCGGCGAAGACGCAGGCCGCCGTGTAGTAGCCGGCCTTGACCGGGTCGAAACCGTACTGGTCGAAAAAGTAACCGGGCAAGGCACTGGCCAGACCGAGGAAGCCACCAAAGGTCACGCTGTAGAAGAACATGAACCACCAGCTGTCCTTGTCGGCCAGTGCCTTGAGATAGTCACCCAGGGCTTTGGGGGCAGGACGGGTGGGGGCGTTCTTGGCCATGCCGGCGAAGATCAGCAGCGTCAGTAGCAGTGGAATCAGCGCCAGGCCGAACACGTTGTTCCAGCCGAACAGGGCCGCCAGGCCAGGCGCGAACAGCGCGGCGAGGACCGTCCCGGAATTGCCGGCGCCGGCGATGCCCATGGCCTTGCCCTGGTGCTCGGGCGGATACCATTGCGAGGCCAGCGGCAGGGAAACGGCAAAAGAGGCGCCGGCAAAACCGAGGAATAGCCCCAGCAGCAGCGCCTGCTCGAAGCTGTGGATGCCATGCAGCCAGGCGACCGCCAGGGCAAGAATCACCACCACCTGGCCAAACAGCCCTGCGGACTTGGGCGAGGTGCGGTCAGCGAGGATGCCCAGTACGAAGCGCAGAATGGCTCCGGCGAGAATCGGTGTAGCGACCATCAGCGAGCGTTGCTGGGTTGTCAGCCCCAGGTCGGCAGCAATCTGCACGCCCAGCGGGCCAAGTACGTACCAGACCATGAAGCTCAGGTCGAAATAAAGGAAGGCGGCAAACAGGGTCGGTGGGTGGCCGGCTTTCCAGAAACTTGTGTGCATGGCGTACCTCGGTATCAGCGATAGAGGGCCCCGTACCGTAGTGGCTAGCGTGCGTGGCACTAGACACTACGGTGCGGAGAGACGCCGACTTGTGGCCGGCGGGGTGTGGCGAGACCACCTTTGGCTTGTCAGGCAAGCGGGCAAGGCACCGGCTAGCCGGATAGGCTGGTCGGTGGCCCCGGTAGCGGGGCGGCACAGGAGGTGCTGACAAGCGCCTGCACGATTCCTAGCGGGCAGCCGCCTGGCTGCTGCTGTGGCAGGTTTAGCAAGTCTCGGGCCAACAGGCTGGAGGGCCCGTTGCGGCTGGGGTTGCAGCAGGGGTGAGGCGCGCAGGTGAGGCGTTGGGTGCGCGCTGCTGGGGCGTCAGCAACGTGCCGGTGCGCGCGGTTTGCCCCGTGTTGGTGCTGTGTCAGGCGAGGCGATCGGCCTGGCTAAAGCGTTGCTGCAGCGCCTCGGGCCAGGGGCTGACCCGCGACTGGGTGTAGTCGTAGAAGACAAAGCCGGACTTGGCCAGGGCGATCAGCGTGCCGTCGGCAGGACGGCTGATGCGGAAGATGATATCGGCGCCGTATTTGTTGAGGTCCATCATGCCGACTTCGAACAGCAACTGATCGCGTGCATAGGCTTCGGCGCGATACACGGTGGCCAGGTCGGTGACGATAATCCCGATACCTTGCGGGTTGACTTCGGCGATGGCATAGGCGTGCAGAAAGCGCGCGCGAGCCTCGGAGATCATCGAGATCAGCGCGTCGTTGGCCAGGTGATTGGCGCCATTGATGTCAGTGACGCGCACGCTGAGCGAGGTGCTGAAACAGAACAGCTCTTCAGGGAAATCGAGGGTCAGGCGGGCCATGGTGTTCTCTCGGCAGACAGGGCGGCCATTGTATACCGCCTGGCAGTCGTGGCACGCCACGACTGCTAGCTGCTTCAGGCGGCAGGGCGCTGCTGGCGCTGGTAGAGAAATTCCAGGACGGCACTGCGATAGGCGTGGTATTGCGCGTCGTTGGCCAGTGCCAGGCGGTCGCGGGGGCGCTCCAGGTCGACCTGCAGGATGTCGCCGACCGTGGCGGCGGGACCATTGCTCATCATCACGATACGATCGGCAAGCAGTACCGCTTCATCGACATCATGAGTGACCATCACCACGGTGCTTTGCGTTTGCGTGACGATACGCAGCAGCTCATCCTGCAGGTGGGCGCGGGTCAGCGCGTCCAGTGCCCCGAACGGCTCATCCATCAGCAGTACCTTGGGTTGCATGGCCAGGGCGCGGGCGATGCCGACCCGCTGCTTCATGCCGCCGGAAATTTCGTTGGGGTATTTGTGACTGGCATGGCTGAGCCCCACCATCTGCAAGGCTTGCTCGGTACGTGCCTTGAGCTCGGCCTTGCTGTGGTCACGCCCGAAGACGCGCTCCACGGCCAGGTACACGTTGGCAAAGCAGGTCATCCAGGGCAGCAGGCTGTGGTTCTGGAAGACCACTGCACGTTCCGGGCCGGGGCCGTCGATTTCTCGGCCATTGCAGATCAGGCCGCCGCTGTCGGCATCGAGCAGGCCTGCGATCAGGTTGAGCACCGTCGACTTGCCGCAGCCGGAGTGGCCAATCAGTGCCACGAACTCGCCACGGGCGATACTCAGATTGACATCGCTGAGCGCCTGGAAACGTCCCTGCTTGGTATCGAAGTGTTTGCTGACCTGGCTGAGTTCTACGAATTTTTCCATGAGAATATCTCCTGCGCCTGCCGTGGCAGGCGTGCTGGGTGAGGTCAATCAGCTGGCATAGTCGAAGCGTTTGGCCAACCAGACGAGGCTCTGCTCCAAAGCCAGGCCGACCAGGCCGACGATGATGATGGCGATGAGGATGTGTTCGACGTTGAGGTTGTTCCACTCGTCCCACACCCAGAAGCCGAGGCCTGTGCCGCCAGTGAGCATTTCCGCGGCGACGATCACCAGCCAGGCGACACCGATGGCCAGGCGAATGCCGGTCATCAGGTGGGGCAGCACCGCCGGGAAAAGGATGCGGGTGAGTACCTTGAACTCGGAAAGCTTGAGCACCCGGGCTACGTTCAGGTAGTCCTGTGGCACGCTGGCCACGCCGGCGGCCGTGTTGAGAATGATTGGCCAGATGGAGCTGATGAAGATCACCCAGATCGACGCCGGGCCGGCAGCCTCGAACACCAGCAGGCCGATCGGTAGCCAGGCCAGCGGAGATACGGGACGCAGCAGGCTGATGATCGGCGAGAGCATGCCGTTGAGGAAGGCGAAGCGGCCAATGGCGAAACCCAGCGGGATGCCGACCAGTGCGGCAAGGCCGAAACCAATGCCGACGCGGCCCAGCGAGTGCAGGATGTTCCAGCCGATGCCCATGTCATTCGGGCCGTTGTCATAAAAGGGGTCGGCAAACAGCAGCAGGGCCGCCTGCCAGGTCGACCAAGGGCCGGGCAGGCCTTCACTGCGGCCGGCAATCGCCGCCCATACCAGAAGAAACAGCAACAGACCCAAAAGAGGCGCTAGCACGGCGCGCGCCAGATTGAGCAGGGTGCTGCGTGAAGGGCTCAAGCGCTGCCAGGCGCTCACCGGCTGAGGAACTGGCGCAGGGACTTTCAGGGGCGCATTCATGGTCTGGCTCCAGATCAGGCGTGGATGGCAAAGGATTGCGCATAGCCAGCCGGATCGCTGCCATCCCAGCGCTGACCGTCGATCAGTGTGCTGCTACGCAGGACGTTCGCGGGTACGGCCAGGCCCAACTGGCTGGCGGCTTCGCCATACAGCGTGGTCTGGTTGACCTGGGCGGCCAGGCCGGCATAGTCGGGCTGCTCCTTGAGCAGGCCCCAGCGCTTGAACTGGGTGAGGAACCACATGCCGTCGGAGTGATAGGGGAAATTGACCTGGCCCTCGCGGCAGAAAGCCATGGCGTGTTCATCCTGCCAGCGGTTGCCCAGGCCATCTTCGTATTGAGCCAGAAAGCGCGGTTCGATGACCTTGAGCGGAGCGTTTACATAGGCCTTGCCGGAAATCAGCTTGGCCGTGCTGCGCCGATTGGCCTCGCTGGCTTCGATAAAGCGGCTGGCATCGAGGATGGCCATGATCAGCGCGCGCGCCGTGTTGGGGTGTTGCTCGATAAAGGCGCGGGTAGTGCCGAGAACTTTCTCCGGATGGTCCGGCCAGATCTGTTGGGTAGTGACGGCCGTGAAGCCGATACGGTCGAAGATTGCCCGGGCGCCCCAGGGCTCGCCTACGCAGAAGCCATCCATGTTGCCGACGCGCATGTTGGCGACCATTTGCGGTGGCGGTACGGTGATGGTTTTTACGTCGCTCAGTGGGTTGATGCCCAGGCTGCCCAGCCAGTAGTACAGCCACATGGCATGGGTGCCGGTGGGGAAGGTCTGGGCGAAGGTCAGGGGTTTGCCACCTTGCTTGAGGTGAGCGGCCAGTTGTGCGCCGTTTGTGACACCGGCTTCACGCAGCTGTTTGGAGAGGGTAATGGCCTGGCCGTTCTGGTTGAGGCCCATGAGGACGGCCATGTCTTTCTGCGGTCCGGCCAGACCCAGTTGCGCGCCGTACATCATGCCGTACAGCACGTGGGCGGCGTCCAGTTCGCCAGTGTTGAGCTTGTCGCGTACGCCTGCCCATGAGGCTTCCTTGCTCGGGGTGATGTGCAAGCCATATTTCCCGGCAAAGCCCTGGGTAGCGGCTACCACCAGAGAGGCGCAATCGGTCAGCGGGATGAAGCCGACTTTCAGGCTGGTTTTTTCTGGAGCATCGGAACCGGCCGCCCAGGCGGCACTGCGCAAACTGTTCGGGGCGGCCAGGCCCAGGCTGGTAATACCACCTACGGCGCCGGCCAGGGCAATGGATTGTTTCAGGAAACTGCGGCGGCTCTGGGCCTGGGGTTTGTCACGCTCGGTCATGGCAAAGTCCTTCTGTCTTAACGGCGCCCGGCTAGGCAGGAGCACCACCTGTTCTAGTTGTTGTGGGTGGCGATGACAGGAGGTTTGCAAGGTGCGGGCCAGTAGTCCCTGGCGCCCCGAAGAAATTTTCAGAGGTAGATGAAAACCCTTTAAAAACAACAGCAAGGCTACCTATTAAGAGGTAGTCGTAAAGGCTGGGCGTGGTTTGTCGGGCGCACGCCAGGGGAGGCTATGGACAGCATGGCAGGCTTATGGAGAGGCAGCATCGCTGGATGCTGCCTTTTTTTGGTGCGCGCTAGCTGGATTTGCGCGGGCTGGCTGGCAGCAGGCCATCGGCGCGGAACATCGCCTTGATGCCGCGGATCGCCTGGCGGGTGCGATCAAGGTTTTCGATCAGAGCAAAGCGTACGTGGTCATCGCCGTAGTCGCCGAAACCCAGGCCCGGCGAGACGCAGACCTTGGCCTCCAGCAGCAGCTTCTTGGCGAACTCCAGCGAGCCCATATGGGCATAGGGCTCGGGGATCTTGGCCCAGATATACATGGAGGCCTTGGGCTTCTCCACCATCCAGCCGGCTTCGTGCAGGCCCTTGACCAGCATGTTGCGGCGCTGCCGGTACTGCTCGGCGATATCGCGCACGCATTGCTGGTCGCCTTCCAGGGCGGCGATGGCTGCGACCTGCAGCGGGGTGAAGGTGCCATAGTCGTGGTAGCTCTTGATCCGCGCCAGGGCGCTGACCAGTTCAGGGTTGCCGACCATGAAGCCGATCCGCCAGCCGGCCATGTTGTAGCTCTTGGACAGGGTGAAGAACTCCACGGCGATGTCCTTGGCGCCCGGCACCTGCATGATCGACGGAGCTTTCCAGCTGTCGTAGACGATGTCGGCGTAGGCCAGGTCGTGGATCACCAGCACGTCATACTGCTTGGCCAGGGCTACCACGCGCTCGAAGAAGTCCAGCTCCACGCACTGCGCGGTGGGGTTGGAGGGGAAGCCGAGGATCATCATCTTCGGTTTCGGGATGGCTTCGCGGATGGCCCGCTCCAGCTCGGCGAAGAAGTCCACGCCCGGTACCAGCGGCACCGAGCGCACCTGAGCGCCGGCGATCACCGCGCCGTAGATGTGGATGGGATAGCTCGGGTTGGGTACCAGCACGGTGTCGCCGTGGTCCAGGGTGGCCAGCATCAGGTGCGCCAGGCCTTCCTTGGAGCCGATGGTGACGATGGCTTCGCTTTCCGGGTCGATCTCCACGTCATAGCGGTCCTTGTACCAGCGCGAGATGGCGCGGCGCAGGCGCGGGATGCCGCGGGAGGTGGAGTAGCCGTGGGTGTCTTCGCGCTGGGCGACCTGCACCAGCTTCTCGACGATATGCGGCGGGGTGGCGCCGTCTGGATTGCCCATGCTGAAGTCGATGATGTCCTCGCCACGGCGGCGGGCGGCCATCTTCAGTTCGGCGGTGATGTTGAAAACGTAGGGGGGCAGACGATCGATGCGCGCAAAGCGGCGCTTGGCATGTTCAGCCATGATTTCCTCAGCAGACGTAAGCGCCCGGAACCGTCCGAGCGACGTTGGCCAGTAGACTGGCCAGGTGGCGACAATACGATTGCCGCCACGCCTCTGGCAAGTGCTCGTCAGTGATTGATACGCTGGTGCAGCTGCTGGGAGAGTGCCGCCAGGCGCTGTCCGAGTTCGCTGAGTTCGCCCTGCGCGGCGAGCAGCTCGGCGCTGGCTTCGCGCTGGCGTTGGCTGGCGGCGCGCTGGCTGGCACTGTGTTCGCGCACTTCGACCAATTGGCTGTGCGCGTTATCCAGGGTCTGCCGTTGCTCGGCAATGGAGCTGGATATCTCGGCGCTGCGTGCGGCGTTATCGAGAATGGTGCTGCCTGCCTGGCCTACCTGGTTGACGCCGGTTGCGACAATCCCCTGCGAGGCTTCCAGCACGCCCTGCACCGTATCGGCTGTCTGGTTGCTGCGTTGCGACAGGTTGCGTACTTCATCGGCAACCACGGCAAAGCCTCGGCCATGTTCGCCGGCGCGTGCTGCTTCAATGGCGGCGTTAAGGGCCAGCAGATTGGTTTGCTGGGCGATGGCACTGATCATTTGCATGGCTTCGGCAATGCGCTGGTTGCTTTGCTCGATAGCCTGCATGCTCTGCTCGGCATCACCCATGCGTGCGGCGCACTGTTGCATTTGTGTGGTGCTTTGCTCGGTCTGCTGGTTGAGTTGCTGCATCTGTGTGGTGCTGTTGGCCAGCTGCTGCAGGACTTCGTGCACGGCAGCATCCAGTTGTTGCATGGCGTCGGCCTGGTGCTGTACGTCCTGGTCTATGCTCTGGCAGCGCTGGCGGATGCCGCCCAGGGTGTCCTGTAATTGCTGGGCCATGTGCAGCAGGCTGTTGGCGCCTTGGCGTACTTCTTCGACGAGACTGCCCAGTTGCTCCTGGTTACGACTGGCCTGGGCGGCGTTGCGTCGTGCCTCCTCCACACCTTCAGCTGCTTCGCCAAAGGCTTGCTGGCGTAAGCGTGCCGTGTACCACTGGGCGAGCCACAAGGTGAGGATCGGCAGGAGGAAGCCTGAGTAAATGTTGACGGCTGCGTCGCGTGGGCTTAGCTCGAAGACCGGTAGGTTGGCGCCACTGCGCTCCAGGCGAATTAGCCAGAATACGAACAGTGCTTGCAATAAACCCCAGACAGCTGCACTGCGTGGCCCTGCCATCAGGTAGGCGAAAACGATCATTACCGCCGGCCAGTACAGGTGTGCCGAATGCAGGCCGCCCAGCTGGTAGATGAGAATCATCGAGTAACTGGCCATGCAGGTCAGGGCCACGTTGGCTACGGCGGCTACCGGCAGCCAGGCACTGCGCAACAAAAACAGCATCAAGGGCATGCCCAGCACCAGCAGCAGCGAGCCATAAGCTAGGGCTTCATTACCCAGGCGCCCCCACTTGATGCAGCTGTAAAGGCCGATGACCAGGCTGCACAGGCCACTGAAGGCGAGTGTGCGAGCTTGCAGGATGCTGGCTTGGTCGGTCAGTTGTGACGGAATGAATCTGGCGAGAAGACCCTGTTGCATGAAGAAACTCCATTCATGTGCCTTGTGCAGTATCGGCATAGGGCAGGGGGGACTTGAGCGGCAGATGTGCCAAAACAGCGCACTTCGTGATTAACCATAAGCGAAATGCGCCGTAATGCCAGTGTGAGGTCTGACAGTGTGTTGTCCGGCAGGCCTTGTCGGTCTGGAAGGGATGACAAGGCCGGGTTGGATCAGTTGTGGAGTTGTTCGGCGGCGTGCAGGGTGTTTTCCAGCAGGCAGGCGCGGGTCATCGGACCTACACCGCCGGGGACCGGGGTGATCCAGGCGGCACGTTGCGCTGCGCTGGTGAAGTCAACATCGCCAACCAGCTTGCCATCGGCCTGGCGGTTGATGCCCACATCGATGACGATGGCGCCTTGCTTGATCCACTCGCCCTTGACCAGTCCCGGCTTACCCACCGCCACCACGACAATGTCGGCCTGGGCGACATGGCTGGCCAGGTCTTTGGTAAAGCGGTGGGTAACCGTGGTGGTGCAGCCGGCCAGCAGCAGTTCCAGGGCCATGGGGCGGCCAACGATATTGGAAGCGCCAACGATGACCGCATGCAGGCCGTGTAGGTCGGCACCGGTGCTGTGTAGCAGGGTCATGATGCCCTTGGGGGTGCAGGGGCGCAGCAAGGGCATGCGTTGTGCCAGGCGGCCAATATTGAAGGGATGAAAGCCGTCTACATCCTTGTCTGGGCGAATACGTTCCAACAGCTGCGAGGCGTCGAGGTGAGCAGGTAGAGGCAGTTGCACGAGAATGCCATCGATCTGCGTGTCGGCGTTGAGCTGGTCGATCAGTGCAAGCAGCTCCTCCTGCGTGGTGCTGGCAGGGAGGTCATGCGCCCGTGAAACGAAACCGACTTCTTCACAGTCCTTGCGCTTGTGCGCTACATAGACTTGCGAGGCAGGGTCGCTGCCGACCAGGATCACCGCCAGGCCGGGGGCGCGTAAACCTTGCTGGTGGCGCTCGGTGACTCGTTGGGCAATCTGCTGGCGCAGGCTGGCGGCAATGGCTTTGCCATCGATCAGTTGTGCGGTCATGAAGCTGCTTAACCATGCTGGGGCTAAAAAGGATGGCTATTCTCGCACGATGACCAGAACTGGCAAAGGCACTCGCCAGTTGCTGATGTTGTGTCAGCGGAAAGTGTGCTCGGAGCTGGCCAGGGTGCTGGACGAAAATTCTTGCGGCTACGTAACTGGCTGAAATTTTTATTTTTTCTTGTTGACGCTGAGCAGGCGGCTGAGTAACATGCGCCCCGCTTGTCGAGCACAGCCTGCGCTGGGTTAGATGGCACTCTGGACTGGTAACAGTTTGTAGAGCCAAAGCTTTGAGTCTGCGCTCAGCTAAGAATGCAGATTGATAAGCGCCCGTAGCTCAGCTGGATAGAGCATCCGCCTTCTAAGCGGATGGTCGCAGGTTCGAGTCCTGCCGGGTGCGCCATTGGCTCGCAGGGTAAGCAAAGCGGTAACGCAATATGGTGGGCGTAGCTCAGTTGGTAGAGCACAGGATTGTGGCTCCTGGTGTCGTGGGTTCGATTCCCATCGTCCACCCCATATTCGAGAAAACGCCAGGCTAAGCCTGGCGTTTTCGTTTCCGGCAAGACCACGCGGACGTGGTGAAATTGGTAGACACACCAGATTTAGGTTCTGGCGCCGCAAGGTGTGAGAGTTCGAGTCTCTCCGTCCGCACCATCTCTTCCTTTTATATAGTCAATTTCGGTTGTGGCGGCCTGCTTCATTGCGCGCGCGTGGGTGACTTCTTTTTCGCAAGTCTCTAGAATGCGTGCCCTTGATTCTGGGAGCCGGTGCGGCCGGCCTACGTTTGTGCAACGAGGGATATCCATGCAAGTTTCTGTTGAAAGCACCTCCGCTCTTGAGCGTCGTCTGACCATTGGCGTTCCGGCCGAGCGTATCGAGAGTGAAGTGACCAAGCGCCTGCAGCAAACTGCACGCCGTGCCAAAGTGCCTGGTTTCCGTCCCGGCAAGGTGCCGATGAGCGTTATTCGTCAGCGCTATGAGGACAGTGCTCGTCAGGAAGCGCTGGGCGATCTGATTCAAAGCAGCTTTTACGAAGCCATCGTCGCCGAGAAGCTGAATCCGGCCGGTGCGCCTTCCGTGGAGCCCAAGGTGTTCGAGAAAGGCAAAGACCTCGAGTACGTGGCTACGTTCGAGATCTATCCGGAAATTCAGGTGGCCGGTTTCGAGGGCATCACGGTCGAGCGCCCGCAGGCTGAAGTCAGCGAGGCGGATGTGGACAACATGCTGGACATTCTGCGCAAGCAGAATACGCGCTTTGAAGCCGTGGAGCGTGCTGCTGAGAATGGCGACCAGTTGAACATCGACTTCGTCGGCAAGATCGAGGGTGAGGCTTTTGCGGGTGGTTCGGCTAAGGGGACTGCCCTGGTGCTGGGTTCGGGTCGCATGATCCCGGGTTTTGAAGAGGCACTGGTGGGGGCCAAGGCCGGCGAAGAGCGCGTAATTACTCCGACCTTCCCTGAGGACTACCAGAATCTCGAACTGGCTGGCAAAACCGCCGAATTCACTGTGACGGTCAATGCTGTAGCTGCACCGGTTCTTCCGGAGCTCAACGAACAGTTCTTCGCACTGTTTGGTGCGAGCGAGGGTGGCCTGGAAGGCTTCCGCGCCGAAGTGCGCAAAAACATGGAGCGTGAGCTGCGCCAGGCTATCAAGTCGAAGGTCAAAAACCAGGTGATGGAAGGCCTGCTGGCTGCCAACCCGGTTGAACTGCCCAAGGCGCTGGTGGCCAATGAAGTGCAGCGTCTGCGTGTGCAGGCCGTGCAGCAGTTCGGTGGCAACATCAAGCCTGAACAGCTGCCTGCTGAGCTCTTCGAAGAGCAGGCCAAGCGTCGCGTCAGCTTGGGACTGATTATTGCTGAGGTGGTCAAGCAGGCTGAGCTGAAGCCCGATGATGCGCGCGTTCGCGAGTTGATCGAAGAAATGGCTTCGGCCTATCAAGAGCCGGAGCAGGTCGTGGCCTGGTACTACAAGAATGAGCAACAACTGGGTGAGGTTCGCTCGGTTGTGCTGGAAGAGCAAGTTGTAGATACTGTCCTGCAGAAGGCTAAGGTGACCGATAAGCCGGTTTCCTACGAAGAAGCAGTCAAGCCGGCCGCCGCACCTGGTGCTGCCGAGTAAGTACCTAGCTTCCTTCGAGTTGAACATAAGCCAGCGGATTCGCTGGCTTATGTGTCTTAGCGACATGAAAAACCATTAGGGAGCGATCGCCGGACATGTCCCGCAATTCTTATCTGCAGCAAATGCCCGAAATTCAAGCAGCCGGTGGCCTGGTGCCCATGGTGGTCGAGCAGTCTGCCCGTGGCGAGCGTGCCTACGATATCTATTCTCGCCTGCTCAAGGAGCGGGTGATTTTCCTGGTTGGTCAGGTAGAAGACTACATGGCCAATCTGGTGGTAGCTCAGTTGCTGTTCCTTGAGGCGGAGAATCCGGACAAGGATATTCACCTCTACATCAATTCACCGGGTGGCTCGGTTACCGCAGGCATGTCGATCTACGACACCATGCAGTTCATCAAGCCTGATGTCTCGACTATTTGTATCGGCCAAGCCTGCAGCATGGGTGCCTTGCTGCTGACGGCGGGTGCCGCTGGCAAGCGCTATTGTCTGCCCCATTCGCGGATGATGATTCACCAGCCATTGGGTGGTTTCCAGGGACAGGCCTCGGATATCGAGATTCATGCCCGGGAAATCCTGACCATCCGTGACCGCCTCAACAAGGTCCTGGCTGATCATACCGGGCAGCCGATTGATGTCATTGCTCGCGATACCGATCGCGACAACTTCATGAGTGGCGATGAGGCGGTCAAGTACGGCCTGATCGATCAGGTGCTGAGCAAGCGCCCGGTTATTGGCTGACAGGTCGTCAGGAAAATGATGCTACGGCGGCCAATGCCTGCCAGGTAGGGTTGAAAATACCCGGGCTAGCCGCCATCTTGTGTTTTAGGCCTATCGGATTGGATCAATCGAATGACTGATACCCGTAACGGAGAGGATAACGGCAAGCTGCTGTACTGCTCGTTCTGTGGCAAGAGCCAGCACGAAGTACGCAAGCTGATTGCCGGTCCTTCCGTGTTCATTTGCGACGAGTGCGTCGACCTGTGTAATGACATCATCCGCGAGGAGGTGCAGGAAGCTCAGGCTGACAGCCAGGCGCACAAGTTGCCCGCTCCGCGTGAGATCAGCGCCATCCTGGATCAGTATGTGATTGGTCAGGAGCGCGCCAAGAAGATTCTTTCGGTGGCGGTGTACAACCACTACAAGCGTCTCAACCAGCGTGACAAGAAAGATGAGGTCGAGCTGGGCAAGAGCAATATTCTGTTGATCGGTCCTACCGGCTCGGGCAAGACCTTGCTTGCCGAGACGCTGGCGCGTTTGCTCAACGTACCCTTTACCATTGCCGATGCCACTACGCTCACTGAAGCGGGTTATGTCGGTGAGGATGTCGAGAACATCATCCAGAAGCTCTTGCAAAAGTGCGACTACGATGTCGAGAAGGCCCAGATGGGCATTGTCTACATCGATGAAATCGACAAGATTTCGCGCAAGTCCGATAACCCCTCGATCACCCGTGATGTATCGGGTGAGGGTGTGCAGCAAGCTCTGCTCAAGCTGATTGAAGGTACGGTGGCTTCGGTGCCTCCGCAGGGTGGTCGCAAGCACCCGCAGCAGGAATTCCTGCAGGTGGATACGCGCAATATCCTGTTCATTTGTGGTGGGGCTTTTGCTGGTCTGGAGAAAGTCATCCAGGGGCGCTCTACCAAAGGTGGTATCGGTTTCAATGCCGAGGTGCGTAGCCCGGACAGTGGCAAGAAGGTCGGTGAGGCCCTGCGTGATGTGGAGCCGGATGATCTGGTCAAGTTTGGTCTGATCCCTGAGTTCGTTGGTCGTCTGCCGGTGATTGCCACCCTGGATGAACTGGACGAGGCGGCGCTGATGCAGATTCTCACCGAGCCGAAGAACGCGCTGACCAAGCAGTACGCTCGTCTGTTCGAACTGGAGGGCGTTGAGCTGGAGTTTCGTGCCGATGCGCTCAAGGCAGTTGCCCAGCGTGCGCTGGAGCGCAAGACCGGGGCACGTGGCCTGCGCTCGATTCTCGAGAATGTGTTGCTGGATACCATGTATGACATTCCCTCGCAGGAGGGTGTCAGCAAGGTTGTGGTTGATGAAAGCGTGATCCAGGGGGCTTCCAAGCCGCTGTTGATCTACGCCAGTAATGACCTGCCGGCCAAGGCCGCACCCGACGCGTAATGAAACAAAAGGGGCCTGTTGGCCCCTTAGTTTTATGGGCGCGCGGCTTGTTTTTTTCGCCAGCCATCCCCATCTTGGCTGCATAAGATCCTGTCTTTATCGACCTTCCGGTCGCCGCAGAGCTGAATATATGAATACAACCATCGAATTGCCCTTGCTGCCGTTGCGTGATGTCGTGGTTTATCCGCACATGGTCATTCCTCTGTTCGTCGGACGCGAGAAGTCCATCGAGGCGCTTGAAGCTGCGATGAATGGCGACAAGCAGGTCTTGCTGCTGGCACAGCGCAACCCGGCGGATGATGATCCGGCTGAGGAGGGGCTGTACCGTATGGGTACGGTGGCCACCATCCTGCAATTGCTCAAGCTGCCTGATGGCACGGTCAAGGTGTTGGTCGAAGGGGAGCAGCGTGGCGCCGTCGAACACTTCGATCTGTCCGGCAGCTATGGCCAGGCCTGCGTCAGCTTGCTGGAAGAGGCTGAACCGGCTGAGCGTGAGGCTGAGGTATTTGTACGCAGCCTGCTCGGGCAGTTCGAGCAGTATGTGCAGCTCAGCAAAAAGGTGCCTGCCGAAGTCTTGGCTTCGCTGAGTGCCATTGATGAGCCCGGACGCCTGGTGGACAGCATGGCGGCGCACGTGGCGCTTAAGATCGAGCAGAAACAAGGCATCCTGGAAAAGGTAGAGCTGTCCGAGCGTGTCGAGCATGTGCTGGCGTTGCTGGATGCTGAGCTGGATCTTCTGCAGGTAGAAAAGCGCATCCGTGGCCGGGTGAAGAAACAGATGGAGCGTAGCCAGCGCGAGTACTACCTGAATGAGCAGATGAAAGCCATTCAGAAGGAGCTGGGCGAGGACGAGGACGGTCATAACGAAATCGATGAGCTGAAAAAGCGCATCGAGGCGGCCGGCATGACGGTCGAAGCCAAGGCCAAGGCGACTGCTGAGTTGAACAAGTTACGCCAGATGTCACCGATGTCGGCAGAAGCGACCGTGGTGCGCTCCTACCTGGACTGGCTGATCAATGTGCCCTGGCAGGCGCACAGCAAGGTGCGTCTGGATCTGGCACGTGCCGAGGAAATCCTCGATGCTGATCACTTCGGTCTGGAGGAGGTCAAGGAGCGCATTCTCGAATACCTCGCTGTGCAGAAGCGGGTGAAGAAGCTCAAGGGGCCGGTGCTGTGCCTGGTCGGCCCGCCAGGTGTCGGCAAAACCTCGCTGGCCGAGTCCATTGCGCGTTCCACCAATCGCAAGTTCGTGCGCATGGCCCTGGGGGGGGTGCGTGATGAAGCAGAGATTCGTGGGCATCGACGTACCTACATCGGCTCAATGCCGGGACGCCTGATCCAGAAGCTGAGCAAGGTAGGGGTGCGCAACCCACTGTTCCTTCTGGATGAAATCGATAAGTTGGCCAGCGATATGCGTGGTGACCCTGCTTCGGCTTTGCTGGAAGTGCTCGATCCGGAGCAGAACCACAACTTCAACGATCACTACCTGGAAGTCGATTACGACCTTTCCGATGTGATGTTCTTGTGCACGGCCAACTCCATGAATATCCCGGCGCCCTTGCTGGATCGCATGGAAATCATTCGTTTGCCCGGGTATACCGAAGACGAAAAAGTCAGCATTGCCGTACGCTACCTGGTGCCCAAGCAGACCCAGGCCAATGGCCTGAAGAAAGGTGAGTTGGCCTTTAGTGAGGCCGCAGTGCGCAACATCATTCGTTACTACACCCGAGAAGCGGGCGTGCGTGGCCTTGAGCGGCAGATTGCCAAGGTGTGCCGCAAGGTGGTCAAGCAGCAGGCTGGCAATAAGCGCATCGCCTTGACCCTGCAGCCAGATGACCTGGAAAGCTACCTGGGGGTAGCCAAGTTTCGTTTTGGTCTGGCGGAGCAGGAAGATCAGGTAGGGCAGGTTACCGGCCTGGCCTGGACACAGGTTGGTGGCGAGCTGTTGACCATCGAGACCGTTGTGGTGCCGGGCAAGGGGCAGTTGATCAAAACCGGTTCGCTAGGAGATGTCATGGCTGAGTCCATGACGGCAGCGCTGACCGTGGTGCGCAGCAGGGCGCGGAGTCTGGGTATTGCTACAGACTTTTACGAGAAGCATGACGTGCATATTCACATGCCCGAGGGGGCAACGCCGAAGGACGGCCCGAGTGCCGGTATCGGTCTGTGTACGGCACTGGTCTCGGCGCTGACGAAGATTCCGGTGCGTGCCGACGTGGCAATGACGGGTGAAATCACCCTGCGTGGCCAGGTGCTGGCCATTGGTGGGCTCAAGGAAAAGCTCCTGGCCGCACATCGTGGTGGCATCAAGACAGTGATCATTCCGGAAGAGAACCTGCGCGATCTCAAGGACATTCCCGAGAACATTCGCCAGGACCTGCAGATCAAAGCGGTTAAATGGATTGACGAGGTCCTGCAGATTGCGTTGCAATACGCCCCGGAGCCCTTGCCCGATGCGGCTCCCGAGATGGTTGCAAAGGATGACAAGCGCGAGCCTGATTCCAAGGAGCGAATCAGCACGCATTAGCCGGGGGGCTTTGTTGACACTATTTCCGAGCCCTTGTTATAAAGCCGCTCACGCGTGTCAGCAGGCCAACCAGCGCCCGCTTTGCTCACACCAAAATCAAGAAACAATCCAATAGGAATTAAAGGGGACTTAGAGTGAACAAGTCGGAACTGATCGATGCCATCGCCGCATCTGCTGATATCCCGAAAGCTGTTGCTGGCCGTGCGCTGGATGCAGTAATCGAATCCGTCACTGATGCCCTGAAGGCTGGTGATTCCGTGGTACTGGTTGGCTTTGGCACCTTCGCCGTTAAAGAGCGCGCTGCGCGCACTGGCCGCAACCCGCAAACTGGCAAGCCGATCAACATCGCTGCTGCCAAGATTCCGGGTTTCAAAGCGGGTAAAGCACTGAAAGACGCCGTCAACTGATACGCGTCGCTCAGCCTTTGCCCTGTCAGCTGGCATGTTCCAGCTGACAGCGAAGCGGCAAGCTAGCTTGCCGAGGGGCGCGGAACCGAGTCCCATCCGCTTCGCAACTTGCTAGAAGGCGCATCCTAGGATGCGCCTTTGTTCTATTTAGAATCTACCCAAGCCGCACGACCAGCCGTTTATGGTCGTTCTGGGGGAGCCATGCTGCAGAATATTCGTGACAATTCACAAAGCTGGATTGCCAAGACCATTGTCGGCCTGATTGTTGTGCTGATGGCCTTTACCGGCTTTGAGGCGATCGTCAACTCGGGCAGTAATCGCAACAATGCCGCGTTGGTCAATGGTGCGGAAATCACCCTTGATCAACTGACTCAGGCAGCTGATATGCAGCGCCGTCAGTTGCAGCAGCAACTGGGCAAGGATTTTGATGCTTCGTTGCTGGATGACAAGCTGCTGCGTGAGTCGGCTCTTAAGGGGTTGATTGATCGGCAGTTGCTGTTGCAAGGCGCGGCGGATGCCGGTTTTGCATTCTCCGATGCGGCCATTGACCAGTTGATTTTGCTGACGCCTGAATTCCAGGTCGATGGGCAGTTCAATGCCGACCGCTTCGATCAGGTTATTCGCCAGATGGGTTTTGATCGCCTGCGTTTTCGTCAGATGCTGCGTGAGGAAATGCTCATTGGCCAGCTGCGCGCCGGCCTGGCAGGCAGTGCCTTTGTGACGGATGCGGAGATCAAGGCCTTTGCTCGTCTGGATCGTCAGACACGCGATTTTGCCTACCTGACGGTTGTCGCTGATCGTGCTGCGGTCAGCGTATCCGATGAGCAAGTCGAGTCGTTTTACAAAGAGCATGAAGCACGCTTCATGACGCCCGAGCAGGTGACGCTGGAGTATGTCGAACTGAAGAAGGATGCCTTCTTCGATCAGGTCGACGTCAATGAAGATGACTTGCAGGCGCTGTATCAGAAGGAGATTGCCAATCTGGCTGAGCAGCGTCAGGCCGCGCATATCCTTGTGGAAGTCAATGCAGAGCAGGACGAGGCCAAGGCTCGTACCAAGATCGAGCAGCTGGCTGAGCGGATTGCCAAGGGTGAAGACTTTGCAGCTCTGGCTCGTGACTTCTCCGCAGACACCGGCTCAGCTGCCGAAGGCGGGGATCTTGGTTTTGCGGGGCCGGGCGTTTATGACCCGGCCTTTGAAGAGGCCTTGTACGGGCTGCAGCTGCAAGAGGTCTCTGCGCCGGTACGTACGGAGTTCGGTTTTCACCTGATCAAGCTGCTGGGTGTGCAGGCGCCAGAGGTGCCGGCCTTTGCTGAGCTACGTGAAAAACTGGAGCGTGAGCTGAAAACCCAGCAGGTTGAGCAGCGCTTTGTCGAAGCGGTCAAGCAGTTGGAGGACTCGGCGTTTGAAGCCTCTGACCTGCATCAGCCTGCTCAGGAAATGGATCTGGCCGTGCTCAGCGTTGGTCCGTTCGGTCGTGAGGGGGGCGAAGGTCTGGCGGCTAACCGGCAGGTTGTTCAAGCGGCTTTCAGTGCTGAGTTGCTTGAGGACGGTGCCAACAGTTCAGCCATTGAGTTGGACCCCTCGACGGTTGTGGTGGTGCGTGTCAAGCAACACCTCAAGCCGCAACCGCAGGCCTTGGTCGACGTGCAGCTCGAGATTCGTCAGCAGCTGGAAGCCGAACAGGCTGCCAAGCAGGCCGAGGAACTGGCTGGTCAGCAGCTTGAAGCTCTGCGCAAGGGGTTTACATCGCAGGATCAGGCGCAGGCCTGGACGATTCTGGAAGCGGCTGGCCGTGCTCAGGAAGGGGTGGCCCCGGCTATCCTGCAGGCAGTATTCCGTATGCAGCGACCGCAGTCGCCCGAGCAGCCGGTATTTACGCAAGTGGCCTTGAGTAATGGTGACCAGGTGCTCGTGCGTCTGAATGGCGTCAACGACGACCAGGGTGAGTTGCAGCCGCAAGAGCTGGCCATGTACAGGCAATTCCTGGCTTCGCGTGTCGGTCAGGAAGACTTTGCGGCTTACCGTCGGCAGTTGCAGGCCAGCGCGGAAATCGAGCGTTTTTAAGTTGTACCTGTAGACAGCACAACGCCCCGCTTGCGGGGCGTTGTGCTGTCTGGCGTGTTGTTTCTTATCGCGGATCATTGCGTTGCTGAATAATTCTCCATCGCCGTATGGTGCGGGGGGTTCGTGAACTGATCCGTAATTGACAAACGTCGGCGTTTGCCTGAATGTGTGCGCACCCGAATCAAACGGGCGTATGAATTGAGCGTTTGTCCTATGGGCTTCGCCATTTCGCCTGATTATCGCGTCGGCGGGTGTGCCAGAGAAAAGAATGCAGCTATGCTCCCTCGGCTATGTCCGGGGATGCCTGCTGTAGGCTGGCGTCCGATGTGTAACTGTTCAGCTTCCATACCGTGGAGATCAGTTGATGATTTACGAAGGTAAAGCCATCACGGTTAAGGCTCTTGAGGGCGGCATCGTCGAATTGAATTTCGACCTCAAGGGTGAGTCCGTCAACAAATTCAACCGCCTTACCCTGAATGAGCTGCGTGCAGCAGTCGACGCCATCAAGGCCGACGCTTCGGTCAAGGGTGTGATCGTCAGCAGTGGCAAGGACGTGTTCATCGTCGGCGCCGACATCACCGAGTTCGTCGATAACTTCAAGCTGCCTGACGAAGAGCTGGTGGCCGGCAACCTCGAAGCCAACAAGATCTTCAACGATTTCGAAGACCTGCCGGTTCCGACCGTGGTCGCCATCAATGGCATCGCCCTGGGTG
Organism: Pseudomonas fluvialis; assembly: GCF_002835605.1. Classification (NCBI taxonomy): domain Bacteria; kingdom Pseudomonadati; phylum Pseudomonadota; class Gammaproteobacteria; order Pseudomonadales; family Pseudomonadaceae; genus Pseudomonas; species Pseudomonas fluvialis. Next base: position 370,972 of record NZ_PIYS01000003.1, on the reverse strand, counting down.
GCGGTTTTGAAATGTGCCTGGCTGCCGACTATCGCGTAGCGGCTGAGAGCGCCAAGGTAGGCCTGCCTGAAGTCAAGCTGGGCATCTACCCAGGCTTTGGCGGTACCGTACGTCTGCCGCGCGTGATCGGTAATGACAATGCCATCGAGTGGATCTGTGGTGGCAAGGAAAACAAGGCGGCTGAAGCCCTGAAAGTGGGTGCCGTGGATGCCGTGGTAGCTGCCGACAAGCTGCAGGCTGCTGCGCTGGATCTGGTCAAGCGCGCTATTTCCGGTGAGCTGGACTTCAAGGCCAAGCGTCAGCCGAAGCTGGAAAAGCTCAAGCTCAACAGCATTGAGCAGATGATGAGCTTCGAAACCGCCAAGGGCTTCGTGGCTGGCCAGGCCGGTCCGAACTACCCGGCTCCGGTTGAAGCGATCAAGACTATCCAGAAAGCCGCCGGCATGGGCCGTGACAAGGCACTGGAAGTTGAAGCCGCCGGCTTTGTCAAACTGGCCAAGACCTCGGTTGCGCAGAGCCTGATCGGTCTGTTCCTCAACGATCAGGAACTGAAGAAAAAAGCCAAGGGTTACGATGCCCAGGCGCGCGACGTGACGCTGGCTGCCGTACTGGGCGCCGGTATCATGGGTGGTGGTATCGCCTATCAGTCCGCTTCCAAAGGCACTCCGATCCTGATGAAGGATATCCGCGAAGAGGGTATCCAGATGGGTCTGAACGAAGCGTCCAAGCTGCTCGGCAACCGCGTTGCCAAGGGTCGCATGGCTCCGGCCAAGATGGCCGAAGCGCTGAACGCCATCCGTCCGACTATGTCCTACGGTGATTTCGGCAATGTCGACATCGTTGTCGAAGCCGTGGTCGAGAACCCGAAGGTCAAGCAGATCGTGCTGGCTGAAGTAGAAGGTGTGGTGCGTGAAGACGCCATCCTGGCCTCCAACACCTCGACCATCTCCATCAGCCTGCTGGCCCAGGCGCTCAAGCGTCCGGAAAACTTCGTCGGCATGCACTTCTTCAACCCCGTGCACATGATGCCGCTGGTTGAAGTTATCCGTGGCGAGAAGTCCAGCGAAGTGGCCGTGGCCACTACCGTTGCCTACGCCAAGAAGATGGGCAAGACCCCGGTTGTGGTCAACGACTGCCCGGGCTTCCTGGTCAACCGCGTGCTGTTCCCGTACTTCGGCGGTTTCGCCAAGCTGGTCAGCGCCGGCGTCGACTTCGTGCGCATCGACAAGGTCATGGAGAAGTTCGGCTGGCCGATGGGCCCGGCCTACCTGATGGACGTTGTTGGTATCGACACCGGCCACCATGGTCGTGACGTCATGGCTGACGGCTTCCCAGATCGTATGAAGGATGATCGCCGTTCGGCTGTCGATGCTCTCTATGAGGCCAACCGCCTGGGTCAGAAGAATGGCAAGGGCTTCTACGCCTACGAGACCGACAAGCGCGGCAAGCCGAAGAAAGTTATCGATGCCAGCGTTCAGGAAGTTCTCGCGCCGATCGTGTACGAGCAGCGTGAAGTGACCGACGAAGACATCATCAACTGGATGATGATTCCGCTGTGCCTGGAAACCGTTCGTTGCCTGGAAGACGGCATTGTCGAGACTGCAGCTGAGGCCGATATGGGCCTGATCTACGGTATCGGCTTCCCTCCCTTCCGTGGTGGTGCACTGCGCTACATCGATTCCATCGGTGTTGCCGAATTCGTCGCGCTGGCCGACAAGTATGCCGACCTGGGCGCGCTGTACACCCCGACCGCCAAGCTTCGTGAAATGGCCGCCAATGGCCAGAAGTTCTTCGGTTAATCGCGCAGCGAACAGAGCGAGAGTAGAAATATGAGCCTGAATCCGAGAGACGCAGTCATTGTCGACTTCGGCCGTACCCCGATGGGTCGTTCCAAAGGCGGCATGCACCGCAACACCCGCGCCGAGAACATGTCGGCGCATCTGATCAGCAAGCTGCTGGAGCGCAACAGCAAGGTCAACCCGGCGGAAGTCGAGGATGTGATCTGGGGTTGCGTCAACCAGACCCTGGAGCAGGGCTGGAACATCGCGCGCATGGCGTCGCTGATGACCCAGATCCCGCACAGCAGCGCTGGTCAGACCGTCAGCCGTCTGTGCGGCTCCTCGATGAGCGCCCTGCACACTGCCGTGCAGGCCATCCAGACCGGCAACGGTGACGTTTTCGTCATCGGCGGCGTGGAGCACATGGGCCACGTTGGCATGATGCACGGCGTTGATCCGAACCCGCACATGTCCCTGTATGCCGCCAAGGCATCGGGCATGATGGGCCTGACCGCGGAAATGCTCGGCAAGATGCATGGCATCAGCCGTGAAGCACAAGACGCGTTCGGTGAGCGTTCGCACCGTCTGGCACACAAGGCCACCGTCGAAGGCAAGTTCAAGGATGAAATCATCCCGATGCAAGGCTACGACGAGAATGGCTTCCTGAAGGTCTTCGACTTCGACGAAACCATTCGTCCGGAAACCACCGTGGAAAGCCTGGCCGCCCTGAAGCCGGCATTCAACCCGAAAGGCGGCACCGTGACTGCAGGTACTTCCTCGCAGATCACCGACGGTGCGTCCTGCATGATCGTCATGAGCGCCCAGCGCGCCAAGGATCTGGGCATCGAACCGATGGCTGTAGTACGTGCCATGGCGGTGGCCGGTGTTGATCCGGCGATCATGGGCTACGGCCCGGTGCCGTCGACTCAGAAAGCACTCAAGCGTGCCGGTCTGAGCATGGATGACATCAGCCATGTCGAGTTGAACGAAGCCTTCGCTGCCCAGGCTCTGCCGGTGCTGAAAGACCTCAAGCTGCTCGACAAGATGGAAGAGAAGGTCAACCTGCACGGCGGTGCCATCGCCCTGGGTCACCCGTTCGGCTGCTCCGGTGCGCGTATCTCCGGCACCCTGCTGAACGTGATGAAGCAGAACAACGGTACCTTTGGTGTTTCCACCATGTGCGTTGGCCTGGGTCAGGGCATCACCACGATCTTCGAACGCCTCAACTAAGCGCTCGTTGCGTGTCAAAAGAACCGGAGCCCTTGGGCTCCGGTTCTTTTTACAGCTGATTTATTCCGTCCAGTAAACCTTGTCGAGCAGCTCTTCGGGTAGCTGGAGTTGCCACCTGGCCAGGCCCGAACGGCTGAACAGGTACTGGCCATTTTCCGCAGCGCGTGGGGTCAGGCTGGATGGCTTGGCGCCTGCGAGAATCTCCAGGGCCAGGCTGGCAGCGGCTTCCCCCTGTACCTGGCCGAATTGCACCAGGCCGCCAATGGCCTTGTCCGGGCCGACGCTGAAGTCCCAGAAGGCAAAGGGGGGGATCGGGCTGTGCTGTGCTGTCCAGGCGAGTACCTGCTGGCCGTCCATGACCCTTTCGTGCTCATCGCGCAGGGTCTGGTAGAGACCGATGATCAGTGCGTCATAACCCTGTTGGCGCGCCTGAGAAACGCGTGCCTGCCAGTCATCGAACTGGCTGACCTGATGGATGTCGGCGCTGACCGCGCCGACCTGATAGTGGCGCCGGTCGGCAAAGCTTTCACGGATGGCCACTGCCGAAGTGATGTCGCTGTCGAACAACACCAGTACGCGGCGCAGTTCGGGCCCCACGATGCGTTGTAGTTCGACGATCGAGCGGCGGAACAGTGGGCGTTCCAGAACGCCGGTGACCAGCGGCAGTTGCTGTAGGCCGAGCAGGCGAGGGTTGTCGTTCAGGCCGAGAAATACTGTCGGGGTGCCATGCTCGTTGAGACGTTTGGCGAGCAGGCGAATGGCTGCATCATCCGCGAGGATCACCAGGCGTGGCTTGCTCTGTAGAAAAAATTGCCAGGCGGCTTCGGCGCGTGCGGCATGCTCTTCCACGGGCAAGCGCTTGGTATCCATGGCAAAGCGCAGCAGGCGGTGCTGTTCGCCGAGCTTGCTGTGCAGGCCATGGATATAGCTTTGATCCCAGGGGTAGCCGTCGTGGTAGCTCTGGATCAGCAGTAGGTCGTCAGCTTGCGTCGTTAGTGCCGGTAGGAGTAGCGCAGCGAGTAACAGTCGAGTGAAGCGCATGGCGTCTTCCTTGCCGGTGCAGTGGCTACATCATAGCGTGTCAGTGCGGTTCAGGCCGACTGCCGCTGTGATCGGCGATATTCACCTGGGGTTGTGCTGCTCCAGCGCTTGAAAGCCCGCTGGAAGGCTGCGGCCGAGGTAAAGCCGAGCAGATAGGCAATCTCGCCAAAGGCCAGTTCAGTGTCGCGGATATAGGTCATGGCCAGGTCGCGGCGCGTATCGTTAAGCAGTTGACGAAACTGAGTGCCTTCCTCGGTCAGACGGCGGCGCAAGGTCCAGGCCGGTATCTGCAGGCGTCGCGCAATGTCTGCAAGGGTCGGTTCGTGCCCCTGTAGCAATGGGCCGAGCAGTTGGCCAACGCGTTCGCTCAGGTTGCGTGTGCGGGTGCGTTGCTGCAAGGCTTCTTCGCAGAGTTGCAGAAGGTGCTGCCAGGTGCTCGGGCAGTGTTGCGGGTTGCGCAGCGCCAGACTGGTCTGGCTCAGGCGCAAGCGATTGGCCTTGGCACTGAACTCTACCGGGCACTGAAACAGGGGCGAATAGCGTTCGCTGTAGTCTGGTGCAGTGAATTCGATTTCGACACGTTCGATAGGCAAGCACCGGCCCGGCGGCTGGGCGCACAGCTGGCTCAGTTGGCAGGCCCAGCTGGCCAGTACCGAATCGACCACAAAGCGGTTATAGCTGTTGTAGGGGCTGATCGAGTAGAAGCACAGCCAGGCGCCACCGCTGTCTTCGAGAAAGCTCGATTGCCCTCGGTAGTTGTGGGCATACAAAGGTTCGAAACGAGTCAGCACCCGTGCGGCTTCGCGCACGTTGGGGGCCTGTGCGGCGGTTATGCCGGCCAGGCCTGCCTGACTGAAATGGCTGAGTTCGCCCATCAGCAGGCCCAGTGCCGGGTTGCTGGTGAGGCTGATGGCGGCATGTCCCAGGTGCATGAAGCGCGGGATGGACAAGCGTGCCTGTGCCTCGCTGAGGCGTGCGGGATCGAGGCCAAACTGGGCGAGCAGCTGGCTACCGGATTGCCCGCAGTGTTCGACGGCTTGCGCCAGGCTTTGGGTAAAGGCCACCGACAGGTCGCCGAGGCGAATGCGCGGTCGGTTCATGGCTGGAGTGGGTGCGCCTGTAGTTGGCTGACCGCTGGGCGGCTGTTGCTGTGCTGGCTGCCGGGTAGGGGCCAGGGCAGGCTGGCCTGCTCCAGGGAAATGGCTGCTGTATGGCCAAGCTGGCGAAGCATCTGCGCCTGCAATTGACCGGGAGGTGTATGGGCGTCCCAGGGCTGTTGCTGCGGTGGTAGCAAGAGAGTGCCATCGGCAGCGCAGGCCAGGCCGACTTGCTGCCAGGCACCGCGGCCATCTGTATGCAGGCGTCCGTCGCGGTATTCGGCGGCGGGCAACAGCAGGCTGCCGGCCAGCAGCGAAACCTGGAACTCGCTGGCCAGCTGGCGACACAGCCACAGATAATCGTCTGCCAGGCGTTGTGCCTTGTGGCGTATCAGTTGCTGGGGCAGCTGTTCGCCCTGCAGTTTGCCTTGCAGCCACAGCAAAGGATGGCTTAGACCGAGCAGGGGCAGCGCCTCGCTGAGTTGCTGTGCCGCATACAGCTGGGGTTTCTCCTCCTGCAGAAACAGCCAGCTGGCAATGTGCTCGGGCAAGACCAGCAGGTTGTCGGAGGACATCAGCTGAGCTTCCTGAGCCTGGCGCAACAGTCCCGCCAGTTTGCCATGCAGGGTGGCGAGATCGCGGTAGTCACTGCTGTAGAGACGTGGCTGCAAATCCAGCAGAAAGGGCGCCGGCTGCGCGCTGGTCAGTATATGTAGACGCAGGTCACTGAGCTGGTAGCTGGCTGTACGTTGTTGTGTCCAGTATGCGTAGCCCAAGATGGCGAAGGCCAAGAGCAGGAGGGCAAGCCAGAGAGCAAATCGGCGCATGGGGTGGTTGCAACGGAATGTGATGGCTCAGGGTAGGAGAAGTGTCTGGTAAAGCCAAGAGCTGCGTGTCTCTTAAGATCATTAACTTGTTATTTTTGGTCATTGAGGCTGTCAGGAAGGCTGATTATCGTCTATGCCATAACCGACTGTAGCGCCGCGACGCTGCAGCTATCCCGTGTAACGCCGTTCGCCTGCTGTGGAGACTTTCATGACTGCTGCATATTTCCCGAACCTGCTGGCTCCGTTGGACCTGGGCTTCACCACCTTGAAGAACCGTACCCTGATGGGGTCGATGCACACGGGTCTGGAAGAAAAGCCGGGCGGCTTCGAACGCATGGCAGCCTATTTTGCTGAGCGCGCCCGTGGCGGCGTTGGCCTGATGGTGACCGGCGGCATTGGCCCGAACGAAGAGGGGGGGGTGTATTCCGGGGCGGCCAAGCTGACGACCCTTGAAGAGGCCGAGAAGCACAAGATTGTGACCCGCGCCGTGCATGAGGCGGATGGCAAGATCTGCATGCAGATCCTGCATGCCGGACGTTATGCCTACAGCCCCAAGTCGGTGGCGCCGAGCGCCATCCAGGCGCCGATCAATCCCTTCAAACCGCGTGAGCTCGATGAAGAAGGCATCGAGAAGCAGATCGCCGACTTCGTCAATTGCGCCAAGCTGGCGCAGGTGGCCGAGTACGATGGCGTGGAGATCATGGGTTCGGAAGGCTACTTCATCAACCAGTTCCTCGCGGCGCACACCAACCAGCGCACTGATCGCTGGGGTGGCAGCTACGAGAACCGTATGCGCCTGCCGGTAGAAATCGTCCGTCGCGTGCGCGAGGCGGTCGGCCCGAACTTCATCATTATTTATCGCCTGTCGATGCTCGATCTGGTCGAGGGTGGCAGCAACTGGGACGAGATTGTCACGTTGGCCAAGGCCATCGAGAAGGCCGGCGCCACCATCATCAACACCGGTATCGGTTGGCACGAGGCACGCATCCCGACCATCGCTACCAAGGTGCCGCGTGCCGCTTTCACCAAGGTGACCGCCAAGCTGAAGGGTCAGGTCAATATCCCGCTGTGCACCACCAACCGCATCAATACCCCGGAAGTTGCCGAGCAGGTGTTGGCCGAAGGCGATGCGGATATGGTGTCGATGGCGCGCCCCTTCCTGGCCGACCCCGAGTTCGTCAACAAGGCTGCTGCAGGGCGCAGCCAGGACATCAACACCTGTATCGGCTGTAACCAGGCCTGTCTGGACCATACCTTCGGTGGCAAGTTGACCAGCTGTCTGGTCAACCCGCGTGCCTGCCATGAGACCGAGCTGAACTATATCCCCACCACTCAGGTGAAGAAGATTGCCGTAGTCGGTGCCGGTCCTGCGGGTTTGTCGGCGGCTACCGTAGCGGCAGAGCGCGGACACAACGTGACCCTGTTCGACGCCGCCAGCGAAGTGGGTGGACAGTTCAATGTGGCCAAGCGGATTCCTGGCAAGGAAGAGTTCTACGAAACCCTGCGCTACTTTGCCAACAAGTTGCAGCAGACCGGCGTTGACGTGCGCCTCAATACCCGGGTGACGGCTGAGCAGTTGATTGCCGGCGGCTACGACGAAGTGATCCTGGCCACCGGTATCGTGCCGCGCACTCCGGCTATTCCAGGTATCGAGCATGCCAAGGTGATCAGTTACCTCGATGCGATTCTCGAGCGCAAGCCGGTAGGTCAGAAGGTGGCGGTGATCGGTGCCGGTGGTATCGGTTTTGACGTGTCCGAGCTGATCACCCATCAAGGCGAATCGAGCAGCCTGGATCGTGAGGCCTTCTGGAAGGAATGGGGCATCGATCTGGGTCTCAATGCGCGCGGTGGTATCGCCGGGGTCAAGCCGCAGCCGCATGCCGCTGCGCGTGAGGTCTACCTGTTGCAGCGCAAGAAAACCAAGGTGGGTGATGGCCTGGGCAAGACCACCGGGTGGATTCACCGCGCCGGGCTGAAGAGCAAGAATGTGCAGATGCTCAATAGTGTCGAGTACGTGAAGATCGATGATGCCGGCCTGCACATCAGCGTAGCCGGTGGCGGGCCGCAGGTGCTGCCGGTAGATACCATCATCATCTGTGCCGGTCAGGAACCGCAACGTGAGCTGCAGGAGGCTCTGCAGGCTGCCGGTGTCAACGTGCACCTGGCGGGTGGCGCGGATGTGGCCAGCGAGCTGGATGCCAAGCGTGCCATCAACCAGGGCTCGCGCCTGGCGGCCAGCCTGTGACCTGCAGGCCAGCCTGCCGCGTGGTGGGCTGGCCTGACCCGCATCACAGTTTTTCCTGTCGACCTGTTGGCCAGGCACTCCGCTCCGGAGGCCTGCCAACCGGGTCACATTGCCCGCGTTGGCAATTCCCCTAGACTCGCTGAAAAAGCGTCAAGGCACCGAGGGCGAGCCGGGTTGGCGAACCTGCGCTGAACCTTAGTAGCGACGCACTTGCCTGTTGCACTATGGCTGACCGTTGTTGTCCGAGCGGATGGACGGTCGAGTCTGGAGATGATCATGAGCGTGCAAAGCAAACCGCAGATGGTTGAGGCCGTGCTGTTCTTCAACGAGCGCGGCATTTGCAAGGAGATGTTTTATCCCGAGTTTGAGGCCATGCTCGATGGCGTGGTGAACTTTGCCGAGTTTGCTGACCGGCAGATGCGGGCGGCCTATGTGTTGATCAATCCGCGGCTGTTGATTCGCTCGCTGGTGCTGTTCTACCTGGACTTCGACGAGCAGGGGAGAGCCGATACCGGCTGGAACATCCCGCTGCGTCATCTGGCGGAGAAGGCCGGCCGTGGCCCGGATTTGGGGGCAGGGCCGATTCGTCTGGCCTGCCGCAGCCAGTGCCCGGTGTCCTGGCACCAGATGCACCTCTGGGATCCCAGCCTGGCACCCACCCAGAATGATCTGGTACTGCTGCGCGATGCCGTGAAACGCAACAACCTCGGTGTGCTGGTCGAGGAAGACAGTGCGCCGGTTGAACTGGGCCGTCTGCAGGTGGCCTCGGAGGATCGCTGGTATGCCAAGCCGGACGCCGAGCGCGAGGAGGCCGCGCGCTTGGCCGAGCAGTTGGAGCAGGAGCATCGCCAGAAAACCGCCCAGTTGATCAAGCAGCAGCGACTGCGCATCACCAGCCTGATCGCCCAGCATGAGGAAGAGCTGGCCAAGGCACGGCTGGCTGCTGAGCAGCAGCTGGCACCGTTGCAGGAGCAGTTGTTGCAGTTCCAGCAACAACTTAAACAGCAGCAGGCACTCAATCAGAGCCTCAAACAGCAGATTCAGGCGCAGAGTGACAGTTTTGCCCAAGCGCGCCAGGAGATGCAGGAGCAACTGCGCAGCATCGAACACAGCGGTCAAACGGAAAACGATAGCCTGCGCAGCCAGTACGAGGCCGAGCTGCAGGCCAAGGTGCGTGCGGCCGTGGTCGAGTACAAGGAGCAGATTGCCATTCGCGACATGGAGCTGGCCTATCGCCATGAACAGGATGCTCAGGCGCAGGCGGAAATCCAGCGTCTGCGCCAGCAGTGCGAGCACTTGGCCAGCCAGGGCGGCGAGCAGATACTTGAGCGTCTGTCGCGACTAGGCGTGGTGTTCGTCGCCTATCATCCGGGCGCGGGGCACCTGACCATCCCTCTGCAAGACATGGCGCGCTATCAGGACAACCCGGTAGGCTACGCAGCCAGTAAGTGTTTTGTGGCCGAAGGGCAGTATCGCAAGTGGTTGGCGCACTATCAGGAGCCGACGTGCGAGGCCAGTCTGGCCAATGGCGAGCGGTGTGCGATGCCCCTGGATCGGGTCGACACGCCTAGCCGTTTTGTCGATGGGGATAGCAATTGCTGCTCACGCCACAAGGTTGCCTCTCGGGTAAAAAGCCAGGCCTGAACCTGCTGCGTGATGTTCCGGTAGCGTTGCAGCGGGTGAATAGCGACTGGTTGCAGCAGGCCGGTGTTGAGCTGGCCGTGTTGCGTCTGGATCAACTGGATCCCGTGCTGTCCGGCAACAAGCCGTTCAAACTGGCCGGCTACCTGCAGCTGGCTCTATCTCAGGGTGCCTGTGGCCTGCTCAGCGTGGGCGGCGCACACTCCAATCACCTGCATGCTCTGGCTGCACTGGCTAAGGAACAGGGCTTGCCCTGTGTCGGTTTGCTGCGCGGCGAGCCGCAGCAGACGCCTACCGTAATGGATCTGCAGGCTTGGGGTATGACCCTGCACTGGTTGAGTCACGGAGATTATCGTCAGCGCCACCATGAATCTTTCTGGCGTGCCTGGCAGGCACGCTATCCCGGTTATCTGCTGATTGGCGAAGGTGGCAGCGGTGCACCTGGCCTGTCGGGCTGCGCGATGATTATCGAGCACCTGCGTGCCGGATTGGCAGGTATTGGCTGGTCTGACTATGACGCGCTGTGGCTTGCTGTGGGCAGTGGCACAACCTTGGCCGGCCTGGTGTTGGCCGAGCAGGGCGCGCATCCATTGTGGGGTGCGTTGGCGGTGCCGCCGCGTTATCAGCCACAGCGGCAGATCGAGGCGTTGCTGGCTGAGGCAGGCTGCCCGGCAGGTGGTTATCGGCTGGTGGATGCCAGCCTGGGAGGCTTTGCTAGAGTTAATGCAGAGCTGCTGCAGTGCATGGGTGATTTTACCCGGCATAGCGGTATACCTTTGGAGCCGATTTATACCGGCAAGGCCTTGCTGGCATTGCGCCAATATGTGCAGCGGGGTTACTTTCCACCAAGAACCCGCCTGGTCATGCTGCACAGTGGCGGTTTGCAAGGCGCGCGCGCCCTGCAGGCCGGTGATCGGCAAGGGTGCAACCCGCAGGAAGCCCGTGATGAATGACGCCTTGACCCCGGCTCAGTTGCGTAGTTTGACGCCGCTGAACATGCTTTCCGAGCAGCAGTGGCGCGAGTTGCGGACGCAACTGGTGCCGCAGCATGTATTGGCCGGGCAATTGTTGTTCCGCCGCGGCGATCAGGCGCGCACGACCTATTACCTGCTCAGTGGCGAGCTGCTACTGGAAGATGCTGATGGCTGCGAGGAGCGTCTGCAGGCTGGCACTGTTGCCAGCTGCCATCCGTTGTCGCCGGCCTTGCCGCGTGTGCAGCAGGCTCGAGCCCTGAGTGACGTCAGTGTGCTGGCGCTGGACAGTGCCACGCTGACTCGTCTACTGACCTGGCATTCCGCCTTGCAGGGGTTGTTGCTGGAATTGCAGCAGGATGGCGAGGATCTTGAGTGGTTACAGCGCCTGCTGGCCAATCCGTTGTTTGCTCGTGTTCCTCCCGCCAACGTGCGTGCCATGCTGGGTCGGCTGCAGCCGGTGACGCTGCCGGCGGGCAGTGTGGTGCTACAGGAAGGTGAGCAGGGCGATTGCTGCTATTTCCTCAAGCAGGGGCGGGCCGAGGTATTACGTGGCAGCGACAGCCAGCGCCAGGTATTGGCCGAGTTGGAGCTGGGTGCCTGTTTCGGTGAAGAAGCCCTGCTGGCCGATCGTCCGCGCAATGCCAGCGTCACGCTGCTGGAAGATAGCCTGTTGTTGCGCCTGGATCGCCAGGATTTCGTAGCGCTGCTCAAGGCGCCGGTAGTCGATCAGCTGTCGCTGGGCGAAGCCTCGCGTCTGCTGGCGCAGGGGGCGGCCTGGCTGGATGTGCGCCTGCAGGATGAATACCAGCAGGCGCATGCAGCTCAGGCGTTGAACATGCCGTTGCACCTGCTGCGCCTCAAGGCACGCCTGCTGGACAAGGAGCGCAGTTACATCTGCTACTGCGACAGCGGCAAGCGCAGTGCCAATGCCGTCTACCTATTGGCTCAGCTGGGTTTCAGTGCCTATGCCCTACGGGATGGTTATGACGCGCTGCCGGCGTTGCAACGCGATGCGCTGCTTAGCGAGAACGGTGCCGGCTACCTGGCGCGCAGTGGTGGACGCATCGAGCGTAGTGCCTGATCCAGGGCGTTTGCCGGTTTGCTGAGGGATCGTGCTTTCGCCCATAATCGAGCCCTTTTCGGGCGGTGTGGCAGGCAGGGGTCCCATGGAGCAGTTCCGCAATATCGGCATTATTGGCCGCCTCGGCAGCACCCAGGTGCTTGATAGCATCCGGCGTCTCAAACGCTTCCTGCTCGACCGCCACCTGCATGTGATTCTTGAAGACACCATTGCCGAAGTGTTGCCAGGGCATGGCCTGCAGACCTGCTCGCGGAAGATCCTCGGTGAAGTCTGCGATCTGGTGATCGTGGTGGGCGGCGATGGCAGCATGCTCGGTGCAGCGCGGGCGCTGGCACGTCACAAGGTGCCGGTACTGGGGATCAATCGGGGTAGCCTGGGCTTTCTGACCGATATCCGCCCGGATGAGCTCGAACAGAAGGTTGCCGAGGTGCTGGATGGCCAGTACCTGGTGGAGAACCGCTTTCTGCTGGAGGCCGAGGTGCGTCGGCATGGTGAGGCGATAGGTCAGGGTGACGCCCTGAACGATGTGGTGCTGCACCCAGGCAAGTCGACCCAGTTGATCGAATTCGAGCTGTATATCGATGGGCATTTTGTCTGCAGTCAGAAGGCCGACGGGTTGATCGTGGCCACACCTACTGGCTCGACCGCCTATGCGCTATCGGCCGGCGGGCCGATCATGCATCCCAAGCTGGATGCGATTGTGGTCGTGCCGATGTATCCGCATACGCTATCCAGCCGACCGATCGTGGTCGACAGCAACAGCGAACTGCGTATCGTGGTGTCGCCGAATATCGCGATCTACCCGCAGGTATCCTGTGACGGCCAGAATCACTTTACCTGTGCGCCCGGCGATACCATCACGGTGTTGAAGAAGCCCCAGAAGCTGCAGCTGATCCATCCGCTCGACCACAACTACTACGAGGTCTGCCGCACCAAGCTGGGCTGGGGGAGCCGCCTGGGCGGAGGCGATTGATGGACACTCCGCGTGTGCTCGAGGCAGGGCGTGGCTACGACCTGATCGGCGATGTGCATGGTTGTGCACATACCCTGGAGCGCCTGCTGGAGCAGCTGGGTTACAAGCGCCAGCGGGGTGTCTGGCAGCACCCGCGCCGACAGGCGCTGTTTCTCGGCGATATCATCGATCGTGGGCCGCGTATCCGCGAAGCGCTGCACCTGGTGCACGATATGGTCGAGGCCGGGCAGGCCTTGTGCATCATGGGTAATCATGAGTTCAACGCCCTTGGCTGGCACACGCCGGCTCCGCCGCATAGCGCGTGTCAATTTGTGCGCGAGCATACGCCGCGGCATGCGCGGTTGATCCGCGAAACCCAGCAGCAGTTCGAGGCGCATCCCGTGGACTGGCAGGCTTTCCTCGACTGGTTCCTGCAGTTGCCGCTACTGCTGGAGGGCGCACATTTCCGCCTGGTGCATGCCTGTTGGGATCAACAGTTGATTGACCAGTTACGTGGTCGTTTTGCCAATGCGCAGGTTGATCAGGCGTTTGTTGCCGAGGCCGCGTTACCAGGCAGCCTGGCTGGCCAGGTGTTCGAGCGGTTGTTGCGTGGTACTGACCTGCCATTGCCTGCGGGTATGACCTTGACCAGTGGTGACGGCTATACCCGGCGTTTCTTCCGCACCAAGTTCTGGGAAGAGGCTCCGCGCACCTATGGTGATGTGGTCTTCCAGCCCGATGCGTTGCCCGAGCCGGTGGCAGCCATGCCCCTGGGACCGGGCGAGCGTAGCCGGCTGCTGGCCTATGGGGCCGATGAGCCGCTGTTGTTCGTGGGGCATTACTGGCGGCAGGGGCGGCCGGCGCCGATTCGTCCCAACCTGGCCTGCCTGGATTACAGCGCAGTGAAGTTCGGCAAGCTGGTGGCCTATCGGCTCGATGAGGAGCGCCAGCTGGACCCCGGCAAGTTCTGCTGGGTCGAGGTAGAACGCCCGGAGTTGCCGCAATGAGCGGGGTAGTGGTGCGTCGTTGGCCCCTGGATCATGACCTGGTCGGTTTTGCCCGGCAGTTGCAGCAGTTGCAGGTGCCGCATCGTTTTACCGAAGAGGGCGGTGCACAGGTGTTGTGGGTGCCCGAGCAGGCCTGGGTGGCGCAGGTTGAGATGCTCTATCAGCGCTACGAGCAGGATCCGCAGTGGTTGCCGCAGCACAATACGGCGTCGTCTCCGGCGCCGCGTCTGAAACAGCGTCTGCTGCAGGCACCTGTGAGCCTGCTGGTGCTCGCATTGAGCCTGCTGGTCGCACTGCTCAGCGGGCTGGGTGAGCGCATCGAGGTGCTCGCCTGGCTGAACTTTCAGGCCTTTACTTTTGATGAGCGCCATCTGTATTTCCTGCCGTTGCAGGACAGCCTGGCCGAAGGCCAGTGGTGGCGTTTGTGGACTCCCGCCCTGGTGCATTTTGGGCTGTTACACCTGGCCATGAACGGCTTGTGGTATTGGGAGCTGGGGCGACGTATCGAGGCGGCCAGAGGCGGCTGGACGCTGCTCTGGCTGACCTTGAGCAGCGCCCTGGTGGCTAACCTGGCACAGTATCTGATTGGCGGGCCTGGGCTGTTTGGCGGCCTGTCTGGGGTACTCTATGCGTTGCTGGGCTATTGCTGGTGGTATCAGCGCCTCTGTCCGCAGGCCGGCTTGCAACTGCCGGCCGGGGTGCTGGTGATGATGCTGGTCTGGCTGTTGTTGTGCCTGAGCGGGTTGATCACTGCCCTTGGGTTTGGCCAGATAGCCAATGCCGCGCATGTCGGCGGCCTGTTGCTGGGCTGCCTGCTGGGCCTTCTGGCAGGGCTCTGGGCGCGGCGAACGAATTGATAGAGGGCGAGGAGAATGCAATGAGCAGTTTTGCCGAGATGATTGCCAACATAACCCCGGAGATCTACCAGAACCTCAAGCAGGCGGTAGAGATCGGCAAGTGGCCGGATGGCCGCCTGCTGACCCGTGAGCAGAAAGAGCTGACTCTGCAGGCAATGATCGCCTGGGAACAGCACAACCTGCCCGAGGAGGAGCGTACCGGTTACATGGGTGGCCAGGAATGTGGATCCAAGGCCAAGCAGGCGGCAGCCAGCAACGCCCTGTTTGCCCCGGCTTCGGGGACGCGGCATTGATACAGGAGCTGGCGCGTGGCGCACTGCACAAGATGCATACGCAACTGGACACGCCGGTGCAGTATGCCCTGCACCTGGGTGAGCAGCCGCTGCTATTGAACAGCCTGCTGGGTAAAACCGTACGCCTGGAATACCTGGGCGCCATCCATTGCTGCCATTGTGGGCGCAAGACCAAGAGCAGCTACAGCCAGGGTTATTGCTATCCCTGCATGCAGAAGCTGGCGCAGTGTGACCTGTGCATCATGAGCCCGGAAAAGTGCCACTATGAGGCCGGCACCTGTCGCGAGCCTGCCTGGGGTGAGCAGTTCTGCATGACCGATCATGTCGTCTACCTGGCCAACTCCAGTGGTGTGAAGGTGGGTATTACCCGGGCTAGCCAGGTGCCGACGCGCTGGATCGACCAGGGCGCCAGCCAGGCCTTGCCGATCATGCGCGTAGCGACCCGTCAGCAGTCGGGCTTTGTCGAAGATCTGCTGCGTAGCCAGGTAGCCGACAAGACCAACTGGCGTGCCTTGCTCAAGGGGGATGCCGAGCCTGTCGACCTGCCGGCGCTGCGTGAGCAGCTGTTTGCGCGTTGTGCGGAGGGTATCGCCGCGTTGCAGCAGCGTTTTGGCCTGCAGGCCATCCAGCCGGTGTATGACGTCGCTGTCACGACCATTCAGTACCCGATCACGGCCTACCCGGCGAAGATCAACAGTTTCAACCTGGACAAAGATCCTGTCGCCGAAGGTACCCTGTTGGGCATCAAGGGGCAGTACCTGATGTTCGACAGCGGTGTCATCAATATCCGCAAATACACCGCTTACCAGTTGGCGATCCACGAGATTGCCGCTTAAAGACGAAAAGAGCGCTTGACGCTGGAGGCTGAACGCATGAATGAGGCGTTCAGCCTCCCGTTTTCAGCGCTGTTACTCGAATTGGACGAGGCTCCCCTTATGCGTACCGAACAACCGAAGATGATCTACCTCAAGGACTATCAGGTGCCGGACTACCTGATTGACGAGACACACCTGACCTTCGAGCTGTTCGAGGACCACGCCCTGGTGCACGCCCAACTGGTGATGCGGCGTAACCCCGAGGCGGGCGCTGGCCTTCCGTTGCTGGTACTGGATGGCCAGCAGCTGGAGTTGCTGGAGCTGAAACTGGGTGACCAGGTATTGGTGGCGGGTGATTACCAACTGAGCGACAGCCAGTTGAGCCTGCAGCCGACGCACGAGCAGTTCGTCATCGACAGCAGCGTGCGTATCCACCCGGAAAGCAATACCGCGCTGGAAGGCCTGTACAAGTCCGGCAGCATGTTCTGTACGCAGTGCGAGGCCGAGGGCTTCCGCAAGATTACCTACTACCTCGATCGCCCCGACGTGATGAGTAAATTCACCACCACGCTCAGCGCCGAACAGCATCGCTATCCGGTGTTGCTGTCCAACGGCAACCCGATTGCCAGCGGCACGGAAGAGGGGGGGCGCCATTGGGCGACCTGGGAAGATCCGTTCAGAAAACCGGCCTATCTGTTCGCCCTGGTTGCCGGCGACCTGTGGTGTGTCGAAGACACCTTTACCACCATGAGCCAGCGGGACGTGGCACTGCGCATCTATGTCGAGCCGGAAAACATCGACAAGGTGCAGCACGCCATGGACAGCCTGAAAAAGTCGATGAAGTGGGACGAGGAGGTGTACGGGCGCGAATACGACCTGGACATCTTCATGATCGTCGCGGTCAACGACTTCAACATGGGTGCCATGGAGAACAAGGGCCTCAATATCTTCAACTCCAGCTGTGTGCTGGCCAGGGCCGAAACGGCCACCGATGCGGCCCATCAGCGCGTCGAGGCAGTGGTGGCCCACGAGTATTTCCACAACTGGTCAGGCAACCGGGTGACCTGTCGCGACTGGTTCCAGTTGTCCCTGAAAGAAGGCTTCACGGTGTTCCGTGATGCCGAGTTTTCGGCCGATATGCACTCGCGCACGGTCAAGCGAATCGAAGACGTGGCCTATCTGCGTACCCACCAGTTTGCCGAGGACGCCGGCCCGATGGCCCATCCGGTGCGCCCGGATGCGTACATGGAAATTTCCAATTTCTACACCCTGACCATCTACGAGAAGGGTGCGGAAGTGCTGCGTATGATCCATACCCTGCTTGGCGCCGAACTGTTCCGCAAGGGTTCCGACCTGTACTTCGCACGGCACGACGGCCAGGCGGTAACCTGCGACGACTTCGTCAAGGCCATGGAGGATGCCAGCGGCGTCGACCTGACCCAGTTCAAGCGCTGGTACAGTCAGGCCGGTACGCCGCAGTTGGTAGTGAGTGACCACTACGATGCGCTCGCGCAGCGTTATACCCTGACCTTTGCACAAAGCTGCCCGGCCACGCCGGGGCAGTCGGAAAAACAGCCGTTTGTCATTCCGGTTGCCCTGGGGCTGCTAGATGCCCAGGGTAACGCGCTGCCCCTGCAGTTGGCCGGCGAAGCGCAGGCGCAGGGCGTTCAGCGTGTGCTTTCAGTTACCGAGGCGCAGCAGTCGTTTACCTTCGTCAATCTGGCCGAACAGCCGCTACCGTCGTTGTTGCGCGGTTTCAGCGCGCCGGTGAAGCTGAGCTTCCCGTACAGCCGCGACCAGTTGATGTTCCTCATGCAGCACGACTCCGACGGCTTCAATCGCTGGGAAGCCGGCCAGCAACTGGCCGTGCAGGTGTTGCAGGAGCTGATCGGCCAGCAGCAGCGTGGCGAGCCCATGTTGCTCGATCCGAGGCTGGTTACGGCGCTGCGCAGTGTGCTGGAAAACCACAGCCTGGATTCGGCCATGGTGGCCGAGATGCTCTCGTTGCCCGGCGAAGGCTACCTGGCCGAGCTGGCTGAGCAGGCGGATGTCGAGGCTATCCATGCGGCCCGCGAGTTTGCCCGTGCTCGCCTGGCCGAGGCACTGTTTGAGCCGCTGTGGGCGCGTTATCAGGCCAACCGCCAGGTGTCGCGCAGCACGCCGTATCAGGCCGAGGCCGCGCACTTTGCCCGGCGCAGCCTGCAGAACATCGCGCTGTCCTACCTGATGCTGTGCAATCGTGGCGAAGTGCTGGCCGCCTGTGTCGAGCAGTTCGAGACGGCGGACAATATGACGGAGCGTCTGGCGGCTCTCGCGGTGCTGGTCAACAGCCCCGCCGAGGAAGCCGCGCAGCGTGCGCTGGCCCAGTTTGCCGAGTGCTTTGCCGATAATCCGCTGGTCATGGATCAGTGGTTCAGTGTACAGGCGGCCTGCCAGCGTCCTGGTGCGCTGGCGCGCGTGCAGGCCTTGATGAACCATGCGGCGTTCAGTCTGAAGAATCCCAACAAGGTGCGTGCACTGATCGGTGCCTTTGCCAACCAGAACCTGGTGCATTTCCATGCGGCCGATGGCGCCGGCTATCGCTTCCTGGCTGACCAGGTGATTGCCCTCAATCGCCTCAATCCGCAGATTGCTGCCCGTCAGTTGCTTCCGTTGACACGTTGGGCACGCTACGACGCGCCGCGCCAAGCGTTGATGCGCAACGAGTTGCTGCGTATCCGCGACAGTGGATCATTGTCCAGCGATGTCTTCGAGGTGCTCGACAAAAGCCTGCGTACGGCTTGACGGCGGAGTGGCGACCGGCATTTGTGCGGCGTGTTGATGTGCAAACCCGGGAAAAGTGCCGGAAATGCTCAAGCATGCGGGGTTACGCTTAACAAAACATAACGACGGGTTGATTGTCAGGGCTTTGCCTAGGCCTATAGGATAGCCCGTCTGCCCGAATGCAGATTCACCTATAACAATAAGGGGGAAAGGTGTATGAGTGAGCCCGTCTTGCGGCGCACGCGATTCGATGTGGGCATGGAGCCCGTAGCCGCATCGACAGCCAGTCGTCTGCTTCCACTGAGCAAGGTTTGCGCGCTGCTGGCCCTGCTGGCCGGCTTGAGCCTGCCAGCGCTGGTGCAGGCTGAGGCCGTTGCGCCTGCCAAGCCTGGTTACGCCGTGCCTTCCGAGCGTGCCGTGCACAGCCTGTTGGTCGACGTAGTGCGTGCCGGCAATCGTCTGGTGGCCGTGGGGGATCGTGGCCACATCCTTTTCTCCGATGACCAGGGGCAAAACTGGCAGCAGGCCGAAGTGCCTACTCGGCAGATGCTGACCGGCGTGTTCTTTGTCGATGACCAGCATGGCTGGGCGGTTGGCCACGATGCGCAAATCCTTGCCAGTCGTGATGGTGGTCAGACCTGGCAACGTCAGTACCGTGATCTCGAACGCGAGGCGCCGTTGCTGGATGTCTGGTTCCGCAACCGCCAGCAGGGCTTTGCCGTGGGCGCCTACGGTGCTGTGCTGACCACCAACAACGGTGGTCAGACCTGGGAAGAGATCAGCGAACGCCTGGACAATCCCGATGCTTATCACCTTAACGGGGTGACCTATGTGGAGGGGGGCGGCCTGTTCGTGGTCGGTGAACTGGGGCTGATGTATCGCTCGGCCGATTGGGGTTTGAGCTGGGAAACTGTTGCCAGCCCTTATGAAGGCTCGCTGTTTGGTGTGGGTGCCACTGGGCAGCCCGGTAGCCTGGTGGTGTACGGCTTGCGTGGCCATCTGTTCCGCTCCAGTGACTTCGGCAACAGCTGGCAGGCGATTCGCCTGGAAGCGGAGAACGGCCCGCTGGAGTTTGGCCTGGCCGGCAGCGCACTGCTGGAAGACGGGCAGCTGGTTGTGGTCGGCCATGGTGGCAGCGTGCTGCTAAGTCGTGATGCCGGCCAGAGTTTCACGGTTATCAACCGTGCCGACCGCTTGCCGCTGGCGGGAGTAGCCAGTGCCGGCAATGGTGGCTTGATCCTGGTTGGTCAGGGCGGCGTACACCTCGCCACGGCCAATGGCAGTGAACTGGATCAACAATAATAAAGGCCGGGAGTTTGCCCCATGAGCATCAACAAGCAACAACACACGCCGGCGCCTTTTCTCGAGCGTCTGATTTTCAATAATCGTCCGGCGGTCATCCTGATCTGTACCCTGATCAGCCTGTTCCTGTTTTACCAGGCGGCGCAGGTTCGTCCGTCGACCAGCTTCGAGAAGATGATTCCCCTGCAGCACCCCTACATCAAGAACATGATGGATCACCGCAACGACCTGTCCAACCTGGGCAACACGGTGCGTATTGCGGTGGAAGCGGTGGATGGCGATATCTTCACCAAGGAGTACATGGAGACCCTGCGTCAGATCAATGACGAGGTGTTCTACATTGCCGGCGTCGATCGTTCTGGCATGAAGTCGCTGTGGAGCCCCAACGTTCGCTGGACCGAGGTCACCGAAGAAGGCTTCGATGGTGGCGAGGTCATTCCGCAGACCTATGACGGTTCCGCGGAGAGTCTGGAAGAGCTGCGTAACAACGTACTCAAGTCTGGTCAGGTCGGCCGCCTGGTGGGCAACAACTTCAAGTCGAGCATCATTGATGTCCCGCTGCTCGAGTCCTACCCGGATCCACAGGATCAGAGCCGTCTGATCAAGCTCGACTACCAGCAGTTTTCCCATGAGCTGGAAGAGAAAATTCGCGAGAAGTACCAGGCACAGAACCCCAATGTGAAGGTGCACATCATCGGTTTTGCCAAGAAGGTCGGCGACCTGATCGATGGCCTGATCGGTGTGGTGATGTTCTTCGGTGTGGCTATCGCCATTACCTTTGTCCTGCTGTTGTGGTTTACCCACTGTTTCAAGAGCACCCTGGCAGTGGTGTGCACCACACTGATTGCCGTGGTCTGGCAGCTGGGCATGCTCAATGTGCTGGGCTTTGGTCTTGACCCCTATTCGATGCTGGTGCCGTTCCTGGTGTTTGCCATTGGTATTTCCCATGGGGTGCAGAAGATCAATGGTATTGCCATGGCCTCGGGGGATGCGCCCGATGCCCTGACGGCTGCGCGTCGGGCTTTCCGCCAGTTGTTCATTCCGGGCATGGTGGCGCTGCTCTCCGATGCCGTCGGCTTCATTACCCTGCTGTTGATCGATATCGGGGTGATCCGCGAGCTGGCCATTGCCGCTTCGGTCGGTGTGGCGGTGATCATCCTCACCAACCTGATCCTGTTGCCGGTGACCATCTCCTATATCGGCATCAGCCAGAAAGCCGTACGCATCAGTCGTGAAGAGGCCAGCAAGAATCATCCGTTCTGGCGCCTGATCTCCAATTTCGCCCACCCCCTGGTGGCGCCGATTTCCGTGGTGGTGGCGCTGGCTGCCCTGGGCGGCGGCATCTGGTATGGCCAGAATCTGAAGATCGGTGACCTTGACCAGGGCGCTCCCGAGCTGCACCCCGACTCGCGCTACAACCTGGATAACGATTTTGTCATCCGCAACTACTCGACCAGCTCGGACGTGCTGGTGATCATGGCCAAGACGGCGCCAGAAGGTTGCTCCAGTTACAAGACCCTGTCGGCGATGGATCAGCTGATGTGGCAAATGGAGAACACCGAGGGCGTGCAGTCGGCGGTATCCATGGTGAGCGTGTCCAAGCAGGTCATCAAGGGCATGAACGAGGGCAACCTGAAATGGGAAACCCTGTCGCGCAACCAGGACGTGCTGAACAACTCCATTGCGCGTGCCGAAGGTCTGTACAACGGCAACTGCTCGCTGGCGCCGGTACTGGTGTTCCTCAACGACCACAAGGCCGAGACGCTGGAACGTACCGTTGCAGTCGCCAAGCAGTTTGCCGAGGAGCATAACGAAGACGGCCTGGAGTTCCTCCTGGCAGCGGGGAACGCGGGCATCGAAGCCGCTACCAACGAGGTAATTGCCTCGTCGGAAACCACCATGCTCATCGCTGTCTATGCGGCGGTGGTTATCATGTGCCTGCTGACCTTCCGCTCCCTTGCTGCCACGCTCTGTGTGATCCTGCCGCTAGTGCTGACTTCGGTACTGGGCAATGCGCTGATGGCTTACATGGGCATCGGCGTGAAGGTAGCAACCCTGCCAGTGATCGCGCTGGGTGTGGGTATCGGTGTCGACTATGGCATCTACATCTACAGCCGCATGGAAACCTACCTGCGCCAGGGTATGGCTTTGCAGGATGCCTATTACGAAACGCTCAAGTCCACCGGCAAGGCGGTACTGTTTACCGGTGTGTGCCTGGCGATTGGCGTGGCGACCTGGATCTTCTCGGCGATCAAGTTCCAGGGCGACATGGGCCTGATGCTGACCTTCATGTTCCTCTGGAATATGTTCGGGGCGATCTGGCTGTTGCCGGCCTTGGCCCGCTTCCTGATCAAACCGGAGAAGCTGCGTCAGGCGTAAGCCATGACCCGGCCATAAAAAACGCGACCTTCGGGTCGCGTTTTTTATGGCCGGCCCCGCTCAGTGCGGGGCGCCCTGGGCCTGTTCGAGCAGCCACTGTTTCTCGTGTTGCCAGTCGAAGGGTTCATCGTTGGCTTCGGCTTCGAAACGGCGTTCATCGAGTCGCTGGTACAAGGCGATTTCCTCGTCCGGCATGTAGTGCAGGCAGTCGCCGGCGAAGAACCACAGCAGGTCGCGCGGTACCAGGTGGGCAATCTGCGGATAGCGCTGGAATATCTGGCAGATCAGTTCCTGGCCCAGGTACTGGCTGGCTACCGGTTCCTGGCGCAGTTGCTCCAGCAGTTCGTCATAGCGCTCAAGGAACAGGGCATGGCTATCGTCCTCGATCTGCTCGGCGTCGCCCAGCGCCTGCAGGATACCGCGCAGGTGGCCTAGTAAAGCCAGGGGATAGTCGAGGGCAGTGTCTTTGGCAGTCATGGCGCGATCCGTGGAAAAGTAGGGCTGGCAATTATACGCAAGGCCCTGGCTTGTTAGGCGGACAACTTGGCATGATCGGCGCTGGGGGCCTTGCCGCTTGTCGTCCTAGACTGGCGGAGACAGAGGAGCGTTGCCATGCATGTCTACCTGCAACCCGCCGAGTACATCGATAGTCAGCACCCGGCGGTAAAAGCCTTCGCCGAGCAGCACCGTGGCGTTCAGGCTGCTCCGCGCGAGCAGGCGGTCAGCCTGTACTACGCAGTGCGTGACCAGTTGCGCTACAACCCTTACTGCTTCAGTAGTGAGCCGGCCACGCTCAAGGCCAGTCATGCGTTGCAGCAAGGGGAAAGCTATTGCGTGCCCAAGGCGCTACTCCTGGCGGCCTGCGCGCGCCACTGCGGCATTCCCGCACGTATTGGCCTGGCGGATGTACGCAATCACCTGTCGTCGCCGCGTTTGCTGCAGCTACTGCGCACGGATGTGTTTGCCATGCATGGCTATACCGAGCTGTACTTGGACGGGCGCTGGGTCAAGGCGACGCCGGCTTTCAATGCTGCGCTTTGTCGCGCTTTCAACGTGGCGCCACTGGACTTCGATGGTCGCCAGGACAGCGTTTTCTATCCCTTCAATAGTGCGGGTAGCCGCTACATGGAGTACCTGCGGGATCACGGGCAGTTCAGCGACCTGCCGCTGGAGTTGTTTCTGGGGCACTTGCAGAGCTGCTACCCACACCTGTTCAGTGCGCAGCCAGGCGCGCTACAGGGGGATTTACTCGGCGAGGTGCGTGGCGCCTGAGCATCAGCCTCGGCGCATCGGTCGCATCGCTCTGGGTGATCGGGTTTGTGAAAATACCCAGAAGATCGCAAACTGCCATGCATCAGGCTGTGATGTGGGTGAAATGGCGGCGGCCCGAGTCCGGAACGAGTGAGCGCATGTCGATACGAAACCTGTTTTTCCTGCTGACCCTGATGCTGGCGTTGTTGCTGGGGGCATTGGGCCTTTGGCTGGTGGCTGACAGCCATACCAAGGTGTTGGCGGTCGACTGGCTGCAGAAAAGCAATCGCCTGGTCGATACCAGTCAGCAGGCCAGCGCGGAGCTGGCGGTCGAACGGGGGCTTACCGCCCGCCTGTTGGCCAGCCTGGATGCTCCGGATGATGGTCTGTGGTTGCGTGTGCAGGTGCAGCGCAGAGCTGTTGATCGCCAGCATGAACAGCTACGCCGTTTACT
This sequence comes from Pseudomonas fluvialis, assembly GCF_002835605.1. Classification (NCBI taxonomy): domain Bacteria; kingdom Pseudomonadati; phylum Pseudomonadota; class Gammaproteobacteria; order Pseudomonadales; family Pseudomonadaceae; genus Pseudomonas; species Pseudomonas fluvialis. The sequence goes on along the minus strand of NZ_PIYS01000003.1, from coordinate 346,985 downwards.
CGACGAGCTGGTAGAGCTTTCCCCCGGACACCCGCTTGCCCAGTACCAGCAGCGTCTTGCACAAATGCTGAGCACCTTGCAGTCGCGCCGCGTGGCTGTGGCTGCCGCGGTGACAGGGCAGCGGCCGGCCTTGCAAAGCAGCCAATGGATCAGTGACAGCAGTCGCATGATCGAGGTGCTGCACAGCCTGGCTGGGGTGAGCATGCTGCCGCTGGAAGACAACATCTACAGTTATGCTTCGCAGCCGATTATCAAGGATGTGTTGTTCACCATGGGTGAATACCTGGGCCGTGAGCGTGCCCTGCTGGTCGTGGTGTTGTCGCGGCGCTCGCCGCTGACGCTCGCCGAGCAGCGCCAACTGGATGAGCATCGCAGTGTGGTGGAGCAGGCGCGGCGGCGCACAGAGGCAATTCTTGACCAGTTGCAAGGGCGGCAGGGGTTGCAGCAGGTGCGTCTGCATTTCGAACGCGAAATGCTGGTTTATGACCAGCTGCGAGCCGATATCCTGGCTAGCAGCCGACGCGAGGAAGCCTATCAGGTAACCGCCGAGCAGTGGTTTACCCAGGCCACCCTGGCTATCCAGAGCGTGCACCAGATGTCGCGCAGCCTGGGCCGGCAGTTCGAAGAGAATGTCGAACAGTTGCGACGCAATGCGGTATGGGCAAGACAACTGGTTCTGCTCGCATTCATTGCTCTGTTTGCCCTGTTCAGCCTGGCCGTACACCTACTGCGCAAGCGTATCCTGCAACCCTTGCAGCGCCTGACCCTGGCTGCCAACGAGATTGCCGGCGGTCAGCTGGATCACCCCTTGGCGGCACTGCAGGACGATGAGGTGGGCCGGCTGGGCCAGGCCTTCGAGCGTATGCGCGAGCAACTGCTCGCCGATTGTGCGCGCCGTGCCGTGCAGGGACGCGAGTTGCATAAACTGCACACGGCTATCGAGCAGAGTGTGGCGGCCATGCTGATTACCGATCGACATGGCATCATCGAGTACATCAATCCGCAGTTTGCCAAGGTGACCGGCTACCGGGAGGATGAGTTGATTGGTCACAAGGCTGGTGTCTGGCGCTCCGGAGAAACCGCTTCCAGCAATTATCAGGATTTGTGGAATACCATTCGTGGCGGCAAGGTATGGATGGGTGAACTGCTCAATAAGCGCAAGAATGGTGAACTTTACTGGGCACTGGTGTCGATCAGCCCGGTATGTGACGAGCAGGGAGAGATTACCCACTATATCGATATCCACCTGGATATCAGCGAGCACAAGCGCATCGCCGAGCGTTTGGACTTCGTCTCCTATTACGATCAGACCACCAATCTGCCCAATCGCCAGTTGCTGGCGCGACGGTTTACCCAGGCCAGCCAGCAAGCCGGTGAGTTGCACCCGGCGCTGGCTATGGTGTCGCTGAGCATTGGCCGACTGAAAACCATCAATGACAGCCTGGGCTGGGCCGTTGGTGACCAGGTATTGCGTGAGGTCGGCCGGCGCCTGAAAAACTGTGTAAAAGCCCAGGACACCGTTTCGCACCAGGAGGGTGGGCAGTTCAGTGTATTGCTCTGCCAGGTACGCGATGCCGAGGATGCCTTGCAGCGTGCCACGCGCATGGTCGATGCCTTGTCACGCCCCTTTTTGTTGCAGCAGCATCAGCTGCAACTGACGCCCAAGGCCGGGATTAGTCTTTTGCAGGGTGCTACCGGCGGCTTCGAAGTATTGCTGAAGAATGCGGATATTGCCCTGCACCATGCCGAGCAATCGCCGGTCGAGCGCGTGCGCCTGTATTGCAATGAAATGGATATCAGCGCCCAGCAGCGTCTGGCCCTGGAAAGTGCGTTGCGTCAGGCATTGAGCCTGGGTGGCCTGGAATTGCACTACCAGCCGAAGGTCGAGATTGCCAGCGGGCGTATCCATGCGGTGGAAGCGCTGGCTCGCTGGCGCGATGTGCGTACCGGTCAATATGTCTCGCCGCAGGCATTCATCCCGGTAGCCGAGGAGAGTGGCCTCATTCATGCGCTGGGTGATTGGGTATTACTGGAAGCCTGCCAGCAAAGCCGGCGCTGGCAGGAGCAAGGGCTGCCAGCCTTGACTATGGCGGTGAATATTTCCGTTGACCAACTCAAGCAGCCTGGCTTCCCCGAGCGAGTGGCCGAGGTGTTGCAACTGACAGGGCTGCCGGCGCATTGCCTGGAATTTGAGCTGACCGAAAGCATCTTTATGGAAAATCCCGAGCAGGCACTGGGTGTGCTGGCTCGCCTCAAGCAGATGGGGCTGAAGCTGTCGATCGACGATTTCGGCACCGGTTACTCAAGCCTGGCCTACCTTAGCCGGCTGCCCGTGGATTACCTGAAAATCGATCGCAGCTTCGTCGAACATGTCACCACGGACTTGCGTGCGGCAGCCATTGCCACTTCGGTCATTGCACTGGGGCATCGCATGGGGCTGCGCGTGGTGGCCGAAGGTGTGGAAAGCCAGGCGCAGCTGTTCTACCTGGCGCAGCATGATTGTGACGAGATGCAGGGCTACCATTTCAGCCGGCCACTGCCGGCGCAGGGCGTGCTGGAATTGTTGCGTGGCTACCAGGCACAGGCACTGGTGGCAGCTACGGCTACCTTGCCACGCTGAGATCAGGTCAGCTTTTCAGCCGGTAGCCGGTGCGAAACATCCAGTACACGGTAGCCAGGCACAACGCCAGGAAGCCGAGGGTCATGCCCAGGCTGATGCCGACAGGTACGTCGGTAACGCCGTAGAAGCTCCAGCGAAAGCCGCTGATCAGGTACACCACCGGGTTGAACAGGGTGAGTTGCTGCCAGAGGGGTGGCAGCATGCTGATCGAGTAGAAACTGCCGCCAAGGAAGGTCAGCGGGGTGACAATCAGCGCCGGTACGATCTGCAGTTTCTCCCAGCCGTCTGCCCAGAGGCCGATGATGAAGCCGAACAGGCTGAAGGTGATGGCCGTCAGCAGCAGGAAGGCCACCATCCACAGCGGATGAGCGATCTCGAAGCTGACGAATAGGCGTGCAGTGCAAAGAATAATCAAACCAAGAATGATCGACTTGGTCGCAGCCGCGCCGACGTAGCCAATGACGATCTCCAGAGGTGAGACGGGGGCCGAGAGCACTTCGTAGATGGTGCCCGAGTAGCGTGGCATGTAGATGCCGAAAGAGGCGTTGGAAATGCTCTCGGTGAGCAGGGCGAGCATGATCAGCCCGGGGACGATGAAGGCACCGTAGCTGATCCCCTGTACCTGGGTCATGCTGCTGCCGATCGCCGAGCCGAACACCACGAAATACAGCGACGTCGAAATGACCGGCGTAGCGATGCTCTGCATCAGCGTGCGCCAGGTGCGTGCGAGTTCAGCGCGGTAGATAGCGCGAATGGCATAGAGGTTCATGCCGACTCCCTCAGCAGGTTGACGAAAATCTCCTCCAGCGAGCTCTGGCTGGATTGCAGGTCGCCAAACTCGATACCCGCCTCGTCCAGCGTACGCAGCAGTTCGGCAATGCCGCTGTGTTCCTGCTGGCCATCGTAGTGATAACGCAGCACTTGGCCCTGTGCGTCGAGCTCCAGGGCAAAGCCCTGCAAACTGCCCGGCAGGCTGGCCAGTGGTTGCTTGAGTTGCAGGCTCAGCTGTTTCTTGCCGAGCTTGCGCATCAGTAGCGCCTTATCCTCGACGAGGATGATTTCACCCTTGCGGATGATGCCGATGCGATCGGCCATTTCCTCGGCTTCCTCGATGTAGTGAGTGGTCAGGATGATGGTCACGCCTCGCTCGCGTAGGCGCCGTACCATTTCCCACATGTCACGGCGCAGCTCGACATCGACGCCAGCGGTGGGTTCATCGAGGAATAGAATGCGTGGTTCGTGGGCCAACGCCTTGGCGATCATCACCCGGCGCTTCATGCCACCGGATAGCTCGAAAATCTTGGCGTCACGCTTGTCCCACAGGGACAGGTCGCGTAGCAGTTGTTCGAGGTAGGCAGGGTCAGGCTTCTTGCCGAACAGGCCGCGGCTGAAGCGCAGCGAGGCACTGACGGTCTCGAACACATCGTTGACCAGTTCCTGGGGTACCAGGCCAATCTGGCTGCGCGCGGCACGGTAGTCGCGGACAATGTCCTGGCCATCGACCAGTACCTGGCCACTAGTGGGGTTGACGATGCCGCAGATGATGCTGATCAGCGTGGTCTTGCCCGCGCCGTTGGGGCCGAGCAGGGCGAAGATTTCGCCGCGCTGAATTTCCAGGTCGACCTGGCGCAGGGCGCTGTGCCCCGAGGCATAGGTTTTTGACAGCTGCTGGATGGCGATAACCGCTGACACAGGCTGCTCCGTGAAGTCTGAAACGGGGCTGCAAGGATAAACCACTGGGCGCTACGCTGTCGTATCGGCGACAATGCGGCGTTTGGTTGTTGAGGTAGCGCCATGAAAGCCGCTTTGCAGGAACTCATTACCCTGATCAGCTCCGGATGCATGAGTGATGAGCAGATCGCCCGCGTAGCCGAGGAAGCCGCGCAGGCTTATGCCGATCCGCAGGCCTTCCTGCAGGCCAATGCGGATATCAATTACGACGATGAATTCCCCATCCCCCTGGGTGAATGGGTGGTGGTGGGCAGTCTGCCGGATACCGTACTGTTCCAGGCTGACCGCTATGACCAGTTGTTCCAGCAGATCACCGAGTCTTTCGGGCCGCAGGTGAACTTTGTACTCAAGGCCAAGCAGTTGCACAAGGTTGAGGCCGCCAAGGCACTCAATCGCATTCAGGTGCAGTTGTCGGCGTTGTATCCGGAAAAGGGCGGCTATGTGCTGGTGGACTTCAGCGAGCCGCTGGATGATGCCTTGCAGGCAGTGCTGGTCTATCGCTGTGACCTGGAAAGGCTGCTGGAGCTGGCTGTGGAAGTGGGGATTTTTGCCCAGCCCAGCCTGCAGCGGGCTACCCAGTCGGCTTAATAGCTAGGCGTCTGGCGGCGCAGCGGAGTGAGCAGGGCGCTCAGTCCGTTGTGGTCAATCTCGTGCATGAGGGCCAGCAGGCGGCCCAGTTCGCCGCGTGGAAAACCCTGGCGGGCAAACCAGGTCAGGTAATGACCTGGCAGGTCAGCCAGCAGGCGGCCCTGGTATTTGCCATAGGGCATGCTCTGGCTGACCAGCTTCAACAAGTCTTGCGGATCCATGCAGCCCCTCCGGTCAATACAGAACATGCCGTGCACTGACAGGGCATGTTCTGTCGCCTGCCTCAGCCTTGCCAGCGCTTGAGTACCAGGGTGGCATTGGTGCCACCGAAACCGAAGCTGTTGCTCATCACCGTGTCGATCTTGGCGTTTTCCAGTGTGCTGCGCTGGATGGGCAGATCGGCGACCTCGGGGTCAAGGGTGTCGATGTTGGCCGAGCCGGCAATGAAGCCGCCTTGCATCATCAACAGGCAGTAGATGGCTTCCTGAACGCCGGCAGCACCCAGCGAATGCCCGGAGAGGCTCTTGGTGGAGCTGATCAGCGGCGCCTTGTCCGCGAATACTTCGCGCACGGCACGGGCTTCGGCGACATCACCGACGGGGGTCGACGTGCCGTGGGTATTCAGGTAATCGATAGGCGTAGTTACGTTAGCCAGGGCTTGCTGCATGCAGCGCACGGCACCTTCGCCGCTCGGGGCGACCATGTCATAGCCGTCGCTGGTTGCGCCGTAGCCGACGATTTCCGCGTAGATCTTTGCGCCGCGCTTGAGTGCGTGCTGCAGTTCCTCAACCACCACCATGCCGCCACCGCCGGCAATCACGAAGCCGTCTCGCTGAGCATCGTAGGCGCGCGACGCACGTTCGGGCGTCTCGTTGTATTGGGTGGACAGAGCGCCCATGGCGTCGAACAGGCAGCTTTGACTCCAGTGTTCTTCCTCACCACCGCCGGCGAAGACGATGTCCTGCTTGCCCAGCTGGATCTGTTCCATGGCATTGCCAATGCAGTGCGCACTGGTAGCGCAGGCCGAGGAGATCGAGTAATTGACGCCCTTGATCTGGAAGGGGGTGGCCAGACAGGCCGAAACAGTACTACCCATGGTGCGCGGCACGCGGTAGGGGCCAATGCGCTTGACGCCTTTCTCGCGCAGGGTGTCGATGGCTTCCATCTGGTTTAGCGTTGAAGCGCCACCCGAGCCGGCAATCAGGCCGGTACGCGGATTGGAAACCTGTTCGGCGCTTAGCCCGGCATCGGCAATCGCCTGTTGCATGGCCAGGTAGGCATAGGCCGCTGCGTCGCCCATGAAGCGATAGATCTTGCGGTCGATCAGCTCTTCCAGATTGAGCTGCACCGAACCGGAAACCTGGCTGCGCAGGCCCATCTCGGCATAGGCCGGATTGAAGCGAATGCCTGACTGGCCGTTGCGCAGGCTGGCGGTTACGGTCTCTTTGTCATTGCCCAGGCAGGAAACGATGCCCAGACCGGTGATCACGACGCGACGCATGCGGATGTCCTTCAGAAGCTGTCGGTAGAGGTGAACAGGCCAACGCGCAGGCCTTCGGCGCTGTAAATCTCGCGGCCATCGACGCTGACGTTGCCGTCGGCGATGCCGAGGATCAGCGAACGGTTGATGGTGCGTTTGATATGGATGTTGTAGGTGACCTTCTTGGCGGTAGGCAGTACCTGGCCAAAGAATTTCACTTCACCCGAGCCCAGGGCTCGTCCGCGGCCGGGATTGCCTTGCCAGCCGAGATAGAAACCGACCAGTTGCCACATGGCATCCAGGCCCAGGCAGCCGGGCATGACCGGGTCGCCCTCGAAGTGGCAAGCGAAAAACCACAGGTCCGGATGAATATCCAGTTCCGCAACAATTTCTCCCTTGCCATATTTCCCGCCGGTTTCGCTGATGTGCAGGATGCGATCGATCATCAGCATATTGGGCGCGGGCAGTTGCGCATTACCCGGGCCGAACAGTTCACCGCGCCCGCAGGCCAGCAGTTCTTCTCGGGTATAGGCGTTTTGCTTGGTCATGCGGGTTCCTCAAAGTGCCGCGTGCAGCGGGCCGGTAGGTCATCCTGGTCGAGCAGACTTATGCTCAGGGGCATCAGCCTAGCCATAGACTGTGACACGCTGCAGAAAGTCACAGCGCATAGCGTACAACTGTTCACCCATTTTCATCCAATGGTAATGCCAACCGGCTGCAGGGTAGCAGCATGGCGTGTAGCGAGACTTGATGCTACTCATCGAAAGTCGAGGCTCCCGGACTGCTCCATTGCTGCAGCAGGCGCTGGAGTTCGGTGCGTTTGAACGGTTTGGCCAGGTAATCATTCATGCCGCTGGCCAAGCAGGCCTCACGATCACCGGGTAGGGCATTGGCGGTGAGGGCGATGATGGGGAGCTGCGCGGCAGTAAAGCGCTGGCGGATCAGGCGACTGGTCTGGTAGCCGTCCAGTACGGGCAGGCGGCAGTCCATGAGCACCAGGGATATGGGCTCATGCGCCAGCAAATCGATGGCCTGCTGGCCATCGCTGGCGCAGATCACCCGGTGGCCGAGGCTTTGCAACATGGCTTCGATGACACTGCGGTTGACCGCGTTGTCTTCGACCAGCAATACGTTGAGCTGGGTAGGCGGCGCACTGGCCGCCGGCATGCTGCGCCCGGCGCACTGGCCGTGCTGGCAGAAGAACAAGGGAATTTCCAGTGTAAAGGTCGAGCCCTGGCCCTCCTGGCTACGCGCGGTGAGGCGTCCGCCCATGCATTCGGCCAGGGTGCGTGCAATGGGCAGACCCAATCCGGTGCCGCCGTAGCGTCGGGAGATCGAGCTGTCAGCCTGGCGGAAAGCATCGAACATGGCGTCCAGCTGCGCGCTGGCGATGCCGATGCCGGTATCCTGCACGGCGCAGGTCAGCCAAAGGCTGTCTTCATCACGTTGCCGCCAGGCTACATCGATGCAGATAGAGCCTTGCTCGGTAAACTTCAGCGCATTGCCAATCAGGTTGACCAGTATCTGGCGGATGCGCGTGGGGTCGCCGAAGGCCTGGATGCCTTGCAGGCCTTCGGCCAGCTGCAGGTCAAGCTGCAGGCCGCGTTGCTGGGCGCTGTGCTGGAATACCTGGACCGAGTTGCGTAGCAGTTCGGCGGGCAGGAAGGGAATGCATTCCAGCTCCAGAGCGCCCCGCTCAATGCGCGAGAAGTCGAGGATATCGTTGATCACCTTGAGCAAGTGCTCGGTGGACTCCACGGCCAGTTCGGCGTACTCGCTTTGCTCGTGGTTGAGTTCGGTGGTTTCCAGCAGTTGCAGCATGCCCAGCACGCCATTCATGGGCGTACGCAATTCATGGCTCATCATGGCCAGGAACTCCGATTTGGCGCTGTTGGCGCGTTCGGCCTCCTCGCGGGCGCTGATCAATGCCTGCATGGCCATTTGCTGTTCGCGACTGGCGTGATCCAGGGCGCTGGCCAGGCTATTGATGTGCTGTGCCAGGCTGCCCAGCTGTGGGTCTTCGGGAACCGGTAGGCTGCTCTGATAGTTGCCACCCTGAATGGCTTCCACGGCTTTGCTCATGTCGCTGAGTGGTGTGGATAGTTGCGACGACAGGCGCCGCGCGAGCAGGAAGGTCAGGAGCAGGGCGAACAGGGAAATGCTGATGGCCTTGAGCAGAATACCTTGTTGACGACGGTCGAAGGTGTCTTCGGCAAGACCGACCACAACGCGGCCCAGATAGGTGGTGTCATCGCTGGCGGGTGGGTTGTTGCTGGCAAAGGGTTCACTACCTTCCAGGCTGACCTGTTGCAGGTTGATGGCTGCCTGAAAACTGCGTACTCGCACGGCTGTCTGAGTGTCTCGCTGGATAAAGGCAAGGATCTGGTCTTCGCTGTCACGCACCTCAATGAAGCGCACCGGCTGACTGCTCAGAGTGGCTTGGAGGAGGTTGTCGAGAATCTGCTGGTTGCCGGTGATCACGCCAAATTCGCAGGCTGGCGCCAATTGCGAGGCAATCAGTTGCCCGGTGCTGCGTAGTTCATCCTGCAGGTCGCTGAGCCGGGCATGGGTGAAGAAGGCGGTCAACAGCAAGGTCAGCAGCAGGGCAGGGCCAACACTGATCAGCTGGGTGCGCGTGTGGATATCGAGGGGACGCAAAAGGCTCATGGTTGCGCCTCGTGTTCGCGAAGCAGGCGTTGCAACTGCGGCTCGTCAGGTGGTGCCAGACCCAGAGCGCGAGCTACCGGGCGGTTGCTGATGACCTTGAAGTGTTGTGGATACAGGCTGCTCGGCCATTGCTGGCTGGGTTGCTCGAGCAAAGGAGCCAGCGTGGCCAGCCAGTCTGCCTGGTCGCTGTAGCTGCTAGCCAGGCTGCCTGCCTTGACGAAGGCAGCGCTAGGGCCGATGACGGCGCGTTGGCGACTGTAGCTGCTCAGCAGGATGGTCTTGGCGGTTTGCGAGTTGTAGAGCTGGCTGTCGTCGATCGCCAGGAGCAGGTCGCTGTCTTGCAGGACCTGTTGCAGGGGGCGATTGTCCCGCGGGTTTTCCCAGGGTTGTGTGGTCAGCTCCAAGTCCAGTGCCTGGGCTGCTTGCTGGTATTCCTCCAGCAGCGTACTGCTGTGCCGCCCATAGAGCAGGCCGATACGCTGGATGCCCGGTTGCAGCAGGCGAGCCAGGCGCATCTGGCGCAGCGGCGGCGGGTCGCTCCAGAGTAGAGTCAGGCCCGGCACACTGGGCAGATGCAGTTGTTCAGCACGACTGCGACTGATGCGCAGGGCGAGGCTGGGAGGGTTCTGCCGCTGGCCAAGGCGCCAGGTCAGAGCGGCTTCGTCGAGCAGAATCAGCCGGTCACCAGGCTTCAGGCTAGGTTCTCCCTCCTGCAGCGGGTGCTGGCGAATACGCAGGCTAGGATGCTGCTGTTGCAAGGCCTCGGCGAAGGCGTTGAGCCCCGGGGAGGTGGTCTGGCTAAGCAGGAGGATATCTGCTGCCCATAGAGGTAGACAGCAGAGCAGGCTGGCCAGGGCGATTATCTTGCTCATCCATGAGTTGCGCATGCTCAGAACTCGAGTTCCGCCGTGAAGTAGACGCGGTGGCGCTGGTCGTTGCGGCTTTCCCTTTGAATCTGTTGACCGTTGTATAGCACCTCACGCCAGGCCAGGGTGCCACTGTCCAGGCGCTGTTGCCAGACACCGGCCAATTCCAGTTGGCTACTGCCCAGTTGCAGGCGCTTGGCCAGGCGCAGATCGAGACGCTGGAAGGGTTGCTCGTTGAGGGCTTCCATCTGGTAGTAGAACAGGCTGCTGCTCCAGCCCTGCCCCCAGTCGGCCAGCCAGCCGGTGGAGCCACTGTGTCGCGCGCTCTGGTGCTTGTCGTTGGGGTTGCTGGGATCGTCTTCGATATAGGCGTAGCTGAGACGCAGGCGGTCACGGCTGCTGGCACGCCAGTCCAGTTGGGTTTCCATGCCGCGCAGGCTGATGCTGCTGTTATTACTGGCGGGAATGGCGTTGTTGAGCAACGGTTCGCTGATCAGGCCGCTGATATGGTCATCGAACAGTTTGACGTCCAGGCTCAGTTGCCATGCTTCGAAGTGTCCGTTGTAACCGATTTCCCGCGAACGCATGCGTTCGTTATCGAGGTTCTCCGGCCCCTGATTACTGACAAAGTAATAGGCGTCAGAGCGTCCGTAGATGTTCGGCGATATATCGGTGATCCAATAGCTCCAGTTCGGCGTGCTTTCGAACAGGTCGGGTGAGCGGACAGCTTCCGAGTACAGTGCGCGCAGGCCGTGACCGGGGGCCAGCAGGTAATTGACGGCCAGGCGTGGGGTCAGCGAGTCGCCTCCGAGCTGGTCGTATTCGTACATGGCGCCACCTTGCAGCAACCAGCGCTCGCTGGCTTGCCATTCAAGATGGCCGAACAAGCGACCCAGGTTGTTGTGCGTGCTGCCGGCGAAATAAGTCTGCGAGTCGGCCTGGTCACGCCGCAGGCTGACGCCACTGAGCAGGCGCAGGTCGTCGGTAAGGCTAAGGGTGTCGAGCAGTTCGATTTCCGCGCGACTTTCGCGCAGGTCCTGATTTACCGTGCCGCAGGTTTCCTGGCGCCCGGAACCATTCAGCCATTCATTGATGATCTGGTTGGCCAGTGCCTGTTCGGCGGCTACCTGGCTGGTTGCGGTGAAGCCGCTGAGGGCAAAACGCTGGGCAAATTGCGGGTTCATCTGCCAAAGCTGTCGCAGCGGGGGGTAGTAGCTGAGCGCGGCGTCACAAGCCCGCCAGCTGCGCAGGTGCTCCCAGTGCTGCAGGTTGCCTTGCAGTTGCAGGCTGTGTTGCGGCGAGAGGTCGATATTCCAGCGCACACTGGCTGCGTAGTCGCGTACCTGGGTGTCGCTGCCTTGGTCGCCGGGGCTGTAGGGGCCGAAGACCGGGCGATAGGTGTAGGGCTGCTGGTTGCTACCTTCACTGAGAGCCAGTTGCCAGCTCAGCTGCTGCTGGCTGTCCAGATCATGCTCAGCCGATAGCAACAGGCGATTGAGCCGCCGGTCGTCACGCAGTGGTTGTTGATTGGCGTCTTTGTCGAAACCGTTATCCGCCTGGCCGGACAGCGACAGTCGTAGTGCCCCGTTGTCGAGGGCCTGGCCATGGCTGGCATACCAGTCATTGATGCCGGTCTGGCCATAGCGCCATTGCAGGCGGGTGCCGAGGCTGTCCTGGGGCTTACGGCTGATGATATTGACCACCCCGAGCAGGGCATTGGCGCCATAGCTGACGGTATTGGGGCCGCGGAAGACTTCGATGCGCTCGATATCCTCGATGGCCAGTGGCAGGTCGAACCAGTCAACGGTTGCCAGCCCCGGGCGATAGACCGAGCGCCCATCGATCAACACCTGCAGGCGACGTGCCTCGCTACTGTTGCTGCCATGGTAGTTGACGGTGGCCAGGTTGCCTTGCCGGTAGCTGACCATCATGCCGGGCACCAGCCGCATCAGTTCGGCGATGTCGCGTGCACCGCTGGCGCGAATCAACTCGCGATCAAGTACCGTCATGGCGCCCGGAACGGCTGCCGGTGACTGCTTGAGGCGCGTGGCGGTGAGCACGCTGGGCAGCTCGCTGTCGCTGGCAAACAAATCATCCTGGCTGGCAAAGGCCTGGGCTAGTCCGGGCAGCAAGAGGGCTAAGGTGGGCAGAAGGCAACGCAAAGCGGCGCATCCTTGGACTGTCTCTGATGCAGGCATGTTAACCGAGGCTCGGCGCTTTGCCAGTAGCTAAATGCCGGAGCAGAGCGCCTGCCCAGTACCCGGTTGGTGCTTTTGCGCAAGGTCGCGTGGTCAGGCTGGCCGTCTGGCGCGAGCTTCGTATAATGCGAGCCTCAGCCCGGCGGGCACACACTGGACGTTTCATGACAGCACAAACACCCGTAGCGGTTCTCGGCGGTGGCAGTTTCGGTACTGCGCTGGCCAACCTCCTGGCTGAAAACGGGCAGTCGGTAAGGCACTGGATGCGCGACCCGCAACAAGTGGCGGCGATTCTGCGCGACGGTGAAAACCCGCGCTATCTCAAGGGTATCCGCATTCATCCGGGGGTGCGCCCGGATACCGATCTGGCCGACATCCTGCACGCTTGTACATTGATATTTGTTGCCGTGCCTTCCTCGGCGCTGCGCCAGGTGCTTCAGCCCCATGGCAGTCAGTTGGCCGGCAAACTGCTGATCAGTACCACCAAGGGTATCGAGGCGCAGAGCTTCAAGCTGATGAGCCAGTTGCTCGAAGAGCTGGCGCCGCAGGCGCGTATTGGCGTGCTGTCCGGTCCCAATCTGGCCCGCGAAGTGGCCGAGCATGCGCTGACCGCCAGTGTGATCGCCAGTGAGGACGAGGCCCTCTGTGAGCAGGTACAGCAGGTTCTGCACGGACGAACGTTTCGTGTGTATGCCAGTCGCGATCGCTTCGGTGTGGAGCTGGGCGGGGCGTTGAAAAACGTCTACGCCATCATCGCCGGTATGGCCGCAGCCATGGGCATGGGCGAGAACACGCGGAGCATGCTGATTACCCGAGCGCTGGCGGAGATGACCCGCTTTGCCGTACGCCAAGGCGCCAATCCGATGACCTTCCTCGGCCTGGCGGGCGTGGGGGATTTGATTGCGACCTGTTCATCAGCGAAGAGTCGCAACTTCCAGGTCGGTTTTGCGCTGGGCCAGGGCTTATCGCTGGAACAGGCTGTCGAACAACTGGGCGAGGTCGCCGAAGGCGTCAATACGCTGCGTGTGCTCAAGGCCAAGGCCGAGGAGTTGCAGGTTTACATGCCGCTGGTCGCGGGCCTGCATGCCATTTTGTTCGAGGCGCGTACTCTGGCTCAGGTCATCGAAGCGCTGATGCGTGGTGAACCCAAGACCGATGTCGATTTCATTTCCCCTCAGGGATTCTAAGTCCCCAGGAGTGACTGACCATGCCGCAGGATAAACAGACCTTACAACGCGAGTCCCTGCTCTTGCGCCTGCTGTGGATGGTGCTGTTTGCCATCGCCTGGCAGTTTGCCGAGTTGTTGCTGGGGCTGGTGGTGCTGCTGCAGATCGCCTATCGGTTGTTCTACGGAGCGCCCAGTGCCGGCCTGCTAGGGCTGGGTGATAGCCTTAGCCAGTATTTGCAGCAGATTGGCCGTTTTGGCACCTTCAATAGCGACAGCAAGCCCTGGCCCTTTGCCGATTGGCCGTTGCCGCGAGCAGCGGAGGGCGAGGCGGCTCACCAGGTGCCACCTGCCGCGCACCCGGTACGCGACGAAGAGCCCCGTTTGTGAGGCTGTGGTTGCTGCGCCATGGCGAGGCGCAGGCCCAGGCCGGCCAGGACAGCCTGCGTGCCTTGACCGAGCGCGGACGACAACAGGCGCGCTCGGCAGCCGAGGTGATGCGGGGTGTGCGCTGGCGAGGTCTGTTGCACAGTCCTTACCGGCGCGCGGTACAAACCACCGAGGAAGTCTGCGCGGCTCTGGGGCTGGACTTCGCCGAGGCGCGCGGCGTGTCCTGGTTGACGCCGGATACGCCGGTTGCGCGCACCCTGGAAGAGCTGGCGCTGCTTGAAGAGGGGGATTGGCTGCTGGTCAGCCACCAGCCGCTGGTTGGCGAGTTGGCCAGCTGCCTGTTGCATGGCCATCGTCAGCAACCGCTGGCCATGGCCACCGCGAGCCTGGCGGTGTTTGAGGCCGCCCTGCCGCTGGCCGGCATGATGGCCCTCCTGCAGCACCGCCATGTAGCGGATTGACGGACGATCCGGGGTCGTCCGGCGCCCTGTATGAAATTGACTGTACAGTCGGAAACATTTCTCGTCTTGCCTCCAGGCGTTGTCTGTGGAAGAGTCAACCAAGCAAGTGCTTGGTTGATTTCCCCACAATAACAACAATGGAGGAAGCGCTGTGGCTGCAGCCGACCGTCTACCGCTGGATATGTTCTACGAGCGCGAACAGCGCCATCCCGATAAACGCTATATGGTGCAACCGCTGGCGGGTGGCCAGCTGGAAACCCTGACCTGGACACAGGTGGGCGAGCAGGCGCGCCGTGCTGCGGCCTGGTTGCGCGAGCAGGAGCTCGAACCGCTCAGTCGCATTGCCATCATTTCCAAGAATTGCGCGCACTGGATTGTGGCTGACCTGGCCATCTGGATGGCTGGGCATGTCTCGGTGCCGCTTTATCCGAACCTGACTGCCGAATCGGTACGTCAGGTGCTGGAACATGCCGAAGCCCAGTTGGCCTTTATCGGCAAGCTGGACGATTGGCCTGCCATGGCGCCCGGCGTACCCGCGGCTGTGCGCTGCATCGGTTTGCCGCTACGCCCCAGCGGGCGTTTCGACCATCTGTGGAGCGACCTGCAGTGCTGCGCGCCGATCACCGATAGTCCCCGTCCGCCGGCCGAGCAGTTGATGACCATCATCTACACCTCGGGCACCACGGGTACGCCCAAGGGGGTGATGCACAATTACAGCAATTTTGCTTTTGCCGCCTCGCGTGCCATCAAGCTGTTCAATGTCGGTGAGGAGGATCGCCTGCTGTCCTACCTGCCGTTGTGCCATGTGGCGGAACGCATGTTTGTGGAGATGGCGTCGATCTATGCCGGGCAAAGCATCTTTTTTGCCGAGAGTCTGGAAACCTTTGTCGAAGACCTGCGCCGTGCCCGGCCGACGGTGTTTTTTGGTGTGCCGCGGATCTGGAGCAAGTTCCATCACGGGGTGATCGCGCGCATGCCGGCGCGCAAGCTGGATCGCCTGTTGCGCGTACCGCTGTTGGGGCGCCTGGTGGGGCGCAAGGTGCTCAAAGGCCTGGGTCTGGATGCCGTACGCTTTGCCTTGTCCGGTGCTGCACCGGTGCCGGAGGCGCTGCTCAACTGGTATCGCCGCCTGGGACTGGACTTGCAAGAGGTCTACGGCATGACGGAAAACTGTGGTTATTCGCATGTCTGTCGTCCCGGGCGTTACAAGGCGGGCTGGATTGGCCAGAACAATCCTGATGTGCAGGTACGCATCAGCGAGGAGGGCGAAGTGCTGGTGCGTAGTGGCGCGACCATGCAGGGCTACTACAAGGATGCCGAGAAAACCGCGGAGACTCTCACCGCCGATGGCTTTTTGCGCACGGGTGACAAGGGTGAGCAGGATGCCGAGGGCAACCTGCGCCTGACAGGGCGCATCAAGGAGATCTTCAAAACCAGCAAGGGTAAGTACGTCGCGCCCGCGCCTATCGAAAATCGTCTGGCCGTACATGCGCGAATCGAGCAGGTTTGCGTGGTCGGTGATGGCCTGCCGCAGCCCATGGCGCTGTGTGTGCTCTCCGAAGTGGCGCGCCAGGAGCCGCGTAGTGATGTCGAGAACAGCCTGGCGCGCCTGCTGGCGGAGATCAACGCGGTGCTGGACAAGCATGAGCAGTTGCAGGGACTGATTCTCGTCAAGGATGTCTGGGCGGTGGAGAACGGCTTTCTGACGCCCACCCTGAAGATCAAGCGTAATGTTGTAGAAAGCGCCTATGGTGGGCGCTTTGCCGAGTGGGGGGAGCGTCGCGAGCCCGTGTTGTGGCATGAGTGACGCTGCAGTCAGCACTATTGGCCTGGTCAATAGTGCTTGTTGATCACCTGGTGGCGCTCCGACAATCCACCGCTTATAGCGGCGCTCAGTCGGAGCGTCGTCTGTCGAGGAAGCCCGCATGTCCAATACGGTGTTCTTTGCGCATGCCAACGGTTTTCCGTCGGCTACCTATGGGAAGTTGTTCAGCGCCTTGCAGCCGGAGTATGTGGTGCAGCATCTGGAGCAGCACGGGCATGACCCGCGCTTTCCGGTGGACGATAATTGGCACAATCTGGTCGAGGAGTTGCTCTGCCAGCTACGCCAGCAGGCTAGGCCGGTGTGGGCGGTCGGTCATTCGCTGGGCGGCCTGCTGCATTACCACGCGGCCCTGCGCGAGCCGCAGTGGTATCGCGGCCTGGTCATGCTCGATTCGCCCTTGTTGACGCGAGCCGATCAGTGGCTGATCCGTGCCGCCAAACGCCTGGGGTTCATCGACCACATTACTCCGGCAGGACGCACCCTGGGGCGGCGTGAAGCGTTCGCCAATCGCCAGGAAGCGCATGCCTACTTTTCCGGCAAGAGCCTGTTTCGCCGCTTCGATCCCGATTGCCTGGAGCACTATGTCGAACATGCACTGACGCCTGTTGCCCAGGGGCTCAGGCTCAAGTTCGATCCGGCCACGGAAATCAGTATCTATCGCAGCGTACCCCATCGTAGTCCGGGGCGGCCGCGTCAGTTGCAGGTGCCATTGGCGGTGGTGCGCGGGCAGCACAGTCGCGTGGTCTGGCCGCATCAGGCACGCCAGGTGCGGCGTATGGCGCGCGGTGAATACCATTGCCTGCCCGGCGGGCATATGTTTCCGCTGGAGCGACCGCAGGATACGGCGGCACTGTTGCGCCGGCTGTTCAGTCGCTGGCAGGCCGAGGAGTCTTGTGCATGAGTGAGGCGGGCTATCAGGCGCGGCGTTTTTGCCTGCCGCATATCGAGTTGGCGGCCTGTTGCTATGGCCCGGAAGAGGGGATTCCTGTGCTGGCCCTGCATGGCTGGCTGGATAACGCTGCCAGCTTTGCTCGCCTGGCTCCGCTGTTGCCCGGTCTGCGCATCGTTGCCTTGGATTTCGCAGGGCATGGTCATTCCGCGCATCGCGCCCCGGGGGCCAGTTATCAGCTCTGGGACTACGCGCTGGACGCCCTGCTGGTGGCCGAGCAGTTGGCTTGGCAGCGCTTTGCCGTGCTCGGGCATTCGATGGGCGCGATCGTCAGCGTCATGCTGGCCGCGGCCATGCCGGAACGCATCAGCCGGCTGGCGTTGATCGATGGCTTGCTGCCTTTCACCGCTGAAGCCGAACAGGCGCCTGCCAAGCTCGGCGAGGCACTGCGCGCGCAGCTGGCTTTGGCGGCTAAGCGCAAGCCAGTCTATGCGGATGCTCAGCAGGCGGTACGTGCGCGCATGCAGGGTGTCGGTGCGGTGAGTCGGGAGGCTGCCAGTTTGCTGGTCGAACGGGGCTTGCAGGCCGTGCCGGGCGGGTATACCTGGCGTAGCGACAGTCGTCTGACCTTGCCTTCGCCGCTGCGCCTGAGCCGCGCACAGGCCTTGGCTTTTGCGCGGGCCGTGCAGTGTCCGGCGCGTCTGCTGCTTGCCGAGGGCGGCTTGCTGCAGGCTCAGCCAGACATTGCCGAGCGTCTGCAAGGTCTGCCGGTGGAGGTGCAGCGCCTGCCGGGTGGGCATCACCTGCATCTGGACGACCAGGCGGGGGCTCTGGCTGTTGCGCACAGCCTGGGGCCTTTTCTGCTGGCTGCGGCTGATCGGTAAAATACTGTGGCAAAGCCTGGCTTGACGTCAGCTGTTGGCTTGATGACCCTGCATACAAGAGCCGTCATGCAGAATGGCCGCTGACCATCAATGCCTAAACCAGGAACCTCATGCGTCTACTTATCGCTTTGACATTGCTTGTGGGCAGCCTGTCTGTCCAGGCCAGCCCGGACTGGTTGCCGTCCACGCCATTGCTGGCGCAGGCGCGTGTGCTGGATGAGCAGTCGTTCAGCGGCGAACGACGCTACCCGCAAAGCCCGCTGGCGCGCATCAGCAACCGGCTGCGCATGGAGCAGTCCGTGACGCTTAGTGGCGAGGGGCAGGCACTTTATCTGCAGGTGCCGGCGCAGTTGGCGGCAGGTGGCCTGGATGAGCTGCGTCGGGATCTGCAGGGGCAGGGTGCGCAAGTACTGTATTGGTGTCGGGGACGCAGCTGTGGCGCCAGTAGCCTGTGGGCCAATGGGATCTTTGCCAACCCCCGGCTGACTGGTGCGGACGAGCAGCAACAGTTCCTCCTGCTGCGTCTGGCTGCTCCTCGTGAGCAGTATCTGCAAGCCTATTACCTGATTACGCGGGGCACGCGTCCGGCCTACCTGCAGGCCGAGCAACTTCAGGTAGCCAGTCTGCCCGAGCTGCTGCCTACGCCGGCGACCTTGCTGGCGCAGTTGGAGGCTGATGGAGTGCTGTATCTGATGCCGCCCGGTGTCGTACCGGAGGCTGGCTGGCTGCAGCTGCTGGCGCGTACCCTGCAGCTCAACAGCACGCTGCGGGTCAGCCTGCAGGGAGCACACGCGGAAGCCTGGCGAGATGCCTTGCAGGAGCAGGGGGTGCGTGGCAGTCGCCTTGAGCTGGATGCGGGGGCTGATCCGGGGCTGCGTGTGCGCTGGCTGCGCTAGAAGGCTGTTCAAAGCCTTGCAGGCGTGCTAAAACCAGCCCACATACGGATCTAGCCGCTTGATAAAAAAGGGAAAACCATGACCAAGTCGGAGTTGATCGAACGCATCGTCGACCAGCAGGGACAGTTGTCCCCGAAGGATGTGGAGCTGGCTATCAAGACCATGCTGGAGCAGATGTCGCAGGCGCTGGCCACGGGAGAGCGTATCGAGATTCGTGGCTTTGGCAGTTTTTCCCTACATTTTCGTGCGCCACGGGTAGGGCGTAATCCGAAGACGGGTGAGTCCGTGTGCCTGGACGGCAAGTATGTTCCGCATTTCAAGCCCGGCAAGGAACTGCGCGATCGCGTAAATGACTGAAGGCTCAGCAAAACGTCGGAGAGGAATGCCTACTCCGGCGTTTTTTTGCGATAAAAAGATTGTATGCAATTTAATTGCTGGCTATCTTTTGCGGTGATTTGGATTCATAGACGTTTCTGAGACATGAGGTGACAAGTGATGAGTGATGCATTGTTTGATATTCCGCTGACTACCATCGACGGCCAGCAGAAGCCATTTTCGGCGTTTGCCGGCAAGGCCACGCTGGTGGTCAACACCGCTAGCAAGTGTGGCTTTACCCCCCAGTACAAGGGGTTGGAGAAACTCTGGCAGGACTATCGAGAGCAGGGTTTGCGTGTGCTGGGCTTTCCGTGCAACCAGTTTGGCCATCAGGAACCGGCGGGCGAGCAGGCGATTGCCGAGTTTTGTGAGCTCAACTTCGGAGTGAGTTTTCCGCTGTTCCAGAAAGTCGAGGTCAATGGCAAGGCAGCTCATCCGTTGTTTGTGGAGCTCAAACAGCGGGCGCCGGGTTTGCTGGGTAGCCAGGCGATCAAGTGGAACTTCACCAAGTTCCTGGTTGATGAGCAAGGACAGCTGATCAAGCGTTTTGCGCCGACTACCAAGCCGGAGGAGCTGGCCCGTGAGATTGAAGCGCTGTTGTCATGAGTGAAGATGATCTGCTGCTTGACCAGCAGCTGTGCTTCAAGCTGTATACCGCTTCGCGCCTGATCATTCGCCGCTACCGACCGATGCTCGAGGCGCTAGGCATTACCTATCCGCAATACCTGGTCTTGCTGGTGCTCTGGGAATGGCAGCGTTGTCCGCCTGTACAGTGCACTGTCAAGGCGCTGGGGCAGCGCCTGCTGCTGGACTCGGGCACTCTCACCCCGTTGCTCAAGCGCTTGCAGTCGCTGGGTTTGCTGACCCGGCAACGTGACCGGGAGGATGAGCGTGCGGTTTGCCTACAGCTGACCGCAGCAGGTCTTGCCATGCGTGAACAGGCTATGCGGTTACGCCAGCAGCTGCTTTGCCAGCAGGGCCTGGATACACCGGCCATGCAGGCCTGGCGCCTGGCTTTGGGCGAGCAGTTGCAACCTCTGTTGGCGTTGGCCGATGAGGCGACGGGCTCAGTCTGAAGCGCCGGCCTTGGGCAACCACTGCTGCAGCAGGGCGGCCAGGTCCTCGCGGCGGAAGGGTTTGGCGAGGTAGTCGTCCATCCCGGCAGCCTGGCAGCGCTTGCGCTCTTCCGGCAGGGCATTGGCGGTCAGTGCGATGATCGGCAGGCCTTGCCAGCGTGGCTGCTGGCGAATGCGCCGGGTGGTCTGGTAGCCATCCAGCAAGGGCATGTTGCAGTCCATCAGGACCAGATCGAAGTCTTCATTTTCCAGGCGTTCCAGGGCTTTCAGGCCATCCTCGGCCAGGCTTACGCTGCAGCCCAGTTTGCCCAGCATGCCCTGAGCGACCATCTGATTGACGCGGTTGTCCTCCACCAGCAAGACCTTGCCGCTGAACGGGGCGCTAGTTTTTCCGCTGCTGTGCGGGTGGCTATCGGCATTGCCGGTCTGGTTGAGAGACTGCTGCAGAGCCTGATAGAGCGTATGCCGGGTCAGTGGCAGCAGTGCCTGTTGCAAAGGCGCCAGTTCGCTGCTCTGACGGGTATCCAGCTGGGCGGCGAAGTCACCGAGTAGTAGGACGGGGAGCTGGCTGTGCTGACGCATGGCCAGCGCCTCCTCGACATGCTGGCAGATCAGCAGCGCGGCGTCGGGCTGCGGTGCTTGTAGTTCAGTTGCGTCGATGAAGCGCAGTTGTAGGCCAAAATACGGCAGCCACTGGCGTAGTTGTTCGCCCAGGCCACTGCTCGCCGAGCTGGTGAGCAGGACAAGGCCGGAGAGTGCCGGCCAGTTAGCTGGGCCGCTCAGGCTGGTTAGTGGTAGCCAGGCACTGAAACGACTTCCCTGGTTGACCTGGGAACTGACCTGCAGGGTACCCTGCATGGCTTCGCAGAGGCGTTTGCACAGCGCCAGTCCGAGGCCGGTGCCACCGTATTCGCGAGCGATTCCGGCGGCAGCCTGGGTAAAAGGTTGGAACAGTCGCGCTTGGGCTTCTTCACTGATGCCAATGCCGGTGTCTTCGACTTCAATCAACAGGCCGTGCTGGCTGCTGCGCAAGCGCAGGTCGACCCGGCCGCTACGGGTGAACTTCAGGGCGTTGGACAGCAGGTTGCTGATGATCTGGCGTACCCGCTTGGGATCGCCCAGGCACAATGCTGGCAGCTGGGTGTCGATCAGACAGGTGAGTTGGACTTGCGCATGACAGTTGGGGGAGAGCAGGCGCGTGGTTTCCTCGGCCAGTGCGGCTGGATCGAAGGCAATCTGTTCCAGTTCCAATTGACCCGCTTCGAATTTCGATAGGTCGAGGATGTCGTTGAGCAACTCCATCAGCACCTTGCCCGACTCCTGAGCAATATCCAGTTGCTGGCGCTGCTGTTCGTCCAGAGGGTTCTCGCGTGCCAGGTTGAGCATACCCAGCAAGCCGTTGAGGGGCGTGCGTATCTCATGGCTCATGCTGGCCAGAAAGGCTGCACGTGCCTGGGCGGTGTGCAGGGCCTCGGCGCGCGCCTGTTGCAGTTCGAGGTTGGACTGGCTGAGGCGTTCATTGGATGCCTTCAGTTCAGCGGTACGTGCATTGACCCGGTCTTCCAGTTCAGCCAGGTGGCGGGTCAACTGATCTTCGGCCTCGCGGCGCTGGGCATTTTCCTGGGCCACGCTGTGCAGCTGGCGGTTGGTTACCTTGACCAGTACGCCGATTTCATCATCGACATGTGCCGCCGGGCAGGTCAGCGGTTGCTGTTCGACCTGGCGTGGGTTGCGTTCGCTGAGATCGGCAATCAGCTTGACCAGTGGGCGGGTCAGCATGGCATTGAAGAGCACCAGCAGAATCAGGGAAAGCAACAGGCTGCGCACAAAGCCGGTAACCAGGGTCAGCCAGGCGCGTTCGAGGAAGTGACTGCCAAAGGCATAAGTGTCGACCTCCAGTACCAGTACGCCGAGGCTTTCTTCGGGAGCATGACTGACCGACAGGGGGTCGGCGAAGCGTCGTTGCTTGCCGAACAGGAAGTCGCTGAACACCCGGTAGCCGCTTTGTAGCGGTGGGCGGCTGACCGAGGCCAGGGTCAGGCCACTGTTGTCGATCAGTTCGGCGTGGATGACTGCGGGGGAGTTGAGCAGGCCAAGCGCCAGCTCCTGGGCCAGTTCGGCATCGATGTTGTAGGTGATGCGCGCCGCCGGGTTGTGGCTGATCTGCAGCAGGGCGCGGATTTCACGATCGATGCTGGCGTTCTGGCTCAGGTAATCGAAACCCACCTGGATCAGGCTGAGCAGGGTGCCCAGCATGAACGCGACAATCACGGTAAGTCGCGTCTGCTTGTAGGACAGTCGCTGGGTGAAGGGGATATCCATGGGGTTGAACTGACTCGCCTTGTCTGTCTGGCCCTGCAATCATAGCCTAATCGGTACTGTTACCGGCTTGATCCCTTGCACACTGGAGGTCGTCATCGTGCAGCCTGAACTGCTGGCATTTCTGCAGCGTGCCGAACGCTGCCTGGAGCGTTTGGAACCATTGTTGCCTGCGCCGCTGAGCGTGCCCGACTGGAGCGCTTGCCTGGCGGCACGCTGGCAGCGCGAGGGGCGTCAGGGCGGTCTGCGTTCGCTGCGGGTGCGTCTGGAGACACGCCTGGACGACCTGTTGGGGGTTGAGCGGCAATTGCAGCAGTTACAGGCCAACACCCGTCAGTTCGTGGCCGGCTGGCCGGCCAACCATGCCTTGCTGTGGGGCGCGCGGGGCACCGGTAAGTCATCGATGGTACGTGCGCTGCTGCGTGAGTATGCCGAGGACGGGCTGCGCCTGGTGGAAATCGAGCGTGATCATCTGGCCGACCTGCCGCAGGTACTGGGGTTGCTGGCCGATCAGCCGCAACGCTTCATCCTGTTCTGCGATGACCTGTCTTTCGATGCCGGGGAAGCCGACTACCGCGTGCTCAAGTCGGTATTTGATGGCAGCCTTGAGCAGGCGCCGGACAATGTACTGATCTACGCCACCTCCAATCGCCGGCACCTGCTGGCCGAGCAGCACAGTGACAACCAGCACTGGCGGATGGTCGATGGCGAGTTACATCCCAACGAGGCGGTCGAGGACAAGATTGCCCTGTCCGATCGTTTTGGCTTGTGGCTGTCCTTTTATCCCTTCAGCCAGGAGCACTACCTGGCGGTGGTACAGCACTGGTTGCAGCAGCAGGCGGCAGAATATGCCGTGGTCGTGACGTGGGATGAGTGCCTGCAAGGCGAGGCCTTGCGCTGGGCGCAGGCCCGGGGTAACCGCAATGGCCGCTGTGCCTGGCAGTTTGCACGTTACTGGCTGGGACGGCAGTTGCTCGAAGGCGCGCCGAAAGACATTTAGCGTGGGGCTGGTCGGCGTTGCCAGCGCGGCGTTTGGGGGCCGCGCTGGCTGGCCGGGCCGTTAGGCCAGTTAGCCGAGGTGTTGCTTGTCCAGCTCGATAGCCGCATCGAGGGTTTCCAGGAAGGCCTTGCGGGTCTTCAGCTTGGTGTTGCGATGGGCAGTCATGTTGATCTTTTTCATCTGCTCGGCGACTGCCAGTGCGCTGGGCAGCAGGGCGTCGGCAGCCACGACCTGGTCGAGGAAGCCGGCGCTCAGGGCGCCTTGCGGGTTGAACAGCTCACCATTGATCACCGAGCGTTGGAATGCAGCCTTGCCCAGGCGCTCGCGTGCCAGTTCGATGCCGACATGGTGCATGGTCATGCCGATCAGCACTTCGTTGAGACCGATGGTGAACGGGCCTTCCACACCGATACGGTAGTCGGCTGAAAGCAGTACGAAGGCGCCCTTGGCGACGGCATGGCCCGGGCAGGCCACGATGATCGGGTAGGGGTGAGCCAGCATGCGCCGCGCCAGGGTGGACCCCTTGGCAACCAGGTTAATGGCGTTCTGTGGGCTGGAAGTCATGACCTTGAGGTCGTAGCCACCGGAGAGGATGCCGGGCTGGCCGGTGACGATGACAATCGCCTTGTCCTGCTCGGCGCGATCCAGCGCGGCATTGAAATCGTCGATCAGTTGCGGGGAGAACGCATTGACCTTGCCATTATTCAAGGTCAGGGTGGCGATGCCGTTTTCGCACTGGTAGGCGACAAGTTCAGTCATGGCGGAAGTTCCTGGGGCAGGTAAAAGAGGCAAGACGTTACTCAGCGGCGCGTCGCAGGTAAAGCGCTTTGGCTGACCTGTAAGTCATGTGAACAGGCGTTTACTGAGGATCATGAAAAAGGCCCGCTGCGTGATCAGCGCAGCGGGCCTGTTAGTGGCGCCTTGGAGCCGGGATTATTGCAGATCGAAACGATCGGCGTTCATCACCTTGTTCCAGGCCGCGACGAAGTCGTGGACGAACTTCTCGCGGTTGTCGTCCTGGGCATAGACCTCGGCATAGGCACGCAGGATCGAGTTGGAGCCGAACACCAGGTCGACACGGGTCGCGGTCCACTTGGTGGCGCCAGTGTTGCGCTCGACGATGGCATAGCTGTTGCGCCCGGTGGGCTTCCAGCTGTAGGCCATGTCGGTCAGGTTGACGAAGAAGTCGTTGCTCAGCACGCCGACCCGCTCGGTGAACACGCCATGCGCGCTGCCGCCATGGTTGGCACCGAGCACGCGCAGGCCGCCGACCAGCACGGTCATCTCCGGCGCGGTGAGCCCCATCAGCTGCGCGCGATCGAGGAGCATTTCCTCTGGCTGCACGGTGTAGTGCTGCTTCTGCCAGTTGCGGAAGCCGTCGTGCAGCGGCTCGAGCACCTCGAACGACTCGACGTCGGTCTGCGCCTGGCTGGCATCGCCACGTCCCGCAGCGAACGGCACCTGCACGGCCACGCCGGCCGCCTTGGCAGCTTCCTCGATGGCCAGGTTGCCGGCCAGCACGATCACGTCGGCCACACTGGCGCCGGTGTCGGCGGCGATCTTCTCGTACACCGCGAGCACCTTGGCCAGGCGCGCCGGCTCATTGCCTTGCCAATCCTTCTGCGGGGCGAGGCGGATGCGAGCGCCATTGGCGCCGCCGCGCTTGTCCGAGTTGCGGAAGGTCCGCGCGCTGTCCCAGGCGGTGCTGACCCGCTCGGCAATCGACAGACCGCTGGCGGCGATGCGCGCCTTGACCGCGGCGATGTCGTAGTCGCGGCGGCCGGCCGGCACCGGGTCCTGCCAGATCAGGTCTTCGGCCGGTACGTCCGGGCCGATATAGCGGGCCTTGGGCCCCATGTCACGGTGGGTCAGCTTGAACCAGGCGCGGGCAAAGACCTCGTCGAAGTAGGCCGGGTCCTTGTGGAAACGCTCGGAGATCTTGCGGTACTCGGGGTCGATCTTCAGCGCCATGTCGGCGTCGGTCATCATCGGCATGCAGCGGATCGAAGGGTCTTCGACGTCCACCGGCATGTCTTCCTCGCGGATGCTCACCGGCTTGTACTGCCAGGCACCGGCCGGGCTCTTGGTCAGTTCCCAGTCGTGCTTGAGCAGCATGTCGAAGTAGCCGTTGTCCCACTGCGTCGGCTTGCTGGTCCAGGCGCCCTCGATGCCGCTGGTCACGCTGTCGCGACCAATGCCACGGGTCTTGTGGTTCATCCAGCCCAGGCCCTGCTCTTCGACGTCGGCGCCTTCCGGGGCCGGGCCGAGGTTGGCCGCGCTGCCGTTGCCGTGCGCCTTGCCAACGGTGTGACCACCGGCGGTCAGGGCCACGGTTTCTTCATCGTTCATCGCCATGCGGGCGAAGGTGACGCGCATGTCACGGGCGGTCTTGAGCGGATCGGGCTGGCCGTCGACACCTTCGGGGTTGACGTAGATCAGGCCCATCATCACCGCCGCCAGCGGGTTCTCCAGGTCACGCTCGCCGGAGTAACGGCTACCCTCGCTGCCGCTGGGCGCCAGCCACTCCTTCTCCGAGCCCCAGTAAATGTCCTTTTCCGGGTGCCAGATGTCTTCGCGGCCGAAGGCGAAACCGAAGGTTTTCAGGCCCATCGACTCGTAGGCCATGGTGCCGGCCAGCACCAGCAGGTCGGCCCAGCTGATCTTGTTGCCGTACTTCTTCTTGATCGGCCAGAGCAGGCGACGGGCCTTGTCCAGGTTGCCGTTATCCGGCCAGGAGTTGAGCGGTGCGAAGCGCTGGTTGCCAGTGCCGGCGCCACCGCGGCCGTCGGCGATGCGGTAGGTGCCGGCGGCGTGCCAGGACAGGCGGATCATCAGGCCGCCGTAGTGCCCCCAGTCGGCCGGCCACCAGTCCTGGCTGTCGGTCATCAGCGCCTTGAGGTCGCGCTTGAGTGCGGCGAAGTCGAGCTTCTTGACCTCTTCGCGGTAGTCGAAGCCCTGCAGCGGATTGGTCTTGCTGTCGTGCTGGTGGAGAATGTCCAGGTTCAGCGCGTTGGGCCACCAATCCATGCTGGCTTTGCTGCTGGAAGTATTGCCGCCGTGCATGATCGGGCACTGGCCGCTGCTCTGGGGGGTCTTGTTGTCCATATGCATCTCCGTTGTGGCTGGCCGGGCTGTCGGCCTTGTCTCGGTAGCTATGAACGTCAGCCTGGTAACTGATGTTCTAGCGTGGCGGAATTGAGACTATCATTCGCTCTCGCTATTGGGTGTTTTTGTTTGATTGTTATTGGCTATCAGTCTGATAGCTGATAGCCCGCTTCCAGTGCCTGGGTATTTCCTGCGTGCAATAAGCGTAGACCAGCAGGGCAGCTGGGCCAGCCCCTTGCCTGGATAAGCTGTTTCTGGATACTGCGCAGCGTGTCGATGCCGTGAGCAGTCTAGGAGCTACCATGCGAGTCAATGCCGATTTCAGCCAGGTTGTGCTGCTGGATACGCAGCGGATGCCCTGGTGTGATTCACCCATACAGGGGGTACAGCGTCGCCTGCTGGATCGCCTGGGAGGGGAGGTGGCGCGTGCTACGTCGATCGTGCGCTATGCCCCTGGTAGCCATTTTGCAGCCCATGCTCATCCTGGCGGGGAGGAGTTCCTCGTCCTGCAAGGTGTCTTCGAGGATGAGCATGGCCGTTACCCCGCCGGGACTTACGTGCGCAATCCACCAGGCTCCAGCCATCGGCCAGGTTCTGCCGAAGGCTGTTGCCTGTTCGTCAAGCTTTGGCAGTTTGCGGCGACTGACCGGCAGTTCGTACGGCTCGATACACGGCAGCTGGCGGATCAGGCTGCCCAGGGCAGCTTTCCCTTGTTTGTTGATGGTTACGAGCGGGTGAGCCTGGAATGCTGGCCGGCTGATAGCGAAATCAGCCTGGATTGCCCGGATGGCGCTGAGCTGTTGGTACTGGAAGGTAGCTTGACCTGGCAGACGCAGCGTCTGGAAAAACAGGCCTGGTTGCGAGTGCCAAGGCATAGCAGCTTGCGCGCCCGAGCAACGTCCGAGGGGGTGCGCTTCTGGCTGAAAACCGGGCACCTGCGTGTCGTGCAGACCCCGCCAGGTGCCTGAGTCAAGCTAGCCAGTCCAGGGTGAGCAGCAGGCGTGATTGACCATTTTCGGGGGTAGGGGAGCGGTGTATGAGTCCACGGCCCTGGTTGCCCAGCCAACGCTCGCCTTTGGCCAGTGCGACATCGCCGGCCTGCAGTGCATGGATCTGCCGGGGGGCGCTGGGTTCGGCAGCGGCCTGGCCGAGTAAGTGACGAGCCATGCACCCCTCCGTCAGCCACTCGCTGGCTGTCCCGGCATAGGTGCAAATCAGCCGTACGGCGACCTGATCAACATGGAAACGCGGGCACATGGGGGTATCCAGGCGGCGTAAGCGCAGGCCAATGCGTTGTGCGCCGAGTAAGCAGGCAAACGCTTCAACCAGCCACTGCAGGTCATCGCGCAAGGCGGCGAAGCCGTCCAGTTGTGACCAGGCAGCCGGCAGGTTGGGAACCTTGAAAGTGCCCGAGGTATGCGCTTGCAGAACCAGCACCTCATTGATGGGGCGGTCGCCAGCCAGCAGCCGTGACACCATGTGCTGCAGCTCCGTGCTTAGTTCGCGTCGCCAGACGGCGAGATTGACGTCCTCCCGGAGGATGTCGGCAAGGCTGTCAGGCTGCGTGCCAATGATCTGCTGCGGCACTGGGTTAATCACTGAATCGAGCATGACGGATATGCCGCTCCTGTAGTTCCTGCCGCTGTTTGGCTTCTATGCACAGGTGCGTCGTAGGCCTGAGCAGCAGGCGTTGCAGACCGATGGGCTCGCCCGTTTCGCTGCACCAGCCGTACTCCCCATTGGCTAGGCGCGCGAGAGCCTGGTCGATCTTGTCCAGCAGGCGCTTTTCACGCTCGAGTTGGCGTATGCGCCACTGTCGCGCTTCTTCGGCACTGCCTTGGTCTGCCAGGTCGCTGTGGTTTTCAGCTTCGCGCAGGTCGGCAAATTCTTCGCTGATGCGTTGTTGCAAGGTCTGGCGCTGCTCCAGCAGCAGCTGGCGAAAGAACTCGCGCTGGATGTCGTTCATGTAATCGCTGCTGGGCATGGCGAGCAGTTGTCGTGTGTCGAGTGGTGGCATGTCGGCAAAAAAATAATGATATCGTTATAGTTATAACATAACATTTTTATGCGACTCTACGCTTGATGACTTAGGGAGAGGTGATGATTCGCTGCGAGCAATTGCAGTGGGGACCAAAGGGGCAACCCCTCACTCCGCCGCTAGACCTTTATCTGCCGGCCGGCAGTGTCACTGCTGTAGGCGGGCGCAACGGCTGCGGGAAAAGCAGCCTGTTCGAGGTGCTGGCTGGCTGGCGTCAGCCGTTGCGCGGGCGCTTGCGTATCGATGCGCCCCGGCTGGGCGGCATCGCCTATTTGCCACAGCAGCAAGCCGTGGATCGGCACTTTCCCATCACGCTGCAGGAGCTGGTTGCCGGTGGATTGTGGCGCTGGCGCTTGCGTGGTGAAGCGCGGCGACAGCGTGTGGAGCAGGTCTTGGCGTTCTGGCAGCTGGAGGACGTTGCTCAGCAGCCCTTGCAAAGCCTGTCCGGTGGCCAGCTACAGCGTGGTCTGCTGGCGCGTCTGGCGCTGACCGATGCCAGGCTGCTGCTGCTCGACGAAGCAGAAGCTGCGCTGGATAGCGAAGGGCTCCTCCTGTTCTGGCAACAGCTTGCGCAGTGGCGCGAGGCAGGTCGCACCGTGATGCTGATCAGTCATGCACTGGAACCACTCAGCCAGCGTGTCGATAGCTTGCTGCTTGTTGCGGCCGGCGGCTGTATTCAGGCGCCGTTGAATATCGCACGCCTGGGACGGGTTGCCTGATGCTCGACTGGCTTTGGCAGCCTTTTGCCGAGTTCTCCTTCATGCGCAGAGCGTTGCTGGGTGGCGTGGCATTGGCGCTTAGTGCCGGCCCGTTGGGCGTTTTCTTGCTGTTGCGGCGCATGAGCCTGATGGGCGATGCCATGGCACATGGCATTTTGCCGGGAACCGCCCTGGCGTTTTACCTGTTTGGTCTCAACCTGCTGGCACTGTTGTGTGGTGGTCTGTTGGCTGGCCTGGGCATGGCCCTGCTGGCCAATGGGATCAGTCGTGCTACGGGGCTGCGGGAAGACGCCAGCCTGGCTGCGCTATATCCCTTGGCATTGGCGTTGGGCGTATTGCTGCTCAGCGTAGCGGGGCGGCAAGTGGATTTGCTGCACCTGCTGTTTGGCTCGGCCCTGGCTGTCGACCAACGCACCTTAGTCATCATGCTGGCCCTGTCAGGGCTAACCCTGATCGTACTTAAGCTGATCTACGCCATGCTGGTGCTGGACAGTCTGGACCCGCGCTTTCTGCGGAGCGTCAGCCGTTGGGGGGCTTGCGCACAGCCTGTTTTTCTCTGCCTGGTCGTATTGAACCTGCTGGTTGGCTTTCAGGCGATAGGTGCGCTGATGGTGCTGGGCTTGCTGTTGCTGCCGGCTGCGGCGGCACGCTTGTGCAGCGTTCGACTGCGGGTGTTGCTGCTGCTGGCGGCCTTGTTGGGGGCGCTAAGTGTCTGGCTTGGCTTGTTGTTGTCCTTCTATGCCCTGTTGCCCAGCGGACCATGCATCGTACTGATGGCCGGTCTGCTGTTCTTGGTGTGCCTGGTGCTTGGTTCGCATGGCGGGCTGTTGCGCGGGCGCAGGTTATCCATGCCCTTGTGAGGAGTTGTCCATGCGTGTTCTGTTGGCGCTATGCCTTGGTTTTGCCAGTTTATTCCTGCAGGCGGAGGAAAAACCGCGGGTGCTCACTACGTTCAGCATCCTGGCTGATATGACACGACAGTTGGCGGGGGAGCATATCGAGCTGATTAATCTGGTTGGACCTGACGAGGATGCGCATGTTTTTCAGCCGCGCCCGGCCGATGCCTTGGCGCTACGCCAGGCTGACCTGATCATCGCCAATGGCCTGGGTTTTGAGCCCTGGCTGGAGCGACTACTGGCCAGTAGCGAATCATCCGCCCGGCGCCTGGCTGCCAGTCGCGGCGTCCTGCCGATATGGCTGGAAGAGCAGGGTCAGCCCGTGGCTGACCCGCACGCCTGGCAGAGTCTGAGCAATGCCGAATTGTATGTACGCAACATCAGCCAGGCATTGATTGCGCTGGATCCTGCTCACCAGGCGGACTATCAGGCCCGGCGAGATGCATACCTCAAGGAGCTGCATGCATTGCTGCGTGAAGCCAACCAGCGCATGGCAGGATTGCCGCTGAGTCAGCGCAAGGTGCTGACCAGCCATGATGCCTTTGCCTATCTGGGACAGGCCTGGCAGCTGCAGTTCATTGCTCCCCAGGGACTATCGACCCAGGCAGAGCCTTCTGCAGGCGAGGTTGCCCAGTTGATTCGCCAGTTGCGTGCTGAAGGTATACGCGCGGTGTTCGTCGAGAACATCCGCGACCCGCGCCTGATCCAGCAGATCGCCAGCGAAGCCGGGGCCCAGGTCGGCGGTACCCTGTACTCCGACGCCCTGGCCAGCCAGGGGCCGGCCAGCACCTACCTGGGCATGTTCCAGCACAACCTCGACACCCTGCTGGCCGCGCTCAAACCATGAACCTGTGGCTGCAACTGGAACAGGCCGGGCTGGGCGACAGCCGCCCGCTGGCCGAGGTGCTGGCGGCCATCCCCTGGAATGCCGATGGCCTGATTGCCGCCATCGCCCAGCAGCACGACAGCGGCGAGGTGCTGATGCTGGCCTGGATGAACCGCGCGGCATTGGAGGAAACCCTCGCCAGCGGTCAGGTCTGCTACTGGTCGCGCTCGCGCCAGCAGCTATGGCGCAAGGGCGAAACCAGCGGCCACCGCCAACGGCTGGTCGAGGCACGCCTGGACTGTGACGGCGACGCCGTGCTGCTACTGGTCGAGCAACAGGGCCCGGCCTGCCACACCGGTCGCCCCAACTGCTTCTATAACGCCATCCGCGATGAACGGGTGTGCGTGATCAGCGTGCCGCAATGAAGCGCCTGCTGCTGGGCCTGGTGCGGCTCTACCAGTACCTGATCAGCCCCCTGCTCGGGCCGCGCTGCCGCTTCCATCCCAGCTGCTCGCACTACGCCATCGAAGCCATCGAACGCCACGGAACGCTGCGTGGCGGCTGGCTGGCCATGCGGCGCCTGGGCCGCTGCCACCCCTGGCATCCGGGCGGCTACGACCCGGTGCCGCCCATCCATCGCTGCAATCAGGAACATCCCCATGACTGATCTGCTGATCCGCAACGCCCGCCTAGTCAACGAAGGCCGCGAATTCGATGCCGACCTGCTGGTGCATCACGGCCGCATCGAAAAAATCGCCAGCAGCCTGAGCGGCATAAATGCCAAGGTGGAGATCGACGCCGCCGGGCAGTACCTGCTGCCGGGGATGATCGACGATCAGGTGCACTTCCGCGACCCCGGTGCACCGCACAAGGGCAGCTTCGCCACGGAATCCCGCGCGGCCGTGGCCGGCGGCATCACCAGCGTGATGGACATGCCCAACACCAACCCGCCAACCCTCGATCTGCAGGCCCTGGAGGCCAAGGAGCGCCGCGCCGCCAGCTGCTCCATAATCAACTTCGGCTTCCATTTCGGCGTCAGCCACGAAAACCTCGACCTAGTCGCGGCGCTTGACCCCAACCGGGTGGCAGCGGTGAAGGTGTTCATGGGCGCCAGCACCGGCAATATGCTGGTGGACGACCTGCCCTCGCTGGAGCGGCTGTTCCGCGATTGCCCGACCATAGTGCTGACCCACTGCGAGCACACGCCGCGCATCCGCGAACGTGAACAACAATGGCAGGCGCAGTACGGTGAGCAGATTCCGCCCGACCAGCACCCGCTGATCCGCGATGCCGAGGCCTGCTACCAGTCCTCCAGCCTGGCCGTGAGCCTGGCGCGGCGCTTCGATACCCAGTTGCACGTGCTGCACATCACCACCGCCCGCGAGCTGAGCCTGTTCCAGCCGGGCCCGCTGGCCGGCAAGCAGATCACCGCCGAGGTCTGCGCCCATCACCTGTATTTCGATGACCGCGACTACGCGGCGCTGGGCCACCTGATCAAGTGCAACCCGGCGATCAAGACCCAGGCCGACCGCGACGCGCTGCGCCAGGCCCTGCTCTGCGGGCGGCTGGACATCATCGGCACCGACCACGCGCCGCACACCCTGGACGAGAAGCAGCGCCCCTACCTGCAGGCGCCGTCCGGCCTGCCGCTGGTGCAGCACGCCCTGCCGGCCCTGCTGGAACTGGTGGCCGACGGCCTGCTGCCTCTCACCACCCTGGTGGAGAAAACCAGCCATGCGGTGGCGCAGCGCTTTGCCATCGAGCAGCGCGGCTACCTGCGCGAAGGCTACTGGGCCGACCTGACCCTGATCGAACGCCTGGCCGAGCCGCGTCCGGTGGCCGCCGACCCGATCCTCGCCCACTGCGGCTGGACACCCTTCCAGGGCCGCGCCTTCCGCCATGCCGTGCGCAGCACCATCGTCTCCGGCCAGCTGGCCTGGCACAACGGCCAGCTGCACAACGATTGCCAGGGGCTGCCGCTGCGCTACCAGCGCGGCTGAGCGCCCTGTTAACCGACCTGATCAGAGAACCGACATGCCCAGCATCACCCTGCCCGATGGCAGCCAGCGACACTATGCCCAACCCCTGAGCGTGGCCGAAGTCGCCGCCGATATCGGCCCCGGCCTGGCCAAGGCCGCCCTGGCCGGCCGCCTGAATGGCCGCCTGGTCGACACCAGCGCCTTGATCGACCACGACGCCCAGCTCAGCCTGATCACCGCGCGCGACCCCGAGGGCCTGGAGCTGCTGCGCCACTCCTGCGCACACCTGCTGGCCATGGCGGTGAAGCAGCTGTACCCCAGCGCCCAGGTGACCATCGGCCCGGTGATCGAGGACGGCTTCTACTACGACTTCGCCTTCGAGCGCCCCTTCACCCCGGATGACCTGGCGCTGATCGAGGCGCGTATGAGCGAGCTAGCAGCCGCCGACCTGCCGGTTAGTCGCCGCGAGCTGCCACGTGATGAAGCCATCGCCCACTTCGAATCACAGGGCGAGCACTACAAGGCCGAGCTGATCCGCGACATTCCCGCAGGCGAGGTGCTGTCGCTCTACCGCCAGGGCGACTTCGAGGACCTTTGCCGTGGCCCGCACATCCCGCGCACCGGCCTGCTGCAAGCCTTCAAACTGACCAAAGTGGCCGGCGCTTACTGGCGCGGCGATGCGAAGAACGCCGCGTTGCAACGCATCTACGGCACCTGCTGGGCCAACAGCAAAGAGCTCAAGGCCCATCTCACCCGTCTGGAAGAAGCCGGTAAGCGCGACCACCGCAAGCTCGGCCCGCAACTCGATCTGTTCCATTTCGACGACTGCGCCCCGGGCTCGGTGTTCTGGCACCCCAAGGGCTGGACCCTGTTCCAGCAGTTGATCGGCTACATGCGCCAGCAGCAGGACGCCGCCGGCTATGTCGAGGTCAACACCCCGGACGTGATGGACCGCAGCCTGTGGGAAACCTCCGGGCACTGGTTCAACTACCGCGAGGCCATGTTCACCACCAGCACCGAGGACGAGCGTGTGTTCGCCCTCAAACCGATGAACTGCCCCGGCGCCGTAGCGCTGTTCGCCCGTGGCCTGAAGAGCTACCGCGACCTGCCGCTGCGCATGGCCGAATTCGGCAAGGTGCACCGCTACGAGCCGTCCGGTGCGCTGCACGGGCTGCTGCGCGTGCGCCACTTCACCCAAGACGACGCGCACATCTTCTGCACCGCCGCGCAGATGGAGCAGGAGTGCGCCGACACCATCGCCCTGGTGTTCGCCATCTACCGCGACTTCGGTTTCAACGAAGTGGCAGTAAAGCTCTCCACCCGCCCGACCAACCGCATCGGCAGCGACGCCACCTGGGACCAGCTGGAAGGCGCGCTGTCCGGCGCGTTGCAACGGATGGGCATCGACTACCAGCTCAACCCCGGCGAAGGCGCGTTCTACGGGCCCAAGCTGGAGTTCGTCCTGCGCGACGCCATCGGCCGCGACTGGCAGTGCGGCACCCTGCAGGTGGACCTCAACCTGCCGGAGCGCTTCGACATCAGCTACGTCAACGAACAGGGCGAACGCGAGCGCCCGGTGATGCTGCACCGCGCTCTGTTCGGCTCACTGGAACGCTTCACCGGCATCCTTATCGAGCAGTACGGCGGCCTGTTCCCGCTGTGGCTGGCACCGCAGCAGGCCGCGGTACTGACCATCAGCGAAGGGCAGAACGACTATGCCCGCCAGGTGCTGGCCCGCCTCAAACGCGCCGGCCTGCGCGCGGCGGCGGACCTGCGCAACGAGAAGATCGGCTACAAGATCCGCGAGGCGACCCTGCAGAAAGTGCCCTACCTGCTGGTGATCGGCGAGCAGGAAAAGGCCGAAGGCCGCGTCACCCTGCGCAGCCGCGCCGGCGACAACCTCGGCAGCCTGGCACTGGCCGAGCTGGTTGAACGGCTGCACACGGAGGCGCGCATGCCAGGCCAGGAGCCGGCATGCTGATCCGCAAGCTGTTCAAGTTCGAGAGCGCGCATATCGTCCGCGGCTGCAGCAGCCGGCACTGTTCGCGCTCGCTGCACGGCCACTCGTACAGGATCGAACTGCTGCTGGAGGCCCATGCCCTGGATAACGGCCAGATGGTCTATGACTTCGGCCTGCTCAAGGGCGATGTGCGCGACCTGATCGACGCCTTCGACCACGCCGTGACCTTCTGGGATGGCGACGATGCGGACTATATCGCCAGCTGCCAGCGCTTTTCCGAGCGCTGGATCAGCCTGCCGGTGTCGCCCAGCGCCGAGCAGTTCTCGCGGGTGATCTTCCGCCTGGTGGACG
Organism: Pseudomonas fluvialis; assembly: GCF_002835605.1. Lineage (NCBI taxonomy): Bacteria > Pseudomonadati > Pseudomonadota > Gammaproteobacteria > Pseudomonadales > Pseudomonadaceae > Pseudomonas > Pseudomonas fluvialis. The sequence goes on along the minus strand of NZ_PIYS01000003.1, from coordinate 311,681 downwards.
GCCTGCTGCAGCTCACCGAGATGGTCAACGGCGAACAGGACGTACGCCTGCACTCGGTGATCGCCCACGAAACCGAGACCGGCTACGCCCAGTGCTTTCGCGAGGACGCCTACAGCCCGCGTATGGGCGATTTCCGGCTGGAGCAGATCCGCTTCTCCGCGCGCATCTGCGAGGAGTGGCGGAATCCGGGATTGTTTCAGCGCCTTCTGGCAGGGCAGGGCAGCGTCAATCCGCGGCTGTGCTGAACGCCCCTTTAACCCATCGGGCTGAAACCATTGGCGGCGGAGCAGTAGCGCTGCTCGCGAGCCAGTGCTTCGGCATCAGCGCTTTGCGCATAGCGCTCGCGCGATTGCTGGCAGATGCGCTTGAAGTGCTGTTTTACGGCTTTGCGGCATTCGCGGTAATCGATAGAACCGCGCCGGTGGTTTGTGCAAACACTGGCGTAGTCGACACGATTGTTGTGTACCGCCCACTCAGCCAGATAGCGGGCATGGCCGCTCCATTGCCGCACCCAGGCCGTTTCATGAGTGACTGATTGCTGCTGGACTGTTTGCTGGGTTGGTGCGCGCGCCTGGGTAATCTGTCGATAAGCGGACGACTGGCGTATCTCGCGGCTGCTGATGATGTTGTCCGCCGGGCGTGGTACGTAGTTATGGTCGTTGAAGTCGGTTTGCCGAGCGGATGCCGTGCTGGTTTGCGATGGCCTGGTTGGGGCGGCGAGGGGCGCTGCCGCTTGCGCTGGCTGGGCGGGGGGTATGTGGGCGAGGGGTGGCGCCGGGACCGGTGGGCTAGGCAGTTGCAGTGCAATCAGATAGAGCACGGCGAGGGAAAGGCTCAGCCCCGCCAGTAAGGCCAATGACCAGCGCCAGAGCTGGCTCCGCCGTGTGGGCTGTGGGTGCCGGGGTGCGTCGTGTGGGTCTGCATGCATAGTGCCCATCCCTGGTGTGAATCATGCTGCCAAAAACAAAAAGCCCCGAATCTGCCAAGCAGTCGGGGCTTTTCTGATCTGGCGGTGAAGGAGGGATTCGAACCCTCGATACGGTTTCCCGTATACACACTTTCCAGGCGTGCTCCTTCAACCGCTCGGACACTTCACCGGATCTCGCCAGCCTGTTCGGTCTGTCGAGGCGCGCTAAGGTAGCCGAAGGCCTTGCGCAAGGCAACCGTTTTTTTAAATTTTTCATGCGCTTAACGTACCTGCTGGAAGTTGTCCGGGCAGCCCTTGGTACACTGCCCGGCATTCTTGGCGAGGTGGTGGATGCACTGGGATATTTTCTGCCGGGTAGTGGACAACTACGGCGACATCGGCGTTACCTGGCGCCTGGCGCGACAACTGGTCGCCGAGCATGGCCTGCGCGTGCGGCTGTGGGTCGATGAGCTGGCGGCCCTGGCGCGCCTGTGCCCTGAGACTGATGCACAGGCGGCGCGGCAGATGCTGTGCGGTGTAGAGGTGTGTCACTGGTCGCCGGTATGGCCAGGCGGCGTGGCGGTGGCGGATCTGGTGATCGAAGCGTTTGCCTGTGAGCTGCCCGAGGCCTATGTAACAGCCATGGGCCAGCGGGCCCAACCTGTGCTTTGGCTGAATCTCGAGTACCTGAGCGGCGAAGCATGGGTGGAAGGTTGCCATGCGTTGCCGTCGCCGCAGGCCAATGGCGTGGCCAAATTCTTCTTCTTTCCCGGCTTTACTCCGGCGACGGGGGGGCTGCTGCGCGAAACGGAGCTGCTGGCGCGTCGCCAGGCGTGGCAGGCCGGCGAATTCTTGCAGCGTCTTGGCGTGCAGGCTGCGCTGGGCGCACGCTTGATCTCCTTGTTTGCCTATGAAAATGCTGCGTTGCCCGCCTGGCTGGAGGCGCTGGCGCAAGCGCCCCAGCCAAGCCACCTGCTGGTCCCGGAAGGGCGCATTCTGGGTGACGTGCAGGGCTGGCTGGGTGGCCAGACTTTGCTCCCGGGGGAGTGCCGGCAGGTCGGGCAACTGAGGATTCAGCTGTTGCCGTTCCTGGCGCAGGATGACTACGACCGGCTGCTGTGGAGCTGTGACTTCAATGCCGTGCGTGGCGAGGACTCCTTTGTGCGTGCGCAGTGGGCCGCGCGGCCCATGCTCTGGCACATCTACCCGCAGGCCGAGGATCTCCATCTCGATAAGCTGGAGGCTTTTCTCGATCGTTATGTGGCGCGCTTGCCTGCAGCCCAGGCAGAGAGCCTGCGAAACATGTGGCTGGCCTGGAATGGGCGGGGAGACATGCGCCACGCCTGGGAGGACTACCTGCGATACTGGCCGGCACATCGGCAGCATGCCCAGGACTGGGCCGCACAGCTGGCCCGGCAGGACGATCTTGCCGCAGCGCTGGTGCAGTTTTATCGAAATTGGCTATGATACGCGGCCTGCAAATTCGCACCCCCAGTCTATTTTTCGGATATTTCGTATGAAAACCGCACAAGAAATGAGAGTGAACAGTGTGGCGCTGATCGACGGTCAGCCCTGGCTGATCCAGAAGGCCGAATTCACCAAGTCCGGTCGTAACAGCGCCATCGTCAAGATGAAGCTGAAGAACCTGCTCAACGGCTCGAAGACCGAGACCGTCTACAAGGCCGATGACAAGATGGAGCCGGTGATCCTTGAGCGCAAGGAAGTGACCCTGTCCTACATCAATGGCGAAGACTACGTATTCATGGATCCGGAGTACAACTCTTATGAGCTGCGCGCCGAAGACCTGGAAAGCGTTCTGCCGTTCATCGAAGAAGGCATGACCGATGTGTGCGAAGCCGTGTTCTTTGAAGGCAAGGTGATTTCCGTCGACCTGCCGACCACCATCGTGCGCCAGGTGGTCTACACCGAGAACGCTGCCCGTGGCGATACCTCCGGCAAAGTGATGAAGCCGGGCAAGCTGCGTAACGGCACCGAGATCAAGGTGGCCGAATTCGTTGAGATCGACGACTGGATCGAAATCGACACCCGCGACGGTTCCTACAAGGGCCGTACCCAGGCTCCGCAAGCCTGAGTTTGCGTTGTTTCTGAAGACCCGGCCGGTTGGCCGGGTTTTTTTATACCCCACCCTTGCACAAGGAGGTTTGCATGAACGACCACACCAATCCCTACCAGGCACCCCAGGCGGCATTGCACGAGCAGGCCTCGGGCGAATTGCTGCAGGCATCCCGTGGCGCCCGCCTGGGTGCCGTGCTGATCGATACCTTTCTGTTGATGTTGATCACCATCCCGCTGGCCTATTTCGACGGCACCTTCGAGCAGATTGCCCAGGGGCTGGAGCCGAGCCTGTGGCAGCAGGTGCAAAGCATGCTGGTCGGTATGGTGGCATTCGTGCTCATCAATGGTGCCTGGCTCAAGCGTTATGGGCAGACGGTGGGCAAGCGGATCTGCAAGGTACGCATTGTCGACGTGCAGGGACAGGTGCCGGAGCTGGTCGGCCTGCTCACCAAGCGTTACCTGAGCGTGTGGCTGGTGTCGGCGATTCCGCTGCTGGGTGGCTTGCTGTGCATCATCAACTATCTGTTCATTTTCCGTGCCGACCGCCGCTGCCTGCATGACCACCTGGCGGGTACCCGGGTGGTACAGGCTGACTGAGTGCTCAACCCAGGCGCTGCAACAGCGCCTGGTCCCAGGGCGGCTGTGGGCCGAAGCGTTGCTTGAGAAACTCCAGCAGCAGGCGACTGCGCGTGTTGGCCGCCTGCTCCAAGCGCAGTGCATAGATTCCGCTGGGTTCCGGGGCGGGCAAACCGTCCGTACAGAACAGCGGCAGCAATTCGTCGCGCAACAGATGCTCACTGATCAGCCAGGTCGGCAGGTGGGCGATGCCCAGCCCGGCCAGGGCGCCCTGCAGCAGAGCTTCGGCATTGTTGGCGGTTAGTCGCAAGCGTTTGGGGCGTAGTTGTCGCCACTGTCCGTCGCAGCGAAAGCGCCAGGCGTAGGGTGGCGCCAGGCTATCCCAATCGACGCCTTGATGCTGAAGCAGTTCGCTGGGGTGCTGGGGGACGCCTGCACGTGCCAGGTAATCCGGGCTGGCGCAGACAATCCGGCGCATGGGCGCGAGGGCGGTGGCTACCAGGCGGCTATCGCCCAGCGGACCGATACGCAGCACCAGGTCGACTTCACCGAGGTGGGCGCCCTGCAAGTCAACGAAGCTGTCGATCAGGCGTAGCTGTACGTCCAGTCCGGGGTTGTGGGCAAGGAACTCGGCCAGTGCCGGTGCCAGGTGGCGGCGCCCGAAGGGGGCGGGGGCATCGATGCGTATCAGCCCTTCCGGTGCGCTGCTCAGCGAGACCGCTTCGGCGCGTGCCAGATTCAGTTCGCCGAGGATGCGTCGTGCGCGCTCGGCAAAGGCCAGTCCGGCGGGGGTGGCCTTGACGCTGTGCGTGGTGCGCAGCAGCAGGCGGCAGCCGAGCGCTTGTTCCAGGCTGTCGATGCGCCGGGCGACGGCCGAAGGCGTCAGTGGATGACGGCGTGCGGCAGCGGAGAAGCTGCCGGCCTCCAGTACGTCGAGGTACAGGGCCATTTGCACGCCGAGGGTGTCTGGGTTCATGGCAAGTGCCTTTGCGAGTTGTGCATAGCCATTGTGCGTGGCTGTGCATTTCGCGGAAAGCCGAACCTTCGTAGCATGGCAGGCCTGAGCGGAGGTGGACATGTCGTTGTTGCAGTTGCTGGTGGATTTCCTGCTGGGTGTGGTGCTGGGCCTGCTGGGTGGGCTGTTTGGTATTGGTGGCGGGTTGATTGCCATTCCGGCGCTCGGGGTGCTGTTTGCCGTGGAGCAGCAGATGGCCCAGGGCACAGCGCTGGTGATGGTGGTGGCCAACGTTGCCCTGGCGCTGTGGCGTTACCATCAGCGCCAGCCGATTGCCTGGCGTCAGGGCCTGGCCTTGGGGCTGTCAGGCTTGCTCAGTGCCTGGCTGGCTTCTTTGCTGGCACTGCAGCTGGATGGGCGCAGCATGCGCCTGGCATTCGTCGGTTTCCTGGTGCTGTTGGCGCTGTTCACTCTCTGGCAATTGCGTCGTCGCGGCGCTCCGGTGCTGGCGCATTGGTCGCGCAGCACCTTCAGTCTGGGCGTGCTGGGCAGCGTCTCGGGCGTGTTGGGCGGGCTGTTTGCGGTGGGTAGTGCGGTATTGGCGACGCCGGCGCTGACCCTGCTGTTCGGCATGAGCCAGGTGGCCGCGCAGGGCCTGGCGCTGACCCTGGCCCTACCGGCGACCAGCGTGACCCTGTTGACCTATGCCGGGTATGGCCAGGTGGACTGGGCCATGGGTATCCCGCTGGCGCTGGGCGGTCTGCTCAGCATCAGTTGGGGCGTACGCCTGGCGCACGCCTTGCCTGATGTATTGCTGCGCAAGCTGTTTTGCCTGTTCCTGCTAGTCTGCGCCGCGGCCCTTGCCCTCAGCCTGTGAGGTGCTTCAGGCGCGTGCCTGCTTGAGGGTTTCGGCAATCAGGAAGGCCAGCTCCAGCGACTGATCGGCATTCAGGCGTGGATCGCAATGGGTGTGATAGCGATCGCAGAGACCTGCCTCGGTGATCGGACGCGAGCCGCCGATGCACTCGGTGACGTTCTGCCCGGTCATCTCGATATGGATGCCGCCGGCCACCGTGCCTTCGCTGCGATGGACCTGGAAGAACTGCTTGACCTCGGCCAGCACCTGGGCAAAGTCGCGGGTCTTGTAGCCGCTGGAAGCCTTGATGGTGTTGCCGTGCATGGGGTCGCAGCTCCACAGTACCTGGCGACCTTCAGCCTGTACCTTGCGCAGCAGGCGCGGGAAGTGCGCTTCGACCTTGTCGGCGCCCATGCGCACGATCAGGTTGAGACGACCCGGATCATTGTCCGGGTTGAGGATGTCGATCAGACGGATCAGTTCGTCCGCGTCCATGCTGGGCCCGACTTTCACGCCGATGGGGTTTTCTACGCCGCGCAGGAATTCGACATGCGCGCCGTCCAGCTGGCGCGTGCGGTCGCCGATCCACAGCATGTGTGCCGAGCAGTCATAGCTGCGTCCGGTGAGGCTGTCCTGGCGTACAAAGGCCTGCTCATAGTTGAGCAGCAGGGCTTCGTGAGCGGTGAAGAAACTGGTTTCGCGCACCTGCGGCGAGCTGTCCATGCCGCAGGCGCGCATGAAAGCCAGGGTTTCGTCGATGCGCCCGGCTAGCTGGCTATATTTTTCCGCGAGGGCCGAGTTGGCGATGAAGTCGAGGTTCCACTGGTGAACCTGATGCAGGTCGGCAAACCCCCCCTGGGCAAAGGCGCGCAGCAGGTTCAGGGTGGCGGTGGACTGGTGGTAGGCCTGTAGCAGGCGTTGCGGATCGGGGACGCGGCTGGCGGCGTCGAAACCGATGCCGTTGACGATGTCACCACGATAGGCGGGCAGGGTGACGCCATCGAGGGTTTCGTCATTGGCCGAGCGCGGCTTGGCGAACTGTCCGGCCATACGTCCGACCTTGACCACCGGGCAACCGGCGGCAAAGGTCATGACGATGGCCATCTGCAGCAGCACCTTGAAGGTGTCGCGGATCTTCCCGGCGGAAAACTCGGCAAAGCTCTCGGCGCAGTCGCCACCCTGCAGGAGGAAGGCGCGCCCCTGGGTGACCTCGGCAAACTGGCGGCGCAGTTCACGGGCTTCGCCGGCAAAGACCAGCGGCGGGTAACCGGCCAGGGTCTGTTCCACCTGCGTCAGGGCGCTGGCGTCTGGGTACTGGGGTTGTTGCTGGATGGGCTTGCTTCTCCAGCTGGTCGGGCTCCAGGTATCGGGCATGGTGTTCTCGGGGAGGCGTCTGGGATAATGCTTAGCATGGTAATGGATTGGCCGGCCCCTTCAAATGCATGTGGGTCATAGTCCCTGTCAATGACAACGAGGAGTGCCCAGGTGGCGGTTGCCGGAGAAGAACAGCTGTTGTGCCAGGTCGAGGATGCCTTCGGGGTGATCCGTGTCTTGCAGGTCGGCGACTACCGCTTCCTCGAATTTGGCGAGGCCATCGAGCAAAGCTGTGTGTTTATGCCTGACCCCAGCTGGCTGGAGTACGACTATACCCGCGCCATGCTGCTCGGTGCGCTCTGTCATGCCGCGCCGGAGAGCGCACTGTTTCTCGGCCTGGGCGCGGGCAGCCTGACCCAGGCTTGCCTGCGCCACTTGCCACTGGATGACGTCGAGGTGATCGAGTTGCGCCCGGACGTGCCCCGCCTGGCCATGCAGTACCTGGGGCTGACGGATGACCCGCGCCTGACTTTGCGCATTGGTGATGCCCATGAGTTGCTGGAGAGTGCCGAGCCAACCGATCTGTTGTTTCTCGATCTGTATACCGACAGCGGCCCGGCGGCGGCACACCTGGCCTGGCGGTTCCTCGATGCCTGCCAGGCCAAGCTCAACCCGGGCGGCTGGCTGATCATCAACCAGTGGGGCTGCCAGGACGGTCGGCCCTTGGGGGCAGCCCTGTTGCGCGGGCTGTTTCACCGGCACTACTGGGAGATCCCGGTGCCCGAGGGCAATGTGGTGTTGCTGGTGCCGGCCAGCCTGGAGCAATACCTTGATCGACGTGCCCTGGCCCTGCGGGTTGAGCGCCTTTCTGCGCAGCTGGGCTATTCGTTGCAGCCGTTGTTGCAGGCCATGCGTCCGGCCAGTTAGGCCCCATCCTGGTGCGGCGCATGCCCCAGGTTGGGGCGCCATAGCGCCTATTGCGCCTGTTTCTGGTGCTAGTGCACAGCTGTAAACCGCGATACTCCCCACTTTGGCGCATTTTGGCCTGTTCCTTGCTGTGAACGGGTTCACTGTTGCCGTTGTGTAAGGAAAAACGCATGCCCGTTGTTGCTCCTGATTCCGCCATGGACTTGTCTGGCGCCGAACGTAGCTGGTTGCCCTGGCTGGGCAAGACCGGCAAGTTGCGTATGGGCTGGGCCTGTTGGCTCAATCGTCAGGCGCGCCCCATGCTGGAGCAGACCTTTTCTGGCATTGCCGAGACGCGCGTGCGGCTGTTGCAGCGCTGGGCCGATACGCAATGGCAGGTATTGCAGGGGGCATTGGTCGGCTGGGATGGGCAGTTGGCTACGCTGGACACCAGTGTGCTGCGTCGCCAGTACGAGCTGGCAGCGGATTTCACGGAACTGTTCGTGATCGATGCCTGCGGGCGGGTGATGGCCTCGACGCATGCGCCGCATATCGGTCAGCGTGATCTCGCTGATCAGGCTGTTGCGGCGGGTTTGCGAGGTGCGTTCCTGCATGGCCCTTATCGTGATGCACTGACCTTGAGTATCGGTCCGCGCAGCTCGCGCTTTCATGATGCCGTTACGCTGATGTTCTACATGCCGCTGCAGCACGCCGGTCGCGTGCTCGGTTGCCTCTGCGGACGGGTGCCCAACGACGTGCTGGGTGATCTCATTCAGCGGGAGGCTGGGCACATTTATCCGGAGTCGGGCGACAACTACCTGTTCATGGTCGAGTCGCGCTTCGCGCCTGGACTGGCCCCCGGTACCGCTCTGTCACGTTCGCGTTTCGAGGACAGTACCTTCAGTCATGGAGATAATCTGAAGCAGGGCGTACGCACGCCGTTTGGAAAGGTAAGGGTGCGTGAGCATACCGAGCTGGAGCTGCGCTTTACTGATCCGGCCAGTGGACAGCTGCATCCTGGCGTGCGTGAAACCATTCGCCATGGCCAAAACCTATATGTCGGCTATCCAGGCTATGCCGATTATCGTCATGTGCCAGTGGTCGGTTGTGGGGTAACCCTGCAACTGCCGGGTAGCCCGGATCGCTGGGGCATGATGTGCGAAGCGGATCTGCAGGAGGTTTATCAGCGCCGATCAATCAGCTATCGGCTGATGAAAACCTACCTGGGTACGGTGCTGAGCCTGTTCTGTCTGAGCACCCTGCTGCAACACTTTTCCGGATTGCCGCCGCACGGGTTGTACCTGTGCAACGCACTGTTGCTGGTTGCCGGTGCCGCGGTCTTCGCCTGGCGAGGACCCAGGCGACTGGCTGGGCAGTTGCAGGCCAGTACCGAATTGCTGCGCACCATCGCCGAAGGCGGCGGTAACCTGACCCAGCGCCTTGACCGTCAGCGCCTCAGCGCTGACGAAGCCGGTGACATGGGGCGCTGGATCAACAGCTTCATCGATAATCTCGATGGCATAGTGGGGCAGGTCATCGGTGTGTCACGACGCGTGGCAGGCACCAGCCAGGACATGTGCCTACGCAGTAGTCAGGCAGCCAGCAGCGGGCAGGTGGTCGATGAGGCAGTGCACAGCATGCTGATGTTGGTCGAGGAGCAACTGGGCGAAATTCAGCAGGCAGCGATGACCGCCGAAGAGCTCAAGCAGGCGATGGATACGCTGATGAGTAGTGCCCGCCAGCGCCTGGATATTGTGCGCCAGGGTACTCGCGGCATTCGCGACGTGGTGGAGCGATCCGCACAGAGCGTCCAGGCTTTGGATAGTCGCATGGGCGAGATTGGCCAGATCGTCGCGCTGATCAGTGATATCACCACGCAAACCAATCTGCTGGCGCTCAATGCCGCCATCGAGGCGGCGCGAGCCGGTGAGCATGGACGGGGCTTTGCCGTGGTGGCAGGCGAAGTGCGTAGCCTGGCCCAACGCACGGCCAGCGCTGCAGAAGATATCCGACGACTGGTCGACAGCTTGCAGGGGCAGACGCGTGATGCCGTCGCGTTCATGGAAGGGGGCGTTGGCAATGTCGATACCAGCCTGCGCCTGGCCGAGCAAGGTAGCGCGGAAAATCAGCAGCTGCAGGCAGCCGTGGAACGCATGTTCCTAGTTATCGGCCGGCTCAACCAGCGCAGTCTCGAGTATGGCCAGGGCATCAGTGCCATGCAGCTGGGTACGCAGCACATGGCCGAGGTGCTCGGCCTGCTGCAACACAGCAGCGAGGGAGTACAGTCCAGCGCCGGGCAATTGCGTGAACAGGTGGCGGCGTTCAAGGTGAGTGGCGGGCGTAGTTGATGCGTCCTTGCAAAATGCTGGCCAGGTTCTCAGTATTCGGCTATGATGCGCGCCGGCTCCGCAGCGGGGCCCTCGTTCAGGTAGTGCATCACCTCGAGGCCAGGCTTCGACTGCAGCTCCGCAATGCGGGCTATCCTTGACGTTTCATTCAATCCATTACGCGTTCTCGCAATTACTCGCAGACCAAGCTGCCTGGGTGACCTTCGGGTCTTACACGGCTGATGCAGCTTGCTCATGGGTCATTGCGGATGCACATGAGGCAGACCCATGACCCAGGAAATCGGCGGCTTCGCCGCGCTCGGCATTCATCCCTCCGTACTGGCGGCAGTCACTGCCGTAGGCTACGAAGAACCTTCCCCCATCCAGGCCCAGGCCATTCCGGTAATCCTTGGCGGTCACGACATGATCGGCCAGGCACAGACCGGTACCGGCAAAACCGCGGCGTTTGCCCTGCCGATTCTTTCGAAGATCGATCCGGCGCGCCGCGAGCCGCAGGCCGTCATCCTCGCGCCAACCCGCGAACTGGCCCTGCAAGTGGCTACCGCTTTTGAAACCTATGCCAAGCAATTGCCGGGTGTAAGCGTGGTGGCGGTGTACGGTGGGGCGCCCATGGGGCCGCAACTCAAGGCCCTGCGTATGGGCGCACAGGTCATCGTGGCCACGCCGGGCCGCCTGGTCGACCACCTCGGCCGCAACGACCAGCTGCTCTCGACTATCCGTATGATGGTGCTCGACGAAGCCGATGAAATGCTCAAGCTGGGCTTTATGGATGACCTGGAAGTGATCTTCCAGGCCATGCCGGAAAGCCGTCAGAGCGTGCTGTTCTCCGCCACGCTGCCGCATTCGATCCGCGCCATTGCCGAGAAGCACCTGCGCGAGCCGCAGCATATCAAGATCGCCGCCAAGACCCAGACCGTAGCGCGTATCGAGCAGGCGCACCTGATGGTGCATGCCGACCAGAAAGTAGCGGCGGTTTGCCGTTTGCTGGAAGTCGAGGATTTCGATGCGTTGATCGCGTTCGTACGTACCAAGCAGGCTACCCTCGACCTGGCCAGCGCCCTGGAAGCCAAAGGCTACAAGGCGGCGGCCCTGAATGGCGATATCGCCCAGAACCAGCGTGAGCGGGTCATCGAATCGCTCAAGGATGGTCGTCTGGACATCGTGGTTGCCACTGACGTGGCGGCCCGTGGTATCGACGTACCGCGCATTACTCATGTACTCAACGTCGATATGCCTTATGACCCGGAGTCCTACGTGCACCGTATCGGCCGTACCGGCCGGGCAGGCCGCGAAGGTCGTGCCCTGCTGCTGGTGACGCCTCGTGAGCGGCGCATGCTGCAGGTCATCGAGCGGGTAACCGGACAGAAAGTCGGTGAGGTCAAGCTGCCGACCCCGCAGCAGGTGCTGGATGCGCGTATCCGCAAACTGACCAATGGCCTGGCGCCGCTGGTCAGCGATGCCGAAGGCAGCCACGGCGAACTGTTCGACCGCCTGCTGGGCGATCTGCAGTGCAGTCCGCGTGCCCTCGGCGCTGCGCTGCTGCGCAAGGTGACCAATGGCCAGTCGCTGAGCCTGGCGGAAATCGAGCGTGAGCAGCCGCTGGTGCCGAATGCCGGCCCGCAGCGCGAGCGTCGTGAGCGCGAGCCTTTCGACAGTTCGGCGCCGCGCGAACGTCGTGCGCCGCTGCCGGTCAGCGAAGGCAAGGCACGTTGCCGCACCGCGCTGGGTACGCGTGACGGTATCGCTGCGAAGAACCTGCTGGGAGCGATCCTCAATGAGGGTGGTTTGCAGCGCGAGGCGATCGGACGTATCCAGATCCGCGAGACCTTCAGCCTGGTCGAGCTGCCGGAAGACGGCCTGGATCGTCTGCTGGGCAAGCTCAAGGATACCCGTGTGGCGGGCAAGGCCCTCAAGCTGCGCCGTTATCGCGAAGACTGAGAGACGTCGATTTGACGCCAGGCAAGCCCCGCTGATGCGGGGCTTGTGCTATCTGCAGAGGTCATCATGAAATTCATCCACCAACGCGAACAACTCAACGAAGGCGATCTGCTGGTCATCCAGTCATCGCAGCCGTGCAATATCCGCCTGATGAATGACGCGAATTTTCGCAGCTTCAAGAACGGCGCCCGGCACAACTACATCGGCGGGGCCTTCGAGCGCTTTCCGGCGCGTATCCCGGTACCCAGCACGGGGTTCTGGAATATCACCCTGGATACCGTGACGCGCCGGGCGATCAGCGTGACGCGCAAGCCCAAGCTGGAATACAGCATTCGCATTGTGCGGCGCGGTGGCTGAGCGGGGCATCGAGTCCACCTGATGCGTGTCGGTGTGTCTGCGGGCAGTCAGTCAAAACGATAGATATCCATGCCCAGCGCGGCGTGGCTGAAGCCGCGGTGGCAACTGCTGAAGCGCTGTCCGGCCGCACAGGCAAAGAACAGCGGCAGCAGGTGTTCTTCGCTGGGATGGTTGCGCACAGCATGAGGCGCTTGCTGGCGATAATCGAGCAGTGCTGGCCGGTCGTAGTCCTCCAGTCGCTGCACCATCCAGTCGCGAAACTGTTCCGCCCAGGGCGCCACGGTCGCTTCGGCATCCTGCCAGTCCAGTTCCTGCAGGTTGTGGGTGATGCTGCCTGAGCCAATCAGCAAGATACCCTGTGTGCGCAGCCCGGCCAGGGCCTGGCCGATCTGCCACTGCAGGGCCGGACCATCTGCGCTGGGCAGCGACAGTTGCAGGACCGGGATATCGGCCAGCGGATAGAGCAGGCGCAGGGGCACCCAGACGCCGTGATCGCGTGGTCGCTGAGCATCCAGCGCGCAGGGTAGTCCAGCATCCAGCAGGTGTTGCTGGATGACCTGGGCCAGCTGCGGCGCTCCGGGGGCTGGGTAGTCGAGCGCATAAAGTGCCGGCGGAAAGCCGTGGAAGTCATGCCAGGTCGCCGGCTGAGCGGCACTGCCAAGCAGCAGGCGGCTGCTTTCCCAGTGCGCCGAAACCACCAGCACCGCCTGCGGGCGTGGCAACTGCTGGGCCAGCCTTTGCAGTGCCTGGCCGCTGGCGCCGGGGTGCAGGGCGAGCATGGGTGAACCGTGGGAAATGAACAGGCTGGGCAACATGGCAGGTTCCGCGAATGGTAATACAAGCATGTTGCTGGCTCGGCGCTGTGCGTTCCAGCGTAAAATCCTGGGCGTTTCTATCGAATTTTCAGGAGTGTGGCGTGGAAGAGGCATTCTGGCAGGCGCGCTGGGCGCAAGGGCAAATCGGTTTCCATCTGCAGGAGGTCAATCCCTATCTGCAGCAGCACTGGCCGAGTCTTTCCATCGCACCGGGCAGCCAGGTGCTGGTGCCACTGTGCGGCAAGAGCCTGGATATGGCCTGGCTGGCCGGGCAGGGCCTGCGGGTGCTGGGGGTCGAGCTGGCCGAACGTGCAGTGGAGGATTTCTTTGCCGAACAGGGCCTGCAGCCTGAAGTCGAGCAACAGGGTGTCTTGCGCCTGTATCGTGCGGCCGGGGTGGAAATCTACTGCGGGGACTTCTTTAACGTGCAGGCAGAGCATGTGGCGGGCTGTACGGCGCTGTATGACCGTGCGGCGCTGATCGCCCTGCCCGAGACTATGCGGGCACGTTATGTCGAGCACCTGGCGGCCATCCTGCCCGGCAACTGCCGGGGGTTGCTGGTGAGTCTCGAGTATGCCCAGGAGGAAATGTCGGGCCCGCCTTTCTCGGTGTCGCAGGCTGAGATTGATGCGCGTCTGTCGCCTTACTGGCAGATCGAACTGCTGGCGCGTCACGACGTGCTCAACGAGAACTGGCGCTTTCTGCAGCGCGGCCTGAGCAGCCTGCACGAGAGCATCTATCGCTTGCAGCGTGGTTAATCGACCCGCCATAACGCATCAGCCCCACGCGAGGTGGGGCTGACGGACTGTGCGAGGGCGCTGTTTAGCCGCGCTGACGCAGGGCTTCGATGCGCTCTTCGAGCGGCGGGTGGGTCATGAACAGGCCGGCCAGGCCGTTTTTCAGGCCGCCATTGATGCCAAAGGCTGCCATGCTGCTGGGCATTTCCACCGGCACGCCCTGTTCGGCGCGCAGGCGCTGCAGGGCAGCGATCATGGCGCCGGTTCCGGCCAGTTGGGCACCGGCTTCGTCGGCCTTGAATTCGCGGCGGCGCGAGAACCACATGACGATGATGCTGGCCAGGATGCCCAGTACCAGCTCGGCGAAGATGGTCGCAACGAAGTAGCCGATGCCATGGCCTTCCTCGTTCTTGAGGATCACCTTGTCGACGAAGGTTCCGAAGATGCGCGCGAAGAACATCACGAAGGTGTTCACCACGCCCTGGATCAACGCCAGGGTGACCATGTCGCCATTGGCCACATGGCCGATCTCGTGGGCCAGCACGGCGCGTACTTCGTCGGGCGAGAAACGCTCCAGCAGGCCCTGGCTGACCGCGACCAGGGCGTCGTTCTTGTTCCAGCCGGTGGCGAAGGCATTCGACTCGTAGGCGGGGAAGATGCCCACTTCCGGCATCTTGATACCGGCTTCGCGGGACAGTTCCTCGACGGTCTGCAGCAGCCACTGCTCATGGCGGGTACGTGGCTGGGTAATGATCTGCGTGCCGGTGCTCATCTTCGCCATCCACTTGGAGATGAACAGCGAAACCAGCGAGCCGGCGAAGCCAAACACCGCGCAGAACACCAGCAGGCTGCCGTAATTGGCCCCCGTGAAGCGATCCACGCCGAGCAGCTTGAGGGTGATGCTGGCGATGATCAGCACCGCCAGGTTGGTGGCGAGGAAAATGACGATACGCATCATGATGAGCTACAACTCCTAAAACGAAAGGCACTCTGCCTGTGCGGGCTATATAAGGGCGGTGCCTGGGGCTATTCAAGCCGGCAGCTATTTCAAACTATGTCCCTTGGCCGGGCAAGCAGCTGGCTGGCCAGGGCGACCAGGCGTTCGCTGTGCCCGCTGTGCAGGGCAAGGCGTAATTGCTGGGCCAGGCTGCGCTGCACGCGCTGCACACTGGCGGGCAATTGTGGGTCGAGCTGCACATCGGCCACCGGGCCGGCCAGGCGCAGGAAGCCCTTTTCGGTGAGTACCGCCTGATCCAGGGCTTCGCTGCGAATGGTCGATTCGTAGCGCAGGTAGCCTTCCTCGGCCAGCCACAGCAGGGTGCTGAAACACCCCTGGTGACGCTTGCTGGGTAGGCCGAACTCGTCCGGCTCCTCGTGGCCGATGAGGTCTTCGACGTACAGGGTGTGCTTGCGCGGAAAAGCCTGGTAGAGCTGCAGCAGGCCGCCCGCACAATCCTTGTAGAAGTCGTCGATATGCAGATCCACGTTGATCAGGCCTATTGCTGGTAGGTCTTGAGGAAGTTGCCGATACGCCCGATAGCCAGTTCCAGTTCATCGACGCGTGGCAGGGTGACCACGCGGAAGTGATCCGGCCACGGCCAGTTGAAGGCGGTGCCCTGGACGATCAGCAGCTTCTCGGAGAGCAGCAGATCCAGTACGAATTTCTCGTCGTTGTGGATCGGGCAGACCTTGGGGTCGATTTTCGGGAAGGCGTACAGCGCGCCCATGGGTTTCACGCAGCTGACCCCGGGAATGTCGTTGAGCAGTTCCCAGGCGCGGTTGCGTTGCTCCAGCAGGCGGCCGCCCGGCAGGACCAGGTCGTTGATGCTCTGGTAGCCGCCCAGTGCAGTCTGGATGGCATGCTGGCTCGGCACGTTGGCACACAGGCGCATGTTGGCGAGGATATCCAGACCTTCGATGTAGCTCTGTGCCTTGTGCTTGGGACCGGAAATGGCGATCCAGCCGGAGCGGAAGCCGGCTACCCGATAGCTTTTGGACAGGCCGTTGAAGGTCAGGCAGAGCACGTCAGGAGCCAGCGAAGCGGTGCTGATGTGCACGGCCTCGTCGTAGAGGATCTTGTCGTAGATTTCGTCGGAGAAAATCACCAGATTGTGCTGGCGGGCCAGTTCGACGATGTCCAGCAGCAGCTCGCGGGAATACACCGCGCCAGTCGGATTGTTCGGGTTGATCAGGACAATCGCCTTGGTATTGCTGGTGATCTTGGCGCGCATGTCGGCGACATCGGGGAACCAGTCGGCCTGCTCGTCGCACAGGTAATGCACCGGCTTGCCGCCGGCCAGGGCCACGGCGGCGGTCCATAACGGGTAGTCCGGGGCGGGAATCAGCACTTCATCGTTGTTGTTGAGCAGGGCCTGCAGGGCCATGACGATGAGTTCGGACACGCCGTTGCCGAGGTAGATGTCCTCAATGCCGACGCCTTCCACCTGTTTCTGCTGGTAGTACTGCATCACCGCCTTGCGCGCGCTGAACAGCCCCTTGGAATCGCTGTAGCCCTGGGCGGTTGGCAGATTGCGGATGACGTCCTGGAGAATCTCCTCGGGCGCCTCGAAACCGAACGGTGCTGGGTTGCCAATATTCAGCTTGAGGATGCGCTGACCTTCTTCCTCCAGACGCTTGGCGTGCTTGAGCACCGGCCCGCGAATGTCGTAGCAGACATTGGCAAGTTTGTTCGATTTGCTGACCTGCATGATCTGAAGATTCCCGAAGGTAAAGGGGCTGCCGCCAGTGCAGCCGGATAATGTGCAAGCGCCGCGGGGACTGGCCAGTGGCGGGGCAGGCATGATACGACTGGGCCGTTGTCGGGAAAAGGCCGGGCCCAGGGTTTTTCTGTGTACTGGCGGGCAATGTACGGGCAGAGGAGATGCAGATGAGCAAGATCAACCGCAGCGATGCGGAGTGGCGCGCCGTGCTTAGCGCTGAGCAGTATGCGGTGTGCCGCCAGGGCGGTACCGAGCGGCCATTCAGTGGTGCCTATTACCGTTGCCCGGGGCCCGGACAGTTCCTTTGCGTGTGTTGCCACACGCCACTGTTCGATGCCGCCTGCCAGTTCGATGCCGGTTGCGGCTGGCCGAGCTACTGGCAGCCGCTGGCGGCAGAGCGGCTGCGTGAACTAACCGATACCAGCCATGGCATGTTGCGCACTGAGGTGCGCTGTGCGGCCTGTGATGCCCACCTGGGACATGTCTTCGATGACGGCCCGCCGCCCACCGGGCTGCGCTATTGCATCAACTCGGTGGCCTTGCAGTGGCGTGCGGCTGATTAGAACACGCCCTGGCTGCGCAGGTAGTCGTCATAGCTGCCGCTGAAGTCGGTCACGCCGTTTTCCGACAGCTCGATGATGCGCGTGGCCAGCGAGCTGACGAACTCGCGGTCGTGGCTGACGAAGATCAGTGTGCCCGGGTAGTTCTCCAGCGCCAGGTTGAGTGCCTCGATGGATTCCATGTCCAGGTGGTTGGTCGGTTCGTCCATCACCAGCACGTTGGGCTTCTGACAGGCCAGCTTGCCGAACAGCATGCGCCCCTGTTCACCACCGGAGAGCACCTTGACCGACTTCTGGATCTCGTCGGAGGAGAACAGCATGCGGCCGAGTGCGGCACGGATGTTCTGTTCGCCACTGGTCCACTGACCCATCCACTCGAACAGGCTGTCGTCGGCCTCGAAGTCGTGGGCGTGGTCCTGGGCGTAGTAGCCGACCTCGGCGCTGTCGGTCCACTTCACGCTGCCGGCATCCGGTTGCAGTTCGCCGACCAGGGTGCGCAGCAGGGTAGTCTTGCCGATGCCGTTGGGGCCGATGATCGCCACACGCTCGCCGGCTTCAACGGTAAAGCTGAAGTTCTTGAACAGCACCTTGTCGTCGAAGGCCTTGGACAGCTTCTCGATGGTCACCGCCTGACGGTGCAGCTTCTTGTTCTGGTCGAAGCGGATGAACGGGCTGACGCGGCTCGACGGCTTGACCTCTTCCAGCTGGATCTTGTCGATCTGCTTGGCGCGGCTGGTGGCCTGCTTGGCCTTTGAGGCGTTGGCCGAGAAGCGGCTGACGAAGGTCTGCAGCTCGGCGATCTGCGCCTTCTTCTTGGCGTTGTCGGAGAGCAGGCGCTCGCGGGCCTGGGTGGCGGCGGTCATGTACTCGTCGTAGTTGCCGGGGAACAGGCGCAGCTCGCCGTAGTCCAGGTCGGCCATGTGGGTGCACACGCTGTTCAGGAAGTGGCGGTCGTGGGAAATGATGATCATGGTGCTGTTGCGCGCCGTGAGGATGTTTTCCAGCCAGCGGATGGTGTTGATGTCCAGGTGGTTGGTCGGCTCGTCGAGCAGCAGTACATCGGGGTCGGCAAACAGCGCCTGGGCGAGCAGCACGCGCAGTTTCCAGCCGGGGGCCACTTCGCTCATCGGGCCGAAGTGCTGTTCCAGCGGGATACCCAGGCCGAGGAGCAGTTCGCCAGCGCGCGATTCGGCGGTATAGCCGTCCATTTCGGCGAACTCGCCTTCCAGTTCGCCGACCTTCATCCCGTCTTCTTCGCTCATTTCCGGCAGCGAATAGATGCGGTCACGTTCGGCCTTGACCGTCCACAGTTGCTCATGGCCCATGATCACCGTGTCGATCACGCTGAACTGTTCATAGGCAAACTGATCCTGGCGCAGCTTGCCCAGACGCACGTTGGGTTCCAGCATCACCTGGCCGGCCGAGGGCTCCAGGTCGCCACCGAGGATCTTCATGAAGGTCGACTTGCCACAGCCGTTGGCACCGATCAGGCCGTAGCGGTTGCCGTTGCCGAACTTGACGGAAACGTTCTCGAACAGCGGCTTGGCGCCGAACTGCATGGTGATGTTGGCGGTGGAGATCAAGGCAAAAATCCTGCAGGCAAGGGCGCGGAGCGCAAAAAGGGCGCGATTGTAGCGCTTTGTCGCGCGCCTGGCACGGCAGGATGTGTCAGGGGTAGTCGATGGCCACGATATACCAGGTGCGCAGGCCGCCCGGAGCCTGTACCTGTACTTCGGCATCCAGCGGCTTGCCGAGCAGCGAGCGGGCCAGGGGCGAGTCGATGCTGATCAGGTTGAGGCGCAGATCCAGCTCGTCAGGGCCGACGATGCGGTAGCGCTGTTGTTCACCGTCTTCGTCTTCCAGGGTTACCCAGGCACCGAAGTACACCTTGCCGGTGTCGCTGGGGCGGCTGTCGACCACCTGGAGCTTTTCCAGGCGTTTGCTGAGAAAGCGCACGCGGCTGTCGATTTCCCGCAGCATCTTCTTGCCATAGGTGTATTCGGCATTTTCCGAGCGGTCGCCCTGGGCGGCGGCTTCGCTCACCGCCTGGGTGACTTGCGGGCGGCGCACATGCCACAGCTCATGCAGTTCGGCACGCAGGCGCGCCTCGCCCTCCGGGGTGATCAGGGCGGTGCCGGCAGGACGTGGTGGGCGGTAACGACTCATCGGGGTTCACTGCTATTGGCCGCGCAATACGCTGAGCGGCGTGGCCTTGAGGGTTTCACGGGTAGCCAGGACGCCTACGCTAGCGATCAGCGCGGCGCCGAGCAAGGGTAGCAGCAACAGCCAGGGATGCGCCTGCCAGTGCAGGTCGAGCACCTGGGTGTAGAGCAGCGCGCTGACCAGCTCGCAGCCCAATGCCGCAAGCAGGCCGCTGAGTCCGCCGAGCAGGGCGAATTCGCGGCGCCGGGCCTGCAGCAGCAGGCGCCGTTCCGCGCCCAGCGCGCGCAGCAGCGCCGACTGCCGCGTGCGCTCGTCGAGGGTAGCCTGTAGTCCGGCCAGTACGACCGCCAGGCCGGCGGCGAGGACGAAGAGCAGGACGAACTCCACGGCCAGGCTGACCTGGGCAAGAATGCTGCGTAGCTGATCGAGGATTGCTTCGATGGGCAGCAGGGTAACCCCGGGGAACTGGCGGGCTAGAGGCAGCAACTGGTCAGCCTGCGCACTGGGCAGGTAGAAGCTGGTGATGTAGCTGGCGCTGTGCTGCTGCATGCCGCGCGGGTCGAAGATGACGAAGAAGTTGGGTTGGAAACTGTCCCAGTCGACCGTGCGCAGGCTGCTGACCTGACGGGTGATCTCGCGGCCGGCCAGGTTGAAGGTCAGTTGGTCGCCCAGCGCAATGCCCAGGCTGCTGGCCAGCTCGGCTTCCAGGGATACGCCCAGGCCCTGGGTGTCGGACTCGTTCCACCAGCTGCCCGCGGTGATCTGGTTGCCACTGGGCAGTTCGGCACTCCAGGTCAGGTTGAGATCGCGGCGGGTGGCGCGCTCACCACGGCTGTCTGCCTCGACCTGATGGGCCACCGGCTGCTGGTTGATGGCTACCAGGCGCCCCGGCAGCATCGGGTAGAGCGGACTGGATTCGGCCTTGAGTTGCTGCAGGGCATTTGCCCAGGCCTGCCGCTCGGCGGGTTGGATGTTCAGGGCAAAGTGGTTGGCGGTGCGTTCGGGTAGTTGCGCTTGCCAGGTGTCCAGCAGTTCGCCGCGTAGCAGGGCAACCAGGGCCATGACCAACAGGATCAGGCCGAAGGCGAGCATTTGCCCGGCGGCAGCCAGTGGCTGACGGAGCAGTTGGCCCAGCCCCAGGCGCCAGGCCAGGCTAGCCTTGTGCAACAGGCGCCGCAGGCTGCGCAAGCCGAGCAGCAACAGCCCGCCGAGCAGCAGGCAGGCCAACAGGCCGCCACCGAGCAGGCTGAGGGTGAGCGCCAGATCGAGGCTCAGTCGCCACATGATCAGGCCGAGTGCCAGCAGCGCGCAGGCGTATACCAGCACCGCGCGCATGGCCAGGGGTTGCAAGTCGCTGCGCAGCACGCGCAGGGGTGGCACGCGGCCCAGCGAGGCAAGCGGCGGCAGGGCAAAGCCGGCCAGGGCCACCAGCCCGGTGGCAACCCCGGCCAGCAGGGGGTGTACGCCCGCCGCCGGAAGCTCGGCCGGCAGCAGGCCGGCGAGCAGGTGCAGCAGCAGCAGATGGCCAAACCAGCCGAGCAGGGCGCCGAGTAGGCTGGCCAGCAGACCCAGTACTGCCAGCTGCATGCCATATAGGTAGAGGGTTTCCCGTGCGCTCAGGCCCAGACAACGGAGCAGGGCGCTGGCGTCGAAACGGCGCCGCGCATAGCGGTTGGCGGACAGGGCCACGGCGACTCCGGCCAAAAGTACCGCGGCCAGGCTGGACAGGTTGAGGTAGCGCTCGGCGCGTTGCAGCGCCTTGCCTACCTGGCTGTTGCCATCGCGCGCATCCAGCAGGCGCTGTTGGGGCAGCAACTGGCCCTGCAGACTGTCGCGCAGGGCGGCCAGTTGTTCAGGATTGCCCTGCCAGAGCAGGCGGTAACGTACCCGACTACCCGGCTGGATGATCTGCGTGGCGGCCAGATCATCCAGGTGCATGAGCAGGCGCGGCGTCAGGCTGTAGAAGTCGCTGGAGCGATCCGGCTCATGGGTCAGTACTCGGCTGATACGCAGGCGATGCTGACCGAGCTCCACGCTGTCACCCACGGCCAGGCCCAGCGCGAGCAACAGGCGCGGCTCGGCCCAGGCTTCGCCGGGCAGCGGGCCGTCGCCAGGTTGCTCTTCGGCAAACGGGCTGGCGGCGCTTTTCAGCTCGCCACGCAGCGGATAGGGATTGTCCACCGCCTTGACGCTGGCCAGTTGTACGGCCTCCTCGCCGATCAGCACGCTGGCGAACTCGACGCTTTGCGCCTGGCGCAGGCCCAGCCGGACGGCGCTGTCGCGCTGTGCCTGAGTGGCCGGCAGCGAACTGTCGAGCACCAGGTCGGCGGCAAGAAATTCGCTGGCGCGCAGCAGCATGGCGTCATTCAACCGCTGGCTGAGATAGCCGATCGAACTACTGGCCGCTACGGCGATGAGCAGGGCGATCAGCAGGGTACGCAACTCGGCAGCCCGGCGTTCACGCCACAGTTGGCGCAAGGCCAGGCGCAGCAGGCTGGACAGTGACAGGCGACGCATCAGTGAGTGTCCTGCAACAGGCGGCCATCCTGCAGGTGCAGCTGGTGCTGGCAGCGTGCGGCCAGGCGCTGGTCGTGGGTGACCAGTACCAGGGTGGTGCCGTGCTCACGGTTGAGGGCGAACATCAGCTCGCAGATATGCGCGCCGGTGTGGTCGTCGAGATTGCCGGTCGGTTCATCGGCAAACAGGATGTCCGGCTCGGCGGCAAAGGCCCGGGCCAGGGCTACACGTTGCTGTTCGCCGCCGGAGAGTTGCCGAGGATAGTGATGCAGGCGCTGGCCCAGGCCGACTCGCTCAAGCAGTGCGCGGGCCTGCTGGCGGGGATTGGCGTGGCCTTCCAGCTCCAGGGGCAGTATGACGTTTTCCAGCGCGCTGAGGCTGTCGAGCAGCTGGAAAGACTGGAAAACGAAGCCGACGTGCTCGGCGCGCACCTTGGCCCGCTGGTCTTCGTCGAGATGGGTCAGTTCATGGCCGGCCAGTCGTACGCTGCCGCTGCTGGGGTTGTCCAGCCCGGCCAGCAGGCCCAGCAGGGTGGACTTGCCCGAGCCGGAACGACCGAGCAGGGCCAGGCTTTCGCCGCGCGCCAGGTCCAGGTCGATGTCGTGCAGGATGGTCAGTTCACCTTCCGCGCTGCCGACCACTTTGCTAAGGTGCCGCGCACTGAGAATACTTGAGCTCATGGGGTGTCCGATGCGTGCCTGGTTGATCCGCAGTTGCCTGGTTCTGTTGCTGTGCACGGGAAATGCACTGGCCGGCACCCTGCTGGTTGTTGGCGATAGTATCAGCGCCGCTTTTGGCATGGATACCACCGAGGGTTGGGTGGCTTTGCTGGAAAAGCGCCTGGCCGAGCAGGGCTATGTGCACCGCGTGGTGAATGCCTCGGTGAGCGGCGAGACCAGTGCTGGCGGGGCTTCGCGGCTGCCGGCGCTGCTCGCCGAACACCGCCCGAGTCATGTGCTGATCGAGCTGGGAGGCAACGATGGGCTGCGTGGTCAGTCCCTCGAACAATTGCAACAGAATCTTGCCGGGATGGTCGAGAAAAGCCAGGCCGCCGGTGCCAAGGTGTTGTTGCTGGGTATGCAGTTGCCGCCCAACTACGGGCCGCGTTATACCCAGGCGTTCGCCGCCGTCTATCCGGCGCTGGGTGAGCGTTACCGCGTGCCGGTACTGCCGTTCCTGCTGGAAGGCGTGGGTGGTCAGGCCGAGCTGATGCAGGCTGATGGCATTCATCCGCGCAGCAGCGCACAGCCGCGCCTGCTGGAGAATGTCTGGCCGCTGCTGCAGCCGCTACTGTAACGGGCGGTTGTCATGTCACGTCGGGTCTGGTCGCTACACGCCTACTACCTGTTGCTACCCGGCGAGCAGCTGGATCTGTTCGCCTGCCAGGAAGTCCGTGTGCACTTGCTCGCTCGCCAGCTGGCGCTGGATAGCCAGGTCGACCATACCTTGTGCGGCGGTTTGTTGCCGGCCCAGCCCAGCTATCGTCTGCTGGATGCTGCCGATCTGCGTGATCGTCGGCTGTGTCCGCTCTGCCTGCAACGCCTGCAGGCGCAGAGGCGCGGCGAGCTTCCCCTGTAGCCGGGAAGCGTTACCTGATGTGATAGCCACTGGCGTGGCGTAGAGGCACGTGTACAATTCGTCGCATCAATCTTTCTTGAGGATTCACCCGCCATGTCGCTGCGTTTGCGCGCTGTCGCCCGCTATTTGCCACTTTCCGCTCTGGCACTGAGCACATCGCTGGCAGCCCTGGAGCTGCCCTTGCCGCCGCCGGGTGAAGACATTGTCGGCCAGGTCCAGGTGATCAAGGCCAAGTACGAAGATACCTTTGCCGACCTGGGCAAGGTGCATGACCTCGGCTACCTGGAGATGGTTGCCGCCAACCCGGGGGTGGATGCCTGGTTGCCGGGCGAGGGGACCGAGATCATCCTGCCGACTCGCTACATCCTGCCGCCGGGGCCGCGTGAGGGGGTTGTCATCAACCTCGCTGAGTACCGCCTGTATTACTACCCACCGGGTGGCAAGGTAGTACACACCTTCCCGCTGGGGATCGGTCGCGAAGGCTGGGGTTCGCCGGTGGCCAACACCACCATTACCGGCAAAGTACCCAATCCCGGCTGGACGCCGCCCAAGTCGATTCTGGAAGAGCATGCGGCCAACGGTGACCCGCTGCCCAGCTATGTGCCGCCGGGACCGAACAATCCGCTGGGGCCGTTCAAGTTCAATCTTGGTGTGCCGGGTTACCTGATTCATGGTTCGAACAAGAAGTTCGGTATCGGCATGCGGGTCAGTCATGGTTGCTTCCGCATGTACAACCATAACGTGCTGAAACTGGCGGACATGGTGCCGGTAGGCACCAAGTTGCGCATCATCGATGAGCCCTACAAGTTTGGGGTAAGTGGCGGCAAGCTGTATCTCGAGGCTCATGCGCCGCTGGATGATCAGGGCGTACCCTCTGTTGTCGACAAGCATGCTGCGGTGATCAATGCGCTGCTCAAGCGTGAAGATCTGGCGGCCAATGTGCGCATGGATTGGGAAGTGGTACGTGAGGTCGTGGCGGCCGAGGACGGCCTGCCGGTGGAAATCGCCGAGCCGCGTGAGGCGATTGCCAGCAACGATGTGCAGTTGCCTTACTGAATCCGCTGTTTAACCCGCTGTCACACCCCGCCAGTGCTCACTGCGCGGGGTGTTTTTTTATCCGCAAGTAGCTGGAAAAAAGAAACCCCGCCGAAGCGGGGTTTCTTTTGCCTAGCGGACGAGTCTTAGACCTGTACGCTCGGGATGATCGCTTTGGCCGCGGCGTCGCGGTACTCGGCGATCTGGTCGAAGCTCAGGTAGCGGTAAACGTCGGCAGCCATGCTGTCGATATTCTTCGCATACTCCATGTACTCCTCGACGGTCGGCAGCTTGCCGATGATCGAAGCGACCGCGGCCAGTTCGGCAGAAGCCAGGTACACGTTGGTGGCGTCGCCCAGACGGTTCGGGAAGTTACGGGTCGAGGTGGAGACCACGGTCGAACCGGTCTGTACGCGCGCCTGGTTACCCATGCACAGCGAGCAACCCGGCATTTCCATGCGCGCGCCAGCCTTGCCGTAGATGCCGTAGTAGCCTTCCTCGGTGAGCTGGTGGGCGTCCATCTTGGTCGGCGGAGCCAGCCACAGACGGGTCGGAATGCCACCCTTGACCTTGTCCAGCAGCTTACCGGCAGCGCGGAAGTGGCCGATGTTGGTCATGCACGAACCGATGAACACTTCGTCGATCTTCTCACCGGCAACGGTGGACAGCAGACGGGCGTCGTCCGGATCGTTCGGCGCGCACAGTACCGGCTCTTTCACGTCGGCCAGATCGATTTCGATCACGGCGGCGTACTCGGCATCCTTGTCGGCTTCCAGCAGTTGCGGGTTGGCCAACCAGGCTTCCATCGCCTTGGCACGACGCTCCAGAGTACGGGCATCGCCGTAGCCTTCGCCGATCATCCAGCGCAGCATGGTGATGTTCGACTTCAGGTACTCGGCGATGGCGCTTTCCGGCAGCTTGATGGTGCAACCGGCAGCGGAACGCTCGGCGGAGGCGTCGGACAGCTCGAACGCCTGTTCAACGGTCAGCTCGTTCAGGCCTTCGATCTCGAGGATGCGGCCGGAGAAGATGTTCTTCTTGCCTTTCTTCTCGACGGTCAGCAGGCCAGCCTGGATCGCGTAGTAGGGGATGGCATGCACCAGGTCACGCAGGGTGATACCCGGTTGCAGCTTGCCCTTGAAGCGCACCAGTACCGACTCCGGCATGTCCAGCGGCATCACGCCGGTGGCAGCGGCGAAGGCTACCAGGCCGGAACCGGCCGGGAAGGAGATGCCCATCGGGAAGCGGGTGTGCGAGTCGCCACCGGTGCCGACGGTGTCCGGCAGCAGCATGCGGTTCAGCCAGCTGTGGATGATGCCGTCGCCCGGACGCAGGGATACACCGCCGCGGGTCATGATGAAGTCCGGCAGGGTGTGGTGGGTGGTGACGTCGATCGGCTTCGGATAGGCCGCGGTGTGGCAGAAGGACTGCATCACCAGATCGGCGGAGAAGCCCAGGCAAGCCAGGTCTTTCAGCTCGTCACGGGTCATCGGGCCGGTGGTGTCCTGGGAACCGACGGTGGTCATCTTCGGTTCGCAGTAGGTGCCCGGACGCACGCCCTGGCCTTCCGGCAGGCCGCAGGCGCGACCGACCATCTTCTGCGCCAGGGTGAAGCCCTTGCCGCTGTCGGCCGGAGCTTCCGGCTTCTTGAACAGGGTGGACGGAGCCAGACCCAGCTCGGCACGGGCCTTCTCGGTCAGGCCACGGCCAACGATCAGCGGGATACGGCCGCCAGCGCGCACTTCGTCGAGCAGTACGTCGGTCTTCAGCTGGAAGGTGGTGACCAGTTCGTCGCTGCCATGGCGGCGCACTTCGCCCTTGATCGGGTACACGTCGATGACGTCGCCCATGGCCAGGTTGGTGCAGTCGAATTCGATCGGCAGGGCGCCGGCGTCTTCCATGGTGTTGTAGAAGATCGGGGCGATCTTGGTGCCGAAGCAGAAACCACCGGCGCGCTTGTTCGGTACGTTGGGGATGTCGTCGCCGAAGAACCACAGCACCGAGTTGGTGGCGGACTTACGGGAGGAACCGGTACCCACTACGTCACCGACGTAGGCAACCGGGAAGCCTTTGGCTTTCAGGGCTTCCATCTGCTTGATCGGACCAACGGAACCCGGCTGATCCGGGTTGATGCCGTCGCGGGCCATCTTCAGCATGGCCAGTGCGTGCAGCGGGATGTCCGGGCGGGACCAGGCGTCCGGAGCCGGCGACAGGTCGTCGGTGTTGGTTTCGCCGGTGACCTTGAACACGGTCAGGGTAACTTTTTCCGGCACGGCCGGGCGGTTGGTGAACCACTCGCCGTCAGCCCAGGACTGCATCACGGCCTTGGCGTTGGCATTGCCGGCCTTGGCTTTCTCGGCAACGTCGTGGAAGGCGTCGAACATCAGCAGGGTGTGCTTGAGTTGCGCGGCGGCCACTTCGGCCAGCTCGGCGCTGTCCAGCAGCTCGACCAGGGTGGCGATGTTGTAGCCGCCCTGCATGGTGCCCAGCAGCTCGACGGCGAGGGTCTTGCTGATCAGCGGGGAGGTCGCTTCGCCCTTGGCGACGGCAGACAGGAAGCCAGCCTTGACGTAGGCCGCTTCGTCCACGCCCGGCGGAACACGGTTGGTGATCAGATCGACCAGGAAGGCTTCTTCGCCAGCCGGCGGGTTCTTCAGCAGCTCGACCAGGCCTGCAGTTTGCTCGGCGTTCAGCGGCTGGGGAACGATCCCCAGCGCGGCGCGCTCTTCTACGTGTTTGCGATAGGCTTCAAGCACAGTTTTACCCTCATCAGTGGTCCCAACAGGTTGTCCGGGACGCTCATCCAGGAAGCCCGCACACCCTGCGCCGCAGGGAGATATGAACCCTCAGGCCAGGGTTGCGCAGGTTCCATCCAGAAGAAGCTGTTTTCAAAGTTTTACGCCGCCAGGCGGTT
This sequence comes from Pseudomonas fluvialis, assembly GCF_002835605.1. Taxonomy (NCBI): domain Bacteria; kingdom Pseudomonadati; phylum Pseudomonadota; class Gammaproteobacteria; order Pseudomonadales; family Pseudomonadaceae; genus Pseudomonas; species Pseudomonas fluvialis. The sequence continues at coordinate 284,409 of NZ_PIYS01000003.1, read as the reverse complement.
GATGAGGGTTGGCGAGACAGGGACACCCTGCGTCGCCAACGGACTCTGGCGAAAAACTGTGCTCGTGACGCTTTGAAAACAGCTTCGTGCGGACAATTTTGCCTGTCTGCTGCTGCGTCTACCGGCCTGGCAAAGCGAGGTTGCCGGCGTCGGCTGGTGTGTCGGCAGTCAGTCAATGGCGCAACGATTCTACTGGAATCGCCCGGCAAAGTTAAGCGTGGCGCAGGCTCTGGATGGCCGGTCGGGGATGTCTGGCGGATTATTCCAGAGCGGCTATTCGTGGCTATCTGGAAGTCAACGGTGTTGATCGTGCAGGTTTATGGCGATGCTTGAGTAAAGGGTGTGGTGTTTGTGGCGTGGTCGTTGGCTTAGACAAAGGGCTAAGATGGCGTTTTTTGACAGCCAACCGGGGAGTGTGTGGTATGTCCAGCCTGGCGGTGAAAACACCTTGTGTCGGCCTGTGCTCCACAGTGTATGGCGACCTGGTGTGTCGAGGCTGCAAGCGTTTTTGTCATGAGATCATCGACTGGAACGGCTATCCCAACGAACGCCGCCTGGCTATTTGGCAGCGCCTGGAGCAGTTGCAGGTGCAGGTGCTGGCGAGCAAGTTGCTGATCGTCGACAGCCAGCGCCTGCGCGAGCAGTTGGAAGCGCGGCAGATTCGTTTCGTGGCCGAACAGTCGCCGTATTGCTGGGCTTATCAGTTGTTAAGGCGTGGCGCCGGGCGGATGCGCAATCTGCAGGCTTATGGTTTGGCCTTGCAGCCGGCCTTTGCCGGCATGCCGCTCGCCGAACTGCTGGAGCAGGTAGAGCAGGCATATTTTCAGGCCTCCCTGGCCTGCTACGCGGCACTGATGGAGCAGGCCTGAATATGCTGGCCGTCTATTTGCGACGCCTGCTGGGTAGTCGGCGTACCCGCAGTGGCAATCGTCAGTTGGGGCTGATCCTCGCCGGGGTGGCCGGCGCGATCAACGCCGGAGGCTTTCTGGCGGTACAGCAATACACCTCGCATATGACCGGTATCGTGTCCTCGATGGCTGACAATCTGGTGCTGGGGGCTTATTCGCTGGTGTTGTCCGGACTGGGTGGGTTGCTGTGCTTCCTGTTGGGGGCGATCTGTTCGGCGATGCTGGTGCATTACGCGCGGCGGCGCCGGCGACATAGCGAGTTCGCCTTGCCGTTGCTGCTGGAGGCACTGCTATTGCTGGGGTTTGGTCTGCTGGGTGCGCGCCTTTCGAGTATCGAAGGGCTGTTCGTGCCGCTGACCGTGATGCTGTTGTGCTTCATCATGGGCTTGCAGAATGCGCTGATTACCAAGCTTTCGCATGCCGAGATTCGTACTACCCACATCACCGGGATCGTCACCGATATCGGTATCGAGTTGGGCAAGCTGTTCTACTGGAATCGAACCCAGCTGCCGCCAGGGCGGCGGGTGCAAGCCAATCGCCAGCGGCTGCTGTTGCACAGCGCACTGGCGTTGAGCTTCTTCGCCGGTGGCGTGCTGGGTGCCCTGGGTTTCAAGCACCTGGGCTACAGTGCCACGTTACCACTGGCTTTGTTGCTGGTGATGCTGGCCAGCGTGGCGATGATGGATGACTGGCGTTCGTGGCAGCGCCGTCGCCAGCGCCGCCGTTGACAGGCTGCGTTTAGAAGCGGTCGCGGCGTACGACTTCGTCGAACGGTAGACGTCCCACGCGAGGCTTGTGTTCGACGTTGCGCTTGCCAATCGCCACCATCAGGCCGATCAGATGATTTTCTGGAAGATTGATCAGGCGACCGACAGCCTCGAAGTCAAAGCCGTCCATAGGTACTGAGTCCAGATCCTTGCCGCGGGCAGCGAGCATCAGCGTTTGTGCGACCAGGCCGCAGCTGCGCAGGGCTTCGTCGCGCTGTACTTGCGGTTTGTCGCGGTAATAGCCATCGATAGCGCCGACCATGAACTGTGCAACGTCTTCCGGGGCGCCTTCCCAGACGCGGCTGGCATTGCATTGCCAGCTGTCCACGCGGGCACAGATAACCACCAGCATCGAGGCCTCGCTGACCTGGGCCTGATCCCAGGCTACGGCACGAATTTGTGCGCGCAGTTGCGGGTCCTGGACATCGACCAGGCGGACATGTTGCAGATTGAATGCGGTGGGAGCGAGTAGGGCCAGTTCCAGCAGTTCCTGGCGATCACTGTCGCTCAGCACATACTGGCTGTCATAGCCGCGCACGGCACGGCGGCTACGAATGGCATCAAGCGTATCCATATAAATCTCCGGTAATTCGCGGTTCAGATAGACCGTTTAAGACGGTGCAGATGCTCAACGACATCGGCTGCCCCTGCCAGGCGCAGGCCCTCTCCGAGGGCATTGGCCAGTGGCTGGTTGCGAGGCAGGAGCAGGGCTTCCGGGCCGCCGCTGGCATCGCGCAGGCTCAGGCGTGCATAAGGCAGGCCGGTGTCCAGCAGCAAGCCCATGAAGGCAGGGTCGCTCCAGGCTTGTGCCGGCATGGCCAGCATATGGTAATGCAGTTGCAGCTGTTCCAATGCCAGGTCGTCGATATGGTAATGCGCCAGACGCGCTGGCAGCAGTACCGGCAGTTCACGCCGGCGCGCGTAGGCCACCGCGCTAATGAAGGCCTCCAGCTGCTGCTCACCTGCCCAGAACAGCCGTTCGCCACGCCAGTCGGCGCGGAGCAGCTGGATGGGCTCGCCTTGCAGGAAGTGTGGCAAGGGCAGACACACTGCACGCAAGAAATCCTTGTAGCTGATGATGCGTACGTTGCGCTGCGGCTTGCTGGCCAGGTAATCCTCGAAGCTGCGTGCCTGCAGGTACGCGCTTTCGGCGGCGTTGATGCCGTCGATGTGTCGCAAGTCGACTTCATCCAGGCTGTATTGCTGCAGGGTGACGATGCGGCTGAGCGCGGCGTGGGCTGCGGCCTTGTCTTCCTGCACGGGGCCTGACAGGGCGCTGCGTGGCAGGTCGGCCAGGCGCTGCAAGGGCGGGCCGGCCTGCCAGCTGATGCTGTCAGGGTGGCTCGGCAGGGTTTGGAAAGGTAGTTGCAGCTGGCTGGCGCGTTGCAGGATATGCCGTGCCTGGCGCCCACCCATGCCCAGGCGTCCCAGCAGGGTGGCCAGGCGGCTGCTCAGCGGTGCGGACGGTTCGCTCAGGCTCATGGGGGTACGATCAGTGGCCGGCTGTCAGTACAGTGTGGCAGAACTTGCCGCGAGCTGTCTGGCGCTGCGCATGGCGAGTTGTATGCAAGAATGAATCGTTCACCATAAAGGATGCCTCCATGCCCAGCCTGATCCTGGATATCGCCGTGAGTTCCGACCTCTACCTGGCGGTATACCAGGGGCGTGCGAACCGGATATTGCTGCGAAGTCGCGACGGGCGCAAGGTCAGTTTGCCAGCTGCTCGCCTGCAACCCTACCTTACCCATGCCGGTATCCATGGCAGTTTCGAGCTGGAGTTCTCCAGTGACGGCAAGTTGCTGCGCCTGTCGCGTTTGACGGGAGGCTGAGCCAAGCGCGTCGCTTTCCCGGCGCATGGCAAGAAACTATACTGCCTGTCCTTTTCCCAAGCCGATGCCGACCATGTATACCCTGGCCCGTGACCTGCTGTTCAAACTTGCCCCGGAAACCTCCCATGACCTGTCCATCGACCTGATTGGCGCGGGTGGGCGGCTTGGCCTGAATGGCCTGTTGTGCAAGGCGCCGGCCAGCCTGCCGGTGCGCGTCATGGGCCTGGAATTTGCCAATCCGGTGGGGTTGGCGGCGGGCCTGGACAAAAATGGTGATGCGATTGATGGCTTTGCCCAGCTGGGCTTCGGTTTTATCGAGATCGGTACCGTTACCCCGCGAGCCCAACCGGGTAACCCCAAGCCGCGGCTGTTCCGTCTTCCGGAAGCGCAGGGCATCATCAATCGCATGGGCTTCAACAACCTGGGCGTGGATCATTTGTTGGCTAGGGTGCAGGCAGCGCGTTATCGCGGCGTGCTGGGCATCAATATCGGCAAGAACTTCGACACGCCGGTTGAGCGTGCGGTGGATGATTACCTGATCGGCCTGGACAAGGTCTATGCGCATGCCAGCTATGTGACCGTCAATGTCAGCTCGCCGAACACGCCTGGGCTGCGCTCGCTGCAGTTTGGGGATTCGCTACGGCAGCTGCTCGAGGCGCTGCGTCAGCGCCAGGAAGACCTCGCTGTGGTGCATGGCAAGCGCGTACCGCTGGCCATCAAGATTGCTCCGGACATGACCGATGAGGAAACCGTGGATGTAGCACGCGCCTTGCTCGATACCGGCATGGATGCGGTGATTGCCACCAATACCACACTCTCGCGGGAGGGTGTCGAGGGTTTGCAGTATGCCGACGAGGCAGGCGGGTTGTCCGGCGCGCCGGTGCGCGACAAGAGCACTCATACGGTCCGCGTGCTGGCTGGCGAGTTGCAGGGCCGGCTGCCGATCATTGCCGTGGGCGGTATCACCGAAGGCCAGCATGCGGCGGACAAGATCGCCGCTGGAGCCAGCCTGGTGCAGATCTACTCCGGGTTCATCTACCAGGGGCCTGCGCTGATTCGTCAGGCCGTGGATGCCATTGCCGCCTTGCCGCGCAGCCAATAAAAAGGGCTCCCGTTGGGAGCCCCTGGGCTTGCGCCCGCCGCTCGAATGGAGCGGTCTGGAAAAAACGATGTGATCCTGAACGGTCAGCCTACGGCGTGCAGTTGATTGAGTCGATGAATGCCGGCGGTGCCGGTAAAGCCATCCCACTGGTCGCCACGACCTTCACGCCAGCCATTGAGCCAGGCCTGACGGGTGGAGGGGGTGGTAAAAGGACAGAGGTCGCGGGATTTGCCATGAATGCCGTGCTGATAACCACGCAAAAAGGCTCGTTCCATCGGATCACGCTTGAGTCTTCTCATAGGGTGTAGCCCTCACTTGTTGACTGTTATGTCCCGGTGGCCCGCTGCTGGGGCCGGGCAGAATGGTCGCTGCCCACGGAGCTCGCTGCCGGCGTGGCGAGGTTCCTGCCGTTACCTTTGCGGTTACGGTTGCTAGAGTTCTAACCAATGCGTGGCGAGCTGTGAATGACCGTTTTGTCATAAGCAGGTCATGTATGTATGGATGGGGCGATAAGCCCATGCACCTTTCTGGTTGCTGGGCCATGCCCTGGCCTTGTGTGCCGCGGATTTGCCAGCAACCCATGGCGATGAACCGGTCGTGCCGTACATCGCCATGCCTGTACTAAATTCCGACCAAGGGTGTTGTGCTCGGGTCGTTGTGTTTCGTCGAGCCTGCGGGCTCGCTTTTGGCCCTTGGGGCACTGGATGTCTGTGATGTCGCAACAGTTTGAGCTGTACCTGACTTGCCCGAAAAGCCTTGAGGGCCTGCTGCTGGAAGAGGCGCGTGGGCTCGGCCTGGAAGAGGCCCGCGAGCAGGTGGCAGCGGTGCGTGGCCAGGCCAGCATGGAAACCGCGTACCGGCTGTGTCTGTGGTCGCGTCTGGCCAACCGTGTGTTGCTGGTGATGGCGCGCTTCCCACTGAGCAACGCCGAAGAACTCTACCAGGGTGTACATGCGATTGACTGGCATGAGCATCTCTTGCCCTCCGGCAGCCTGGCGGTGGAGTTCAGTGGGCGTGGCGCGGGCATCGACAACACCCATTTCGGGGCGCTCAAGGTCAAGGATGCCATTGTCGATAAGCTGCGTACGGCGCAGGGTGAACGCCCCTCCGTGGACAAGCTGAACCCGGATTTGCGTGTGCACCTGCGCCTGGAGCGTGGTGAGGCGATTGTCTCGCTGGATCTTTCCGGGCATAGCCTGCATCAGCGCGGTTATCGCTTGCAGCAGGGCGCCGCGCCGCTCAAGGAAAACCTGGCCGCTGCGGTGCTGATCCGCGCTGGCTGGCCGCAACTGGCTGCCGAGGGCGCGGCCCTCAGTGACCCGATGTGCGGGGTCGGTACATTACTGATCGAAGCCGGGCTGATGGCCGCCGATATAGCCCCCAACCTGGGTCGCCAGCAGTGGGGCTTTACCCACTGGCTGGGACATGTGCCGGCGCTTTGGCAAAAACTGCATGAAGAAGCGCAGGCGCGGGCCCAGGCCGGCCTGGCCAAGCCGCCGCTGTGGATTCGTGGCTATGAGGCTGACCCGCGTCTGATTACCCCGGCACGCAACAATATCGAGCGGGCCGGACTGGCTGACTGGGTGAAAATCTACCAGGGCGAGCTGGCTACCTTCGAACCGCGGCCGGATCAGGGACAGCATGGTCTGCTGGTATGCAACCCGCCCTATGGCGAGCGGTTGGGTGATGAAGCCAGCCTGCTGTACCTCTACCAGCATCTTGGCGAGCGCTTGCGCCAGTCCTGTCTGGGCTGGCAGGCGGCCATCTTTACCGGCGCACCGGAGCTGGGCAAACGCATGGGGCTGCGCAGCCACAAGCAATACGCGCTGTTCAACGGCGCCTTGCCATGCAAGCTGCTGCTGATGCGTATCGAACCGGAGCAGTTTGTCACTAGCGCACGGCCTGCCGAGAACACGCCGCCGCTAGCCGGTGAAAGCAATACGGCAGCCCGTCTGTCCGAGGGTGGCCAGATGTTTGCCAACCGCTTGCAAAAGAATCTCAAGACGCTGGGCAAGTGGGCGAAGAAGGCCGGGGTTGAGTGCTACCGACTGTATGACGCCGACATGCCGGAGTACGCCCTGGCTATCGACCTGTACCGTGACTGGGTGCACGTGCAGGAATACGCGGCACCGCGTTCGATTGATCCGGAAAAGGCGCAGACGCGCCTGCTTGATGCCCTGGCGGCTATTCCGGTGGCCCTGGGGATACCCAGCGAGCGGGTAGTGATCAAGCGTCGTGAGCGTCAGGCAGGCACTCGCCAGTATGAGCGGCAGGCTGCGCAAGGACAGTTCATGGAGGTGACCGAGGGGGGGGTACGCCTGCTGGTCAACCTGACCGACTACCTGGATACCGGGTTGTTCCTCGACCACCGGCCCATGCGTCTGCGTATCCAGCAGGAAGCCGCCGGCAAGCGCTTCCTCAACCTGTTCTGCTACACCGCGACAGCTACCGTGCATGCCGCCAAGGGTGGTGCGCGTAGCACCACCAGCGTAGACCTGTCGAAGACTTACCTGGACTGGGCACGGCGCAACCTTGCGCTCAACGGTTTTTCCGAGCGCCATCGTCTGGAGCAGGGTGATGTCATGCACTGGCTGGCCGAGGATCGTGGCGAGTACGAGCTGATCTTCATCGACCCGCCGACCTTTTCCAACTCCAAGCGCATGGAAGGGGTGTTCGACGTGCAGCGTGACCACGTGCAATTGCTCGACCTGGCAATGGCCCGCCTGGCGGCGGGTGGCACCCTGTACTTCTCCAACAACTTCCGCAAGTTCCAGCTCGATGACAGCCTGCAGCAACGCTACGCGGTGGAGGAGATCAGTGCGCAGACCCTGGATGCCGACTTCGCGCGCAACCCGAAGATCCATCGCGCCTGGCGCCTGCGCACCCGCTAGGGGGCGGCGCCGCTCTGTACAGGGCCACGCCGATCACTGCGGGTTCTGATGGAGCTCCAGTAGCAGCTGATCGAGAATCGACGAGGCACCCCAGGGGCGCGGATGATTGATGATGGCCACCACCGCCCAGCTATGGCCGTTGCGGTCGCGGCTGTAGCCGGCGATGGCGCGCACATTGTTCAGTGTGCCGGTTTTGATGTGTGCCTGGCCGCGCATGGGTTGTGCGGTGAGGCGCCGCCGCATGGTGCCGTCGATGCCTACCAAGGGCATGGAAGCGATGAATTCTGCCGCATAGGGGCTATCCCAGGCGGCCTTGAGCAGAATGGCCAGTTCGCGGGCACTGACCCGTTCGTTGCGTGACAGCCCCGAGCCATTTTCGATGACCAGATGCGGAGCGGTAATGCCCTTGCGTGCTAGCCAGTCGCGAATGACCCGCTGGGCGGCGCGGGCATCGTCGGGGTCGGCCGTGCTGCGGAACTGCGCGCCGAGGCTGAGCAGTAACTGCTGGGCCATGGTGTTATTGCTGAATTTGTTGATGTCGCGGGCCACTTCGCTGAGGTCGGGCGAGAAGGCGCGGGCCAGCAGGGTGGCTTTGGCCGGCACGCTGTCCTGACGGTCCTGGCCGAGGATGCTGCCGCCCAGCTCTTTCCAGATGCTGCGGATGGCGCCGGCTGCATAGCCGGGGTGATCGAGCAGGGCGATGTAGTTTTGTGCGTGGCAGCCGTCGGGGAGCTGCCCGCTGACGATCAGCGTAGTGCCGTCATATTCGCTGACCGGGTTGAAGCGCACATCCGGCCAACCAGGGCACTTGCCGGCCTTGAGTACTTTCAGGCGGTTATCGATGCGTACGTTGCTCAGTGGCGGCTCCATGGCCACCAGGGCCTTGCCGTTCTGCGCGCGACTGATCATGCGTACTGCCTTGAGATTGACCAGCAGGGCGTCCGGGCCGACCAGGTAGGGCTTGCTGGCGTCGCCGCCGTCGTCATTGAAGGCCGGTAACTGCGGCTGGTTGAAGTAGTTGCGATCGAGTACCAGGTCGCCGGTGACTTTCTGCACGCCGTTGGCGCGCAGGTCGCGCAACAGCAGCCAGAGTCGTTCCATGTTGAGTTTGGGATCGCCTCCACCCTTGAGGTAGAGGTTGCCGTGCAGGGTGCCGTCGCGCAGCGGGCCGTCGCCATAGAATTCGGTGCGCCACTGGTAGTTGGGACCGAGCAGCTCCAGGGCAGCGTAGGTGGTGACCAGTTTCATGGTCGAGGCGGGGTTGACCGACAGATCGGCATTGACCAGGGTGGGACGGCCGGGGCCGTTGAGGGGCAGCAACACTACCGAGAGCGCATGGGCTTCGATCTTGTTGGCCTTGAGGGCCTGCTGCACCTTGGCGGGCAGTTGGGTGTTGACGCTGCTAGTGGCGGCCAGCGGCAGTGACAGGGGCAACAGGCACAAGGCCAGGCCGAGGCGGCGCAGGGAATTGAGCATGGGCGGCTCCGATACTGAAAAAGGCAAGCTAGGGCCAGTGGTAGGCCTTTTTAGGTGCGGCATTATGCCCGATGGCCAGGTGCTTGCCAGTCTGTCGCTGCGGCAGGCGAGCAGGATGACGCGGAAGCTGCTAGAGTGCCGCCGGTCATTTGCTTAGGAGTGCGTCACCATGGCTACCAATCGTTCGCGTCGCCTGCGGAAAAAACTGTGTGTGGATGAGTTTCAGGAGCTGGGCTGCGAGCTGACCCTGAGCTTTGTCGAGAATATCGACCAGGCAGCCATGGATGCCTTCCTCGATGCTTTCCTGCTGGACGCCATGGACGCCAACGGCCTGGGTTATGTCGGTGGTGAAGACTACGGCTTCATCTGCCTGGCCAAGCGTGGCTCGGTGAGCGCCGAGCAGCGTGCAGCGGTAGAAAGCTGGCTGAAGGGGCGCAGTGAGCTGAAGGGCTTCACCCTGAGCCCGCTGCTGGATGTGTGGTATCCGGAGAACACCGTCAACGCCTGAGGCGCTGACCGTGTGATCTACAAAAGGGGCGCCAATGGCGCCCCTTTTTGCATTCTGCGACTGCTCAGGGAGTTATTAGGCCGGCGCGGGCCAGCAGGCTTTCGGGGGCTATCGCGTCGATCTGCTCGCTGCTGAGAAAGCGCCGCGCATAGTCTTCGTAGACCTGAGCCTCGATGAACAGGCGGAACAACTCCGGGTCGATATGTGCCTGGCGACACATGTCGGCCATGATCTGCAGGGCCTGGCTGAGCGTTTTGCCGACCTTGTAGGGGCGGTCGACTGCGGTGAGGGCCTCGAAGATGTCGGCAATCGCCATCATGCGTGCCGGCAGGCTCATTTGCTCGCGGCGCAGGCCGCGTGGGTAGCCCGTGCCGTCCATTTTCTCATGGTGACCACCAGCAATTTCCGGTACCTGGCGCAGGTGCGGCGGGAACGGCAGGCGTTCGAGCATGATGATGGTCTGCACGATGTGCTGGTTGATCAGGAAACGCTCTTCGCTGGTCAGTGTGCCGCGCCTAACGCTGAGGTTGTACAGTTCGCCGCGATTGAAGCGCCAGGCCGGTACTTGCAGGCGGAAGCCCCACGGATTGTCGTCGCCCAGTTGTTCGCTGGGGTTATGGGCTATCAGGTGGTCGTCGCGATCAGCCAGCAGCGGTTCGCTACAGGGTAGCGTGGCGGGCGCTGTACGTAGCTTGCGCTGGGTTTCTTCCCAGGACAGCCCGAGACGATCATCCAGGGTGCGTACCCAGCGTTGCTCGGCAATGCGCTGCAGGCGCTGCAGGTCGGCGTCGGCCATGTTCTCGCTGCCCAGGTTGCAATGTGCAACGAAGGCGAAGTCATCATCCAGTTCGGCCAGGCGGGCATCGCGTCGCGCCGCCAGTTCTGCGCTGGCGCCGCCGGCATGGCAGGCCTGCCAGTAGTCGATCCAGGCGTCGCGCTTGAGTACCTCGAAACGCATGCGGATCTCATGGATGCGGTCATAGAGGGTTTCCAGCTTGCTGGCCTTGTCCACCACATACTCGGGCGTGGTGACCTTGCCGCAATCATGCAGCCAGGCGGCGATATGCAGGGCCTCCCACTGTTCGGCATCCGGACGGAACTGGGCAAAGGCCGGCTGCTCGCTACTGGCGGCGGCGCGCGCGAGCATCAGGGTCAGCTCCGGTACCCGCTGGCAATGTCCGCCGGTATAAGGACTTTTCGCATCAATGGCCCCGGCCATCAGCTGAATGAAGGCGTCGAGTAGCTGTTTCTGGCGAACCAGTAGGCGCTGGCTGTCCAGGCATAAGGCTGCAACCCCGGCCAGTGCCTGGACGAAGGCCACGCGGGCAGCTTGCCAGAGGCTCAGTTCCTGTTCGTCCAGTTGCTCCTGCTGCAACAGCACCAGCACGCCCAGTGCCTCGCCCTGACGGTTATGCAGGCCGACAGCCAACAACTGCACGCGGGGGGCCTGCAGTCGGCTGAGCAGCGGCGCATAGTCACCCGCCTGCTCGTAACTGAGGGTCTCCTGGCAAGGTGCCTGGCCGGCTTGCAGGGCCCGGTCAAGCCAGCTTGGCAGCGGCTTGTGCAGCTTGTAGTGGTCAAGTCCCAGCTCGTGGGGCTGGAAATGTTGTTTGCCAAGCTGCAAGGCACTTGGGCTGAGTTGCTGGTTGTCGTCATCCAGCAGGTAGATCAGGCCGCCACTGGCTTTGCTGCTCGCCAGGGTTTCCTGCAATACGCGTTGCAGCAGGGTGTCGAAGTGTTTTTCTGCCGACAGGCTGGCGGATATTTCCATGAAGCTGGCCAGGCTGTCCTTCATTCGCGCCATGCTGCGCGCCAGTTGGTCGACTTCGAGAATCAGCGAACGCCCGCTGGCCGGGTAGTTGAAGTCGAAGCGGCGGATCGCTTCGGCTTCCCGTAGCAGGCTGTGCAGCGGCCTGACCACCAGACGCGAAGCCATCCAGCCGAGAGGAATACACAGCAGCAGGATGAGCAGGGTTAGTACGGCACTTTGCCAGCGAATGCGGTGAGCATCGGCGAGTAGCTCGTCTTCCGGTGCCAGCAGCAACAGGCGCAAGCCACGCGGCCCGCCTTCGCTGATGCGCGAGTAGGAGAGCTGCCAGGCGCGCCCGGCCAGGGTCAGGCTTTGTTCCTGATCACGGCGTAACTGGCCGAGCTCCAGGGCCGCCAGGCTGGGGCTGAGCTGGCCGAGTTCGCTGAGTGGCTGCAGGCTGCCGGCCGGCCGTGACTGTTGCAGGGTGCCCGGGTAGGCAATCACCCGGCCGTTGGGGTCGAACAGCACCACCTCGGTGGATGGTGTGATGCGGTGCCGGGCCAGGCTGTCGTTGAGCTCGGCGAGGGTCAGGTCGGCCGCGATGACCCGGTCCATGCCGCTCAGACGAGCCAGGGTCGTGCCGAGGTCTCCGCTGGAGAAAAACACATAAGGTTCGGTGGTGATCGGCATGTCGCCCGCGCGTGCGCTGCGGTACCAGCTGCGTTGGCGGGGGTCGAAGCGCTCCTGCGGGTTGTCGCGTTCGGCCAGTTTCTGCAAGCCGGCATCGTAGAACTCGTGGCGTGAGCGCAGGCCTTCGCTGTTGCGCTCGATCAGCCACAGCTGATACTGCGCTTCGGCCGGCGCGGCAAATCGCTGGCGTAAGGCATCGTTGCGCAGGGCGCGCAGCATGAGAAAGTTGCCCTGGTCGTCACCGATATACAGGGCGGCCAGTTGCGGGTGTGCACGCAGGCCCTGGGCAAGGCTGGGCAGCAGGCTATGGCGCTGCTCGGCAGGGTGACGGGCGATGCGCGGGTCGAGCGCCAGTTGCGCGAGCAGGTCGCGGATCGGTTGATAGGTGTTGTGCAAATCCAGCTGCACTTCCTGGCGAAATTGCTGGAACAGCTGTTGGCTGCTGCTGAGGATGATGCGGCTGGTCTGCTGGTAGTTGAACAGTGCCAGCACGCTACCGCTGATCAGTAGCAGCAAGGTAAACAGCAGGCTGATGTGCAGGTGCAGAGGAAAGCGGCGCGTGGCCGTAGGCTGCGTCATTGATGGACTCCGGGCATTCCCTGTCATGCTGCCATCCGGGCGTAGGCAGCGTTGCGCAAGCCTAGCAGGCGGTGACCTGGCGTGATGTCAGGTCACGCAAAAAAACCTCAGACAGGGCTCGATCGACCGGTCATTTCCCTGGCCATTTCCGTGGCATAGCTGTCGGTCATGCCGCCGATAAAGTCGATCACCCGCTGGAAGGACTGGTAAAGCGACCAGCTGGGATCTGGCGCGTTGTGTCCAAGCAGGTCGAGGATGCGCCGATTCTTGAAAGAGGGGCTGTGCCCGCCGTGTTGTTCCAGGGCGGCACCACAAAAGGCGTTGAGAAGGATTTCCAGGGTGGTGTAGGCGCCGATCTCATGCAGGGTCTTGCGCTTGTCGTGGAAAATCTTCTCGCGCGCCAGGCATTTCGCCTGTTGCACGCAGCGCTTGGCCGGGCCATGCAGGTGTTCGACCAGATCACCGCTCAGTTGGCCGGCGAGCAGGGCGTGTTGCTGTGCGACAAAGGCGTCGGCGGCAGCATTGCTCAGGTGCTCGATGGCCTTGCCACGCAGGATGGCCAGTTTGCGCCGCCGCGAGTCTTGTGGGCCGAGCTGGCGGTAGGTCTGCGGCAGGTCGTCGCCGACCAGATCGAGCAGCAGGGCCTCCACCTCGCTGTAGTCGAGCAGCTCCATTTCCAGGCCGTCTTCCAGATCGATCAGCCCATAGCAAATGTCGTCGGCCGCCTCCATCAGATAGACCAGCGGGTGACGTGCCCAGCGCTGTTCTTCCAGCTGTGGCAGGCCTAGTTGCCGAGCGATCTGTTGCAACAGTGGCAGCTCGCTCTGATAACAGCCGAACTTGTGTTTCTTGTAGCCCAAGGCGTCGGCGTGGCGGGCCGTCCAGGGGTATTTCAGGTAGCTGCCGAGGGTGGCATAAGTCAGACGCATGCCGCCGTCGAACTGGTGGTATTCCAGTTGGGTCAGTACGCGCAGGCCCTGGGCGTTGCCCTCGAAGCTGAGAAAGTCGGCACGTTCTGCCTCGCTCAGGTCATCCAGCCAGCCGCGTTGCAGGGCCTGGCCAAACCAGTGGCGAATGGCATCCTCGCCGGAGTGCCCGAAGGGTGGGTTGCCAATATCATGGGCCAGGCAGGCCGACTGCACGATAACGCCCAGGTCGGCGGGACTGCACCACTCTGGCAGGGTGTCACGCAGGCGTTCGCCGACCCGCATGCCCAGCGAGCGGCCGACGCAGCCGACCTCCAGGGAGTGGGTCAGACGCGTATGGATATGGTCATTGCTGGACACCGGATGGACCTGGGTCTTACGTCCCAGGCGGCGAAAGGCACCGGAGAAGATCACCCGGTCATGGTCCTTGTGAAATGGGCTGCGCCCCAGCTCTTCGGGGCTTTGCGCGGCCTTACCCAGGCGCTCGCGGCTCAACAGGCTGTCCCAGTGCAAAAGCAGTCCTCATCACAGGTGGTCAGGCGGCTTGCCTGTCAGGGCTTGTGACACTACGGCCTTGCCCATGAGCGGTGCAAGAGGGGACGACGCGCCCAGTGCTGGCGCACAAGCTGGTACGCACCTTGCTTTGCCGTGGGGCGCGCAAGCCTTGGTGTGCGCCATGGCTGTGCTGCGGATAACCATCGAATGCCACGCGTTCGATCTAACCTACTGAAATAAAAGAATTAAGCGCCAATCTTGCAAGCCTGGAGAGGGAGTTCGGGGATAAGAGGTGAGCGGTTTTTACGAGTCCCTGGGCTGCATGTTGGTGCGTTCTGGGTGGTGAGTGAGCTGCTTTGGTGCTTTTTCGGGAGTCTGTTATCACCATGGATAACCTCAATGTTGCGGTGCTCAATCTGACGCACAGCGCCAACACCCTGTTCATCCTGCTGGGCGCGGTCATGGTCCTGGCCATGCATGCCGGCTTTGCCTTCCTTGAAGTGGGGACGGTGCGTCAGAAGAACCAGGTCAATGCCCTGTCGAAGATCATCAGTGATTTCGCTGTTTCGGCATTGGCTTACTTCTTTGTCGGTTACTGGCTGGCTTATGGGGTGAGTTTTTTTGATCCGGCGGCCAGCCTGGTGGAAAACCAGGGCTATGCGCTGGTCAAGTTCTTCTTCCTGTTGACCTTTGCCGCGGCTATCCCGGCCATCATTTCCGGGGGTATTGCCGAGCGCGCGCGTTTTTATCCGCAACTCTGCGCCACCTTGCTGATTGTCGCGCTGGTTTATCCCTTCTTCGAAGGGCTGGCCTGGAATGGCAATTTTGGTGTGCAAGACTGGCTCAGTGAGCGTTTTGGCCATCCTTTCCATGATTTCGCCGGATCGGTCGTCGTGCATGGCATGGGCGGCTGGTTGGCCCTCGCCGCCATTCTTCTGTTGGGGCCGCGTGATGGACGTTACCGTGATGGCCGCTTGGTGGCTTTCGCGCCCTCGAGTATTCCGTTCCTGGCGTTGGGCTCCTGGGTGCTTATCGTTGGCTGGTTCGGTTTCAACGTGATGAGTGCACAGACCCTGGAGGGCATCAGCGGCCTGGTGGCGGTCAACTCCTTGCTGGCCATGGTCGGCGGTACATTGGCGGCACTCCTGGTGGGGCGTAACGACCCGGGCTTCCTGCATAACGGCCCGTTGGCCGGACTGGTGGCGGTATGTGCCGGCTCCGACCTGATGCACCCGCTGGGCGCACTGGCCACGGGGCTGGTGGCCGGGGCGTTGTTTGTCTGGGCGTTTACCGCGACTCAGGTGCGCTGGAAAATCGATGACGTGTTGGGCGTCTGGCCGCTGCACGGCCTGTGCGGGTTGTGGGGTGGTATCGCCTGCGGCGTATTTGGCCAGCAGGCGCTGGGTGGGCTGGGTGGCGTGAGCCTGGCGAGCCAGTTGCTGGGCAGTCTGGCCGGGTTGCTGATCGCCCTGGGCGGTGGCCTGCTGGTCTATGGTCTGCTCAAGGTGAGCATGGGGCTGCGCCTCAGTCAGGAAGAGGAGTATTACGGCGCCGACCTGTCGATCCACAAAATCGGCGCCAACGGTCACGACTGAGTTGTGCTGGGGCCGCCTACTTGTCGCTGGGCGGCTCGACGCTGGTCGGGGTGAACACCATCACCTGCAGCACCTTGGAATGGAACTCGCGACGGTAGAGCACCAGTACCACGCCGGTGGTTGTCAGCATGAACAGCCAGGGGTTGATGAACCAGGCCAGCATGGCCAGGCCGAAGTAGTAACTGCGCAGGCCCTGGTTGAACTGGTGCGCCGCCAGGGAGATGACCTGTGCGGCGCGCTCGGCGAAATGCTTGCGCTCGATTTCGCTGACGTTGCGCTCGCCCATCATCGGCGCGGCACCGATCAGAACCGAGGCGAAGTTGTACTGGCGCATGCACCAGCTGAAGGTGAAGAAGGCGTAGACAAAGATGGTCGCCATGCCGAGCAGTTTGAGCTCGGAAATACTGCGTGTGGCCGGCTGGACCAGTGGCAGGTCGGCGAGCACCGAGACCGCGCGATCGGTGGCGCCGAGTACGGTGAGGATACCGGCCAGGATCAGCAGCGTGCTGGAGGCAAAAAACGAGGCATTGCGCTCCAGATTGCCGATCACGCTGGCATCGGCAATGCGGTTTTCCCGCAGCAGCAAGCGACGCATCCAGTCCTGACGATACAGGTGCAGCACCGAGGCCAGGCAGGCGGTATCGCGCCCGCGCCATTCGGCGTAGTAGCTGTAGCCGATCCAGCAGGCGAGGAACCAGCCTAGGGCAAGAAAATGCGCGGCGTGTGAGGGCAGGGTCAGCATGCGAACTCCTTGGTCAGACAAGGCGCCAGTATACCCCTGCGCCCCTTGTAGAGTTCAGACGGGCGCGCTGGCAGGCTATGATGCGCGCCTTTTCCGCAATCGCCAGGAGTAACGACGATGAGCGAGCAAGATATGCGCGCCCGCGCCGAGCGTTTTTTAGGTGCGCTGCGCCATTGCCAGGTGCTGGGTATGCGTGTGCATGAGGTCAGGGCGAGCGGACTGACCCTGTTGTTGCCGTATAGCCCGCATATCGTAGGCAACCCGGAAACCGGGGTGATTCATGGGGGTGCCTTGAGCGCGCTGCTGGATACCACCTGCGGTATTTCCACTGTCTGTGTGCTGCCAGAGTTCGAGATCTGTCCGACCCTGGACCTGCGTATCGATCACATGCATGCCGCCGAACCGGGTAAGGACGTCTACGGTTTTGCCGAGTGTTACCGGGTGACGCCCAACGTGATCTTTACCCGTGGCTATGCCTATCAGGATGATCCGGCACAGCCCATTGCTCACGTGGTCGGGGCTTTCATGCGCATGGGCAAGGGTGCGCAGGGTGATGGACTGCTCAAGCAACAGATCCAGGGAGGTGGCCAATGACGCCGCTGGAACTCAACGCGCTGGTGCGCCAGGCGCATACCGACAACAACTACGACAGCCTGATCAGCATGATTCCCTATGCCCGGCTGATCGGTATCCAGTGCCTGCGCCTGGGGGACGACATGGTGTTCCGCCTGCCGGCCAGTCAGGACAATATCGGTAATCCGATCCTGCCGGCCATCCATGGCGGGGTCATCGCCGGGTTCATGGAACACTCCGCCATGCTGCACCTGGTGATGTTCATGGAAATTCCACATTTACCGAAAATCATCGACTTCTCGATAGATTACCTGCGCGCCGGCCATTATCGTGACACCTATGTGCAATGCCAGGTGTGGCGCCAGGGCCGCCGTGTGGCCAATGTCGCCATCACCGCCTGGCAGACTACCCAGAGTGAACCGATTGCCACGGCACGGGCACACTTCAAGGTGGATGAACCCTGATCACGACCTAGGACCGAATGGATGGATGCCCTGCTGATTCTCGCTGGCCTGATGCTCATGTTGCTCGGGTTGATCTGGCTGATACGCATGGCATTCTCCACCAGCCTGTTCTGGGGGCTGGGCAGCCTGCTGCCGCCGATTACCCTGATCTATCTGCTGCGCTACTGGCGGCAAGCCCGCAAGGCTGTGCTGCTTGGCGCGCTGGGGATTATCCCGTT
Organism: Pseudomonas fluvialis; assembly: GCF_002835605.1. NCBI lineage: Bacteria > Pseudomonadati > Pseudomonadota > Gammaproteobacteria > Pseudomonadales > Pseudomonadaceae > Pseudomonas > Pseudomonas fluvialis. The sequence goes on along the minus strand of NZ_PIYS01000003.1, from coordinate 266,896 downwards.
GATTGTCGGCGTGACCCTGCTGGCCAGCCAGGATGCCGAGCGCCTGCAGGCCATCCTCAGCCTGCAGTGGCTGGAAGCGGAGCAACAGGCACCTGGCAGCCTGGATATCCGCCTGAACGGCGAGCTTAACGGTCAGCCGTTCCGTCCCCAGCATGCCGAACTGATCGATGGTGTGCTCAGCCTGCGCGAAGGCGGGGATTTCTTCGCCCGTCGTGAGGTGCAGATTCGTCTGGATGGCCAGCCTGGCCCGCAGCTTAAGCTGAGCCTGCTGCCGGATGACCCTGCGCCTCGGCCGCTGGTGGAAATCAGCTGGCTGCTGCCCGAACAGGACCTGCCCGAAGCGCGCATGTTGCAACGCGGCTACACCCTGCACCTGGACTTGCAGGCGCAGACACCCAATCGCTACGTTGGCGACTTCCATCTGGTCTTGCCGAGGTCGCTGGCTACCAATCTGAGCGGGCGGATCGAGCTGTACAGCGATCGGCTGCGTTACCGGGATGGCCGGGTTGACCTCAGCCATGACAGCGAAGACACCCTGGCCTATGTGCTGCGTGATTACCTGCAGCGCCGCTTTGCCACGCGTGCGGTGAGCCTGGCCGACCTGAATGTCAGCGATTTCTCTGCGGGCAAGCTCGATCTGCCGGTAACCGCCCTGGTCGACGGGCAAAGCCAGCAGCTGCAGGTGCAGCTAAGCAAGCAGACGCGCGGCTGGCAGGTGCTCGATGACCATTACCCGGCGCTGCCGGCGGCACAGGTAACGCCCACAGCGCCAGCGGCCGCACAGCTGCAGGTCGCGCCACGGGCACAGCGCTCGGTTGATCGGCGCCTGCGTTTCACCCTGCAGCGTCTGCTGCTCAACCCCAATCACTACCACAACCTGCAGGTGCGGGCGCAGACGCTTACCGGTCGTCAGGCGCAGGGGCGCTTCGATGGCGTCAATACGCGCGGTGAGGTGGTGATTCGCCACACCCTCAGCGGTACCGATGAGGCGACTTTCCAGTTGCGTCCGGAAGACATCCGCAGCATCGAATTGCTCGAGCCCTGAGCCTTGAAAAAACTCGGCTAGCCCCCATTTGCATGACATCCGCCGCAGAAGCGGCTTTGTCATCGTGGAGTTAGACGAGCATGAGTGTGGAAACTCAAAAAGAGACCCTGGGCTTCCAGACCGAGGTGAAGCAGCTGCTGCACCTGATGATCCATTCGCTGTACTCGAACAAGGAAATCTTCCTCCGTGAGCTGATTTCCAATGCCTCCGACGCGGCCGACAAATTGCGTTTCGAAGCACTGGCCAAGCCTGAGCTGCTCGAAGGCGGTGATCCGCTGAAGATTCGCCTGTCCTTCGATAAAGAGGCCAAGACCGTCACCCTCGAAGACAACGGTATTGGCATGAATCGCGAGGAGGTGATCGCCCACCTCGGCACCATCGCCAAGTCGGGTACCGCCGACTTCATGAAGAACCTTACCGGCGACCAGAAGAAGGACTCGCAGCTGATCGGCCAGTTCGGCGTGGGCTTCTATTCGGCGTTCATTGTTGCCGAGCAGGTTGATGTGTACAGCCGGCGTGCCGGCAGTCCGGCCAGCGAGGGTGTGCACTGGTCGAGCAAGGGGGAAGGGGATTTCCAGGTTGCGACGATCGACAAGCCCGAGCGTGGCACGCGCATCGTCCTGCAGCTGAAGAGTGGCGAGGAAGAGTTCGCCGACGGCTGGCGCCTGCGCAACATCGTCAAGAAGTATTCCGATCACATTGCCCTGCCCATCGAGTTGCCGAAAGAGCATTACGGCGAGGAGAAGGACAAGCCGGCCGAGCCGGAGTGGGAAACCGTCAACCGTGCCAGCGCGCTGTGGACGCGTCCGCGCAGCGAGGTCAAGGACGAGGAGTACCAGGAGTTCTACAAGCATGTCGGCCATGACTTCGAGAACCCGCTGAGCTGGAGCCACAACAAGGTCGAGGGCAAGCTGGAGTACACCTCGCTGCTCTACGTGCCGGCCCGCGCACCGTTCGACCTGTACCACCGCGAAGCGCCCAAGGGCCTCAAGCTGTATGTGCAGCGCGTGTTCATCATGGACCAGGCCGACCAGTTCCTGCCGCTGTACCTGCGCTTCATCAAGGGCGTGGTCGACTCCAACGACCTGTCGCTGAACGTCTCGCGGGAAATTCTGCAGAAGGACCCGGTGATCGACTCGATGAAGTCGGCGCTGACCAAGCGCGTGCTGGACATGCTGGAGAAGCTCGCCAAGGACAAGCCCGACGATTACAAGACTTTCTGGAAGGCCTTTGGCCAGGTGCTCAAGGAAGGCCCGGCGGAAGACTTCGCCAACAAGGAAAAGATCGCCGGCCTGTTGCGTTTCGCCTCCACCGCCGGCGACGGCGAAGAGCAGTGCGTGGCGCTGGCCGACTATGTGGCGCGCCTCAAGGACGGTCAGGACAAGCTCTACTACCTGACCGGCGAAAGCTACGCGCAGATCAAGAACAGCCCGCACCTGGAAGTGTTCCGCAAGAAAGGTATCGAGGTGCTGCTGCTCACCGACCGCATCGACGAGTGGCTGATGAGCTACCTGACTGAGTTCGACGGTAAGCAGTTCGTCGATGTGGCGCGTGGTGATCTGGACCTCGGCTCGCTGGACTCGGAAGAGGACAAGAAAGCCCAGGAAGAGATCGCCAAGGCCAAGGAAGGACTGATCGAGCGCCTCAAGGGGGTGCTGGGTGAGCAGGTCGCCGAGGTGCGTGTGTCGCATCGCCTGACCGATTCGCCGGCCATCCTGGCGATTGGTGAGCAGGACCTGGGCTTGCAGATGCGCCAGATCCTCGAGGCCAGCGGGCAGAAGGTGCCGGAGTCCAAGCCGATCTTCGAGTTCAACCCGGGGCATCCGTTGATCGAGAAGCTGGATGGTGAACCGGACGAGGATCGCTTTGCCGACCTTTCGCACATCCTCTTCGATCAGGCAGCGCTGGCGGCGGGCGACAGCCTGAAGGACCCGGCCAGCTACGTGCGTCGCCTCAACAAGCTGCTGGTCGAGTTGTCCGCCTGACCGTCAGCCTGTACGAGAAAGCCCGCTTCGGCGGGCTTTTTCATGCCCGGCGGCTGGCGCCAGGGCGCTGGCGTGCGGACTGCTCGCGCTGGTAACGCCGCGGCGCCAGGCCTTTCCAGCGCTTGAAGGCATGGATGAAGTTGGATACCTCGCCGTAGCCCAGGCGTTCGGCAATCTCTTCCAGCGTCAGCCCGCCGGTGGCGAGCAGTTCTTCGGCGAGGGTCTGGCGCACTTCGTCGAGCAACAGGCGGAAATGGCAGCCTTCTTCGTCCAGACGACGGCGCAGGGTGCGTGAGCTGATGTGCAGGGTGGCGGCCAGCTGCTCCATGCTCGGCAGGCGTCCGGGGCGCTCCAGCAGCAGGCGGCGGATCTGCCCGGCCAGTCCGCTGTGCTGGCTGCGTTTGGCCAGCAGGCGCTGACAATGTTCTTCGCAGAGCTGCACGGTGTGCGGGTTGGCGGCGGCCAGCGGACGGTCGAGCAGGGCGCGGGGAAACACGCAGCGGTTTTCGGCCTGGGCAAACAGCGGCAGCAGGCCCAGCTCATGGCGATAGCGCTCCGCGTTGTCCGGTGCCGGCAAGCGCAACTCGATGCGCAGCAGAGGCGGTTCGCCACCCAGCACTTCGCGCAGCACCTGGAGCATGCCGGCCAGGTCGCGCTCCAGTAAAAAACCGCGCAACGCTGCGGGAATATCCCGGTCATCGAGCAGCAGGTGCGCTTCATCGCCGTGCACCTCCAGCTGCATGGCATGGAAGGCGTAGGTCAGGTCGAGGTAACGCAGCCCCAGGCGGGCAGCGTCGCCATAGGTGGGGCTGGAGAGCAGGGCAAAGCCCCAGATGCCATAGCTGTTCAGCGGATAGCGGCGGCCCAGCGGCAAACCAAAACCAGGCCCGGCCTGGCACCCCTTCAGCAGGTTGGCGACCAGCTGCAACTCCTGCTCGGCCTCGACTTCCGCAGAGGGGTCGGCCAGTTGCTGCCAGTCCAGGCCGGTTCCCTGCAGGCAGGCTTCAAGAGGCAAACCGTGGTCCAGGCCATACTGGATGAGCAACTGCACGCTGACGGCACTGCGGCGAGGGCGGGGCATAGGCTGTCCGAAAGTCACAATCTGGTGGCCGACTATGCCATAAACCACGGCCTGGGAAAGCCCTAGCATGTGCTGACCATGCATGGAGAAAACAATGAACAACAAGACTCCTGAGCAGACCCCCTGGCGCGTGCTGATTATCGGCGCGGGTTTTGCGGGTCTTGGTCTGGCGATGCAGTTGCGCCGTCAGGGCCATGACGACTTCCTGATCCTCGAACAAGCTGATGAGCCTGGCGGTACCTGGCGGGATAACCATTACCCGGGGGCGGCCTGTGATGTGCCCTCGCACCTGTATTCCTTTTCCTTCGAGCCCAAGCTCGACTGGAGCCGGCGTTTTGCAGCGCAGGCGGAAATCTTTGCCTATGTGCGCCAGTGCATCGAGCGCTACCAGCTGGCAGAGCGCATCCGCTGCCGCAGTGAAGTGGCCGAGGCGAGCTTCGATGAAGCCGCTGCGCTGTGGCGGGTCACCACCCGTGATGGCGCGCAGTTCACGGCACGTGCGCTGGTCAGTGCCTGTGGTCAGCTGAATCGCCCGCTGTATCCGCAGTTGCCGGGGCTGGAGCGTTTTGCCGGTGAGCAGTTTCACTCAGCGCGCTGGCGACACGATGTGGCGCTGAGCGGCAAGCGGGTAGCGGTGATCGGCACCGGGGCCAGTGCCATCCAGTTCGTGCCACAGATCGTCCCCCAGGTGGCGCGCCTGCACCTGTTCCAGCGCACCCCGGCCTATGTGATGAGCAAGCCGGACCGTGCCTACAGCCGTTTCGAGCTGGCGCTGATGCGTCGCTGGCCCTGGACGCAGAAGCTGGACCGGGCCTGGCAGTACCTGTTCCACGAGGTGCGTGGGGTGGCCTTCTTCCTCTGGCCGGCGCTGATGAAGCTGCAGCGCCAGCGCGTGCTGCGCCAACTGGCCCGGCAGGTGCCGGAGCCGGCCTTGCGGGCGCGGCTCACCCCGGATTATCCGCTGGGCTGCAAACGCATTCTGATCAGCAATGACTACTACCCGGCGCTGTGCCAACCGCAGGTGGAAGTGGTCGACACGGCGATCCGTGAGGTGACCGAGCAGGGCATCATCACGGCCGACGGCCAGCTGCGCGAGGTCGATGTGCTGATCTATGGCACCGGGTTTGCCGCCAGTGATTTCCTGGCGCCCATGCGCATTCGCGGCCTGGGCGGGCTGGAGCTGAACCAGGCCTGGCGGGAGGGTGCCGAGGCGTACAAGGGGATCAGCGTCAACGGCTTTCCCAACCTGTTCATCCTCTACGGGCCGAACACCAACCTGGGGCACAACTCGATCATCTACATGCTGGAAAGCCAGTTTCCCTATGTGCTGGCCTGCCTGGACAAGCTCGATCAGGGCGTCCGTTATCTGGATGTGCGCAAGCCGGCGCAGGACGCCTGGAACCGTCAGGTGCAGCAGGCGATCAGCCAATCGGTATGGGAGCAGGGTTGTAGCAGCTGGTACAAGAATGCCGCCGGCAAGCACACCAACAACTGGTCCGGCTTTACCTTCAGTTATCGCCGGCAGACGCGCCGGCCGCAGTGGGCTGACTATGAACTGGTGCGTTGAGCTGCCGCCGGCCAGTCGGACTCAGCGCCTGCTCAGCGGGTTGTTGCGTGGCGTGACCCGTGTGCTGTTCCGTGGCCTCATGCGGCCCGCTGTGCCGCTGCTGATGCAGCGTGCGCTATTGCGCCTGGCCACCCTGTTGCCGCCCCGTGCGCGCGGCGTGGCTATTCGCCCGGGCAGGCTCGGTGAGGTGCGCTGTGAGTGGCTGCAGGGGGCGCGCGACAATGGCTGGGTGGTACTTTACCTGCACGGCGGCGCCTTCGTCCTCGGCTCGCCGCGCACTCACCGGGCGATCACCAGCCACTTGGCCAGCATCAGCGGGGCGCGGGTCTGTGCGGTGGATTACCGTTTGGCACCGGAGCACCCCTGGCCGGCTGCGGTCGATGATGCGTTGAGTGCCTATCGCGCCCTGCTGGCGCAGGGGCAGCCGGCTGACCAGTTGGTGATCGCCGGTGATTCGGCGGGTGGCCAGCTTACCCTGGGCCTGGCGCTGCGCCTGCGCGAGGCGGGCCTGCCGCAGCCGGCCGCGCTGGTGTGTTTCTCGCCGGTCAGCGACCTCAGTGGTGCAACCTGGCATGAGCCGCCGGCGGGAGACCCGCTGCTCGGGCGTGCCTGGCTGGAGCAGGGCGTACGCAGTTACTGTGCGGGGCAGCCCGACCTGCGTGCAGCGTGGCTTTCTCCACGCTATGCCAGCCTGCACGACCTGCCACCTCTGCTGGTGCAGGTCGGTAGCGACGAGCACCTGTTGACCCAGAGTCTGGCCTTACAGGAGCACGCTGAGCTGGCCCTGCGTCTGGAGGTTTATCCCGGGCAGTGGCATGTCTTTCAGATCAACTGCGGATTGCTGCAGGTCGCCAGGCTGGCCATGCAGCGTGTCGCGGCCTTCCTCAAGGAACAGGGTTGCCAATGAAACATATTCTGATCACCGGGGCCGCATCGGGAATCGGCGCGGCCAGCGCTCGGTTGTTTCATGCGCGGGGCTGGCGGGTGGGTCTGCTGGACCGCGATGCCGAGTCGCTGGCCGCTCTGGCCGGGCAACTGCACGGCGCCTGGCAGCGGGCGCTGGATGTCATCGACGAACAGGCGGTAGCTCAGGCATTGCAGGACTTCTGTGGCGAGGCCGGTGCGTTGCATGTGCTGTTCAACTGTGCGGGACTGCTGCGTTTTGGTTACTTCGAGGCCATCTCCACGCAGGAGCATGCGCAGATTCTCCAGGTCAATGTGCTGGGCTTGCTGCAAGTCACCCATGCTGCCTTTCCTTACCTGAAGGCCGCGCAAGGCCAGGTCATCAACATGGGCTCGGCGTCCGGACTGTATGGCACGCCGCACATGGTCAGTTACTCGGCTTCGAAGTTTGCCGTGCGCGGATTCACCGAGGCGCTGGAGCTGGAATGGCGGCGCCATGGCATCCGCGTCGGTGACCTGATGCCGCCATTCGTGGCCACGCCGATGGTCGACAGCCAGAGGTTCACACCGCCCACCCTGCGTCGCCTGGGCGTGGCGCTGCGTGCCGAGGACATCGCCCGGGCGGCCTGGCGGCAGGTGCATGCGCCCCGTGTGCACCGGGTCATTCATTGGCTGTTCACGCTGATGTACTGGGCCGGGCAGCTGTCGCCACCGCAGGCCAATCGTATGCTGATGGCCTGGCTGTCGCGTGAATGAGCGCCTGCCGTGGCAGGCATGTCAGACAATGCCCGGGCATGCCGCCGGGCGGTCGCGCTGGCCGCTGCGCAGGTATGGCTTGACGCTATCACGGCGGGTGTATTTAGTGAGGGACTTGGTCGCTTACTGATCCCTGTCGAGTCGCTGCATGTCCGTGTTTTCCCGCTTCTTTGTCGATCCCCAGCAGACTGCCGAGCTGCTGTCGATGCAGCACAGCCATGCTTTGGTGCTGGTGTCCATGCTGGTGGCCGTGCTGACCTCGTGCATGGCACTGCAGATTGCCGGCATGGCGCGCCTGAGCCGCTCGCCGGCTTCACGGCAACTGGCCATCGCTACTGGCGCACTGGCTCTGGGCGGTGGCGTCTGGGCGATGCACTTCATCGGTATGCTGGCTATGTCATTGCCGGTCAAGGTCAGCTACGACCCCTTGCTGACTGGCTTGTCCATGCTGCCCAGTCTGGCGGCCTCCTGGGTGGCCCTGGGCTTGCTGGCACGCCGCCAGATCAGCCGCTGGCAATTGGTCAGTGGCGGCGTGTTGGTGGGCGCGGGTATTGGCCTCATGCATTACAGCGGCATGGCAGCCATCCAGATGCAGCCCATCCTGCGCTATGACCCCTGGCGGTTTGCCCTGTCCATTGTGGTGGCGGTGTTGCTGGCAATCATCGCTTTGTGGGTGCGCTATGGCCTGCGTGGGCGTATGGCCAGCCTGGCGGCCATTGCGGCCGGCGGCACGGTGATGGGCCTGGCCATCAGCGGCATGCACTACACCGGAATGGCCGCCGCCCGTGTGTTGGGTAAGGCCGAGTTTGCCGTACCACAGCCCATGGAAGGCAGCTTTTACCTGGCCAGCATGATTGCCATGGCCACCCTTAGCCTCAGCGTGCTGGTTGGCGCGGTCAACGGCCTGCTGCGTTATCGCGATCTGTACCGTCAGCGCCTTGCCGGCCAGACGCGCATGGCCGCGGTGCTCAATACCGCGGTCGACAGCATCATCATCATTGACCAGTACGGCGTGATCCAGGGCGTAAACCCCTCGGTGGAAAAGCTCTTTGGCTGGCGTGAGGATGAGTTGCTCGGCGAGAACATCCGCCTGTTGATGCCTGAACCACACCGTGGCCAGCATGATGACTATTTGCGCCGCTTCCGCCAGGGCGGACAGGCCAAGATCATCGGTGTGGGGCGCGAGGTCGAAGGCTTGCACAAGGATGGCCGGCTCTTGCCGATTCGCCTGGCCATTGGCCGCGCAGAGATTCCCGGGCAGGTCATGTATGTCGGCTTCATCAGCGATATCAGTGAACGCAAGGCCATGGAGCAAGCCCTGCGTGACAGCGAGCGGCAATATCGCTCGCTGATCAGCAACATCCCGGGTGTGTCGTTCCGCTGCCTGCTGGATGACAACTGGAGCATGCTGTTTATCAGCGACGCGGTAGAAAGCCTGACGGGTTGGCCGGCCAGTGACTTCATTGAGCGGCGACGTTCGATTGCCGATCTCTATCACCCGGCTGACTTGCAGCCGGTCGCCGAGCAGGTGGCGGCAGCCATTAGCGAAGGGCGTCAGTACGTCGTGGAGTACCGCCTGTTCGACCGCGAGGGCGGTGAACACTGGATCTGGGAAAGTGGTTGCGCGGTATGCGATGAAGCCGGAAAGCCGCGCTGGATCGATGGTGTATTGTTCGACCAGACGGAAACCAAGCTGCGCAATGCCGAGTATGCCAGCAAGGTAACGGCCATCAGCAAGGCGGTGCTGTTGGTTGAGTTCGACATGCGGGGGCGGATCCTCACGGTCAATGACAACTTTGTCGATTTGTTTGGCTATGAGCGTGAAGCCTTGTGCGGTCTGCCGCATGGCGTGCTCTGTTCTGCCGAGCAGCGTGCCAGCGCGGAGTATGCGGCGTTCTGGGAGGCCCTGCGCCAGGGTGAGTTTCGCTCGGGCGAGTTCTGCCGCTACGCCCGTGACGGCCGAGAGGTATGGCTGCAGGCGACCTACAATCCAATCCTGGACGCCGACGGCAAGCCCTGCAAGGTACTCAAGCTGGCTACTGACATGACCCCGCGACGGCTGATGGAGCAGGAGTTGCGCAATGCCCGTGACCGGGCCGAACAGGCGGCCGCGGCGCGCAGCAGCTTCCTGGCCAATATGAGCCATGAGATTCGCACGCCGATGAATGCCATCATCGGCTTTACCGAGCTGTTGCTCGACGGTCCGCTGGACGCACAGCAGCGCCGTCATCTGCAAACTGTGCAGCACTCCTCGCGCGCCTTGCTGGGCCTGCTCAACGATATCCTCGATACCGCCAAGCTGGATCGTGGGGCAGTTGAGCTGGAAAATCTGGATTTCTCCCTGCGCGAGTTGTGCGAGCAGGTCTGCGATAGTCAGCGCCTGGCGGCGGAAGCCAAGGGCTTGCAGTTGCAGCTGAACTACCCGGGGGAGTTGGGCGACTATTTCAAAGGTGACGCCCTGCGTTTGCGTCAGGTGCTCACTAACCTGTTGGGCAATGCAGTCAAGTTCACCGAGCGGGGGCAGGTTTGCCTGCGTGTTGCCGGGGTGGCAGGCGCGTTGCGTCTGCAGGTTGAAGACTCTGGTATCGGCATTGCCGCGGATCGCCTGGAGCGTATTTTCGACCCCTTTGCCCAGGCAGACGCCTCGATGAGCCGGCGCTTTGGCGGTACCGGGTTGGGTACCACCATTTCGCGGCAGCTGGTGGAGTTGATGGGCGGGCGGCTTACGGTAACCAGTCAGTTGGGTGAGGGCAGTTGCTTTACCGTCGAGCTGCCCTTACCGATCGGCTCGCAGCAGCTGGCCCGGGCCTTGCCGCAGCGCCTGCCGCAGTTGCCTAGCCTGCGCATCCTGGCTGCGGATGATGTGCCGCAGAATCTGGAGCTGTTACAGCTCAATCTGCAGCGTCTCGGGCACCAGGTACGAGGTGTCAGCGAAGGGGCGGCTGCGGTAGCCGCCTGTGCCGCAGAACCGGTCGACCTGATTCTCATGGATGTCCAGATGCCCGGTATGGACGGCTTGCAGGCCACCCGGCAGATTCGCGCCCGTGAACAGGCCGAGGGGCGCCGGCCTGTACCGATCATCGCCTTGACCGCCAGTGTGCTGGATCGTGATCGCCAGGCTGCGCTGGATGCCGGTATGCAGGGTTTTGCCAGCAAACCGCTGGATATGCCGGCCTTGCTGACGGAAATGGCGCGTTTGCTGGGGCAGTCCAGTGAGTACCTGCCACAGGCTGATGATCCGGCCATGCAGGGGTTGTTCGACTGGCGTCGTGGGGCCGCGCTGTGGGGCAGTCCGTTGGCCATGGCCGCTGCAGTGGCTCGCTTCCTGGCTGAACAGACGGAAATTCCGGCGCAATGGCGTACCTACTGCATAGCGGCACAGTGGCCGTCCCTCGCCAGTGAAGCGCACCGCCTGCGTGGTCTGGCCGGCAACCTTGGCTTGCCGGCTCTGCACGCGTTGCTGACTGAGCTTGAGCAGGCGGCGAATACTGCGCAGGCGACGCGATGCCAGCAATTGCTCGATGAACTGCCGCGCTTGCTGGCGCTGCTGGCCAACAACTTGCCACAACAGCCACAGCAGCCGCAGGCCTGCGCGCCGACGGTATCGGCACAGGGTGCACTGGATCATGCGGCGCTACTGAACGATCTGCACAGGCTGCAGCAGGCGTTGCAGCGTGGTGCCCTGGACGAGCCAGCACTGCAGCGCCTGATGGTGTTGGGCGCGCCGGCTGAGGCACTGCGTGCGGCGCTTGATGAATTTGATTTCGAGCGGGCCCTGGCCCTGCTCGCCACCCTGCAGGCTGAGCTCCAGCTTGCGGCCACGGAGTAGAGACATGTCCGACGATAGCCGCCGCCAGCTGTTGCTGGTCGATGACGAAGCCAGCAACCTGCAGGTGTTGCGGCATATCCTGCAGGATGATTACCGCCTGCTGTTTGCCAAAGAAGGTGCCAAGGCTCTGGAACTGGCGCATCGCGAGCAGCCGGAGCTGATCCTGCTGGATGTGATGATGCCGGGGATGACCGGCTTCGAGGTCTGTGCGCAGCTCAAGGCCGATCCCCGCACGGCGATGATCCCAGTGATCTTCGTGACGGCCCTGGCGGATGTCGCCGATGAGGCGCGCGGCTTTGCCCTGGGGGCGGTGGACTACATAACCAAGCCGGTCAGCCCGCCGATCGTCAAGGCGCGGGTAAGTACCCACCTGTCACTGGTGCGCGTTGAAGAACTGTTGCAGTCCCGTCTGCAGATCGTTCAGCGTCTGGGCCTGGCTGCCGAGTACAAGGACAACGAAACGGGGTTGCACGTCATTCGTATGAGCCACTATGCCCAGATACTGGCCCGCGCGGCCGGCTTCAGCGAGGCGCGGGCTGAACAGTTGCTGCATGCCGCGCCGATGCATGATGTGGGCAAGATCGGCATTCCCGATGCGATCCTGCGCAAGCCTGGCAAACTCGATGCAGCGGAGTGGCAGGTCATGCAGCAGCATGCCGAGATTGGGGCGCGGATCATCGGTGAGCATGCGACTGGATTGCTACGCATGGCCCACGACATTGCCCTGAGTCATCACGAAAAGTGGGATGGCAGTGGCTATCCCCATGGCCTGCAGGGCGAGGCGATTCCCATCGAGGGGCGTATCGTGGCAATTGCCGATGTGTTCGATGCCTTGACCAGCGAGCGTCCTTACAAGAAAGCCTGGACGGTAGAAGCAGCCATCGAGTTGCTGCGTGCGGAAAGTGCTCGGCATTTCGATGCGCACCTGGTCGAGCTGTTCATCGCCGAGTTGCCGCAGATCCTGCAGATCAAGGCGCGCTGGGCGGAAGAGCAAGGTACGGCAAGTCGCTGAAGCGCCTGTCATGATGCTGTCATCGTTGCGTCATTACCCTCTGCGCAGCAAACGGAGGGATGTCATGAAACGCATACTGATGGGCATGGCGCTGTGCGCCCAGGCGGGCTTGCTGCAGGCCGAGGTACAGGTGGTCGGTGCGGTCGAGTACGGTCTGTTCGAAACTCGCCATGAGCATTTTGAACCGGGGCAGCGGGTGCTGACGCGGCAGAATCAACGGATCATTCCAGGCCAGGAGATTCCCGCCCGACTGGGCAGCAAGTTCGGCCTGCGCTACCAGTTGAGCGGCAAGCAGGCTGGCGAGCAGCCGCTGACCTTGCTGTATCTGACGCCGGGTGTGGTGACGCCGGATGGCCAGCGACATGACAAGTTCGTGGTGACCCAGGCACTGAGTGCGGCAGGGCAGCCGGACCTGATGGCCTTCGAGTTCAGCGAGCCCCATGAGGTGGTACCCGGCGAGTGGCACTTCATGGTGTTCCAGGGCGATCGCAAGCTGCTCGAACAGCGTTTTCAGGTCCGTTGAGAGTGCTGCTGCTTTTCAGGCTAGCCGGCTGACCAGGCGAGTACCATGCGCCAGGTTGTCGGCCACCGGGCAGCGCTGCTCGATGAGCGCCAGCAGGTCAGCCTTGCCGGCCTGGTCCAGGTCGGCATCGATATCCACGATGACACGCAGCTCCTGGAAGCCCGGGCGTACTTCACTGTTACGCCCTAGCAGGCCATCCGGATCATAGTCGGCCTCCAGCTCGAAGCGCATGCCGCGCAGATTGATCTTTTGCTGGTGCGCGATGAATCGGCCAATCGTGCCGAAGCAGCCTGCCACGGCAGCAAGAATGGCTTCCAGTGGCGTCGGGCCAAGGTCCTGTCCGCCAGCATTCTTCGGTTGATCCATGGTGAGCGTTTGCTGACCACACTGTACGTGGATGGCCATGCCGGCATTGAGCTGGCCAGTAGCACGGATGGTTTTCATCGCCATGAATGTTTCCTTCTGCTTGTGTAGATGAATCGGGATGAATTACCTGGCCAGCGTAGTGCCCCGTGGAGAAACCACCATGATTTGGATCAATACCCTATGGGGTATTTTGGCGGTGGTTATATAGTGGTTATCGGGGCGTGGCGAACGGTTCTGCGCCTGGAGACAGACAGGCAGCGCATAAAGGAGAATTGCTAGGCGGCTGGCAGTTGTCGAGGAGGGCAGCCAGGCGTATTGGCCCGCCTGGCTGTGCTGCGCAATGGCCGACTGAAAGGTTTGCCTCTGTCGAAATGACTCAGAAGCCGAGTTTGTCGCGCAGGCTGTAGTAGGTAGCGCCGAGCGCGGTCAATGGCACTCGCAGCAAGCGACCGCCCGGGAAGGGGTAGTGCGGCAGGCTGGCAAAGGCATCGAAGCGTTCAGCCTGGCCGCGCAGTGCTTCGGCGAGCACCTTGCCGGCAACATGGGTATAGGTCACTCCGTGTCCGCTGCAGCCTTGCGAGTAGTAGATGTTGTCAGCGAGGCGCCCGACCTGTGGCAGGCGCGAGAGGGTCAGCAGGAAGTTACCCGTCCAGGCATAGTCGATCTTCACATTCTGCAGTTGCGGAAAGGTCTTGAGCATCTTCGGCCGGATGATGGCTTCGATATTCGCCGGATCACGCGCCCCATAGACCACTCCGCCACCATAGATCAGGCGTTTGTCGGCCGACAGGCGGAAGTAGTCGAGCAGGTAGTTGCAATCTTCCACACAGTAGTCCTGCGGCAGCAGGCTGGCGGCCTGCTCGGCGCTGAGTGGCTCGGTGGCGATCACCTGGCTGCCACACGGCATCGACTTGGCGGCCAGCTCCGGCAGCAGGTTGCCCAGGTAGGCGTTGCCGGCCACCACGACAAAACGTGCCTTGATGCTGCCCTGTGCCGTATGCACGCGAGGCTGGTTGCCGCGTTCGATCCTGGTCGCCGGGCTTTGTTCATAGATCACCCCGCCGAGGGCCTCTACCGCGGCGGCTTCGCCCAGGGCCAGGTTAAGTGGGTGAATGTGTCCGCCGCTCATGTCGAGCATGCCGCCTACATAGTTGTCGCAGGCGACGACCTGGCGAATCTGCTGCTGATCGAGGATTTCCAGTTGTTGATGCCCGAAACGCTGCCACAGACGCTTTTGGGCTTCCAGGTGCTTCATTTGCTTGGCATTGAAAGCGGCGAACACCCCACCATCCTTGAGGTCGCAAGCGATCTGATAGCGCTGCACGCGATCACGAATGATGCGCCCGCCCTCGAAAGCCATCTCGCCCATCAGTTGGGCCTTCTTGGGGTCGACGCTACGCTCGATCACATCGATATCGCGGCTGTAGCTGTTGACGATCTGCCCACCGTTGCGGCCGGATGCGCCAAAACCGACCTTGGCCGCTTCCAGAATGCAGACCTTGAAACCATGCTCAAGGAGAAACAGGGCAGTGGACAGTCCGGTATAGCCGGCGCCGATTACGCACACATCGGTTTCTACCTCACCGTGCAGGGCGGGACGTTGCGGACTTACGTTGGCCGAAGCAGCGTAAAAAGAAGGGGGATAGGCGATGTGCGTCATATTGCAACCTCTGTTTATTATTCTTTACAGATGGGCTGATGCTAACCGAGCCGTGAGCGGCCGGCTAGCCCCTGTATGAAATACTTTACAGTTCGCCGTGCTTTCTTTTGGGATGTAAAAAATGCCTTTTTTCAGCAGGTTAGCGTAATTGCTTGTTGACAGGCAGGTTGATGCAGGTAGAATGCGCGCCAACACAGGCACATAGCTCAGTTGGTTAGAGCACCACCTTGACATGGTGGGGGTCGTTGGTTCGAGTCCAATTGTGCCTACCAAACAAAACCCGTCTAGCACGGGGCTTAGAAGGGCGATTCGAGAGGATCGCCCTTTTTCGTTTTCAAAACTTTTTCCATATTTTTTCAAAACGCACCACCAGCGCTACAGCTTCAGGCCTGCCTGAACCCGCTGGTACACGGTGCCCTTCCTCTCGTGGCCTGCCTGGTAGTAGGCGGTCATGTCCTCGCTGGCGTGCCCCATCAGCGCTTGCACATACTCCCTCGCAAAGCCTTGTTGCTCATACAGCCAGGCTCCCAGTGCGCGCAGTTCGTGGATGGTTGGCCTGGCCATGGGGTTTTTGATGTCGTTGTAGGCGCCCGCCGCGTCACGGGCCTTGCGGAACTCTTTGGTCAGGTAGTCCGGCGTGATGGCTGACCAGGATTCCTTGGCCTCGATCTGCTCACGCCTGCGCGCCCGCGGCTTGTAGCGGAGCAGGGTGGGGCCGGCGATTGGATCTGCCAGACACTCCTGCACCACGGCCCGCAGGTCGGCGCCCATCTCGATCTCCAGATGCACAGGCGTACCGTAGTTTTCGGTTTTGCCAGGGCTGAGCCGGATCACGCCATCGGCCATGTCCACATCCGTGCGCTTGAGCGTTACCAGGTCTTCCCGGCGCTGCAGGCTGAGCAGGGCCAGGCGGATGGCGCGGCGCAGCCAGTCGGGCGTTGTGCCTGCCGCCAGGATTTTCTGTACGCCCTCGAGCGTGTGGCGAGCGCGGACCTTCTCGGCCTCTCGTTTGCGCAGTGTCATCTCTGCGCAGTTGCGGTCGGCCAGACCCTTTGCTACTGCGAAGTCGAACAGCTGGACCATCAGCCCGCGGTGCTTTGTGTAGGCGTTGTTCTCGAACTGGTCCAGGTACTCGGCAACAGCCAGCACATCCAGCTGGCCGACCAGCTTGCTGCCCAGGTCTGCCCGGTAGCGTTCCAGCTTGATGCGTATCTCGCTGACTGTGCTGGCTGCCAGGCCTCGGGTGGGCAGGTGCTCTTCCTCGAAGCGATCGCAGAGCCGCCGCATGGTCGGCGCGTCTTCGCCGGTGAGCAGGGCCAGCAGATGGCCGTCATCGGCCATCAGTGGCGCCAGTTTGGCATTGGCAGCCCGGGCCAGCTTGATGGCCTCGGCCAGTGGCTTGTTGATGCTGGTGACCTTGCCCGTGATGGGGTTGCGGTACCGCCAGTACGCACCGTTTGGATACAGGTTGTCTGGCAGGGCGCGGTTTTTCGCGGTGCGCTTGCGAGGGGGAGCCATTACGCCACCTTGGTCATCTGCTGGAGTAGCGGGTCGTTGCTGCCGAGCAGTTCGGCTTGTAGGTCGACGAAATACAACCCGCCTTTGATCTCGCCGATCACGGTGCCGTCTTCGATCCAGCGCTTGAGCTGCTGCAGGCTCGGGTGGCGACCGGCGAACCGGAGTTTGCGATATTCGCCGGCCTCGATCAGGCGCGGCAACTGGATGGTCATCTGTGCGATTACCTTTGCCATGGGCAATACCTCTGCGTGCCGGCATCGCCGGCTTCTTTGATCGCGTGGGTGAGGGGGGGAGTTAAATCAGGGTGATCTGCGCGGCTGTCCAGCGCTGGCGCTCTGCATCGCGCAGAGCTTTTGCCTCGGCCTTGCCCTGTTTCAGGCGGGCCAGGCAGGTAGGCGTCTGGTTGCGCACTATGTCCGGCTTGAGCTCGCGGGCAAACAGGCGGTTGAAGTAGTCGGCATCGAGGCCGTAGGCGTTTTCCATCACTCGCTCCCCATCATGTCATTGCCAGCGCAATGGCCCTGGCATCCAGGCTCGCCGCACTCCGAGCAGCGCTCGCCTTGATCGGCGCAGCAACTGACGTGCTCGAACCAGTCGTCTTCGTCGTCGAACATTTCGTCGCAGTGCGGGCACTCGCCCATGAAGCGGCTCATGGTTTCGACTCCAGAGGCTCGGCGTTGCCGGCTGCGTAGCGTTGGAAGCCGCGCGCCCACTGCTTGAACGTCTTGTCGCCGAAGTACACCGCCATCGGCGACCGCATCAGGTCGCGCTTGTTGCGATCTACGGCGGTGACGACGCCAGGGAAGCCGTGCTGCGCCATGACCCAGCCGCTCCAGCCGACTTGGCGGTAGAACGCAAGGCGAACGGCAGTGCGGAAGTCGTCGGCCTTGTCGCTGGGCTTGAGGCGGCGAATGTACGGGCGGTATTTCTTGTGCTTGCTGCTCATGCGCTCTGCTCCAGGCACTGTTCTGTTTCATCAGCGGCGGCAGCTACAGGGGTCAACCCGTAGTCGCACTTGCAGTCCCACTCTTCGGCCCAGTAGTTGCCTTCGCCATCAAGGCCGTCTTCGTCCACTTCGTCAGGGCGCGGCACGACGTTGATCTTGTCGCAGGTGTGCGTGATTTCACCGGCAATGACGTTCTCGACCTCTTCACTCCAGCCGTCGTCGAGATAGGCGCTGATCACCTCTTCGGCGGCCTTGTTGCGATCCTCGGGGCTGCGGAAGTACAGGAAGTCGAAGCCTTCCGGGTCGTACAGGAAAAAGCGGAACTCCTGGGAAGGCGAGTAAGCAGCGGTGACGCCGTTGATTTGCCGGGTATTGGAAGTGCTCATTTATTCGGCGCCCCTTTCAGTGATTCAAAAACGTCCCGACTCACGATCATGGTCTGAGCCGGAAGCATGTCGTTGCGGATAACTTGGATGCCGCCCCACTGTTGCTGGCGGGGCGACGGGCTTTTAAGTTGGCAGCAGCAGCGGTCAGGGTGTGCCTGCGGCTCGTTGCAATGGCTCATGGCGCCACCTCGCCTGGCGTGGCGCCGAAGGGTGCGAACTCGACTACCGGCGTGCTGCCTTCTTCCAGGCATTCGCTGCAGGCAAAGTGCAGGCCGTGAACCTTGTTGCCGTCGTCGTCCTGTACATCTCCCACCCACAGGACGCCGCCGACGAACATTTCATCGACCTCAGTAGCGTCTTCGTCGCCCCCGCAATGGAACATGATCGCGGCAATGTCTTCTGGCAGCAGTTCCATGCGCGCAGGAACCAGGGCGTAGCCTTCCGGTATCGCGGGCTCTCGCGCCTCAAGCTCTGCCAGGCGGGCGCGGAGCTGGTCGCGGTCGCGTGCAATCCCGAGCATGTGCAGCTGGTGATTCTCTATGCTCGCCTTCAGCGCCTCGATCGCATCCGCTGCCTCTTCCATCAGCGCAGTATCACTGCCCCAGGCGATCCGCTCGCCCAGTGCGATCATGCTTGCCTTGATCCGCAGTCGCTTTGGTAGGTCGCTCATGCCTTTGCTCCGTCCAGCTCATAGCTGAGTGTGGTTTTGTGGGTGGCCAGCTCGGCATCGATGGCGATGGTGTTGAGCAGGCGGGCCAGGCGGCGCAGATCCGAGGGGCGGAGTTCGGCGCGGTCACGCGGCAGGTTTTCCAGCACAGCCAGCGGTTTGCCCTTGGCGCACTGGGTGAGGGTGGCGGTTATCACTCGGGGCATGCGGCGCGCTCCTGTGGCGATGGGGTTGTGCAGCGCAGGCAGCGGCAGGTTCCGATGCGCTGGCCGGTGGTGCGGCAGTAGATGGGCATGACTTCTCCCTCGCCAGTGGCGTGAAAGGTGGGTTGTGGGGTAGGTTCGAGGGCCGGCACTGGGCCGGCACAAGGAGGCTTTGTGGATAGAGGCGAATTGTTTTACCAGTTCATGCAGAAGTACCCGTCTGCAGAAGATCACCAGTTCGAACTGAATGAGCGGCGAATGTGTGAGATTCGGCTAGGTATGTTCCATGACATTGTTGAAGAGGCATTTGTCGGCGTTTATCTGCGGACTGGGGAGCGCTGCGATGAAATGAGGCTTCTGGAGCAGGACATGAGTTCGGCCCTCGGTGTGATTCGCGTACTGCCGGAAGCGGCACTCCAGCTTGCCCTGGAGCATGCGAAACGATTTCCAGGGCGGGGATGAAGCAACACCCGCCGGCCGCGCATCGGGCAAGGATGGCGGCCGGGCTGGGTTTGTATGGCGCCGTGCTGTTGTACGTAGCGGTCCGTGAGTGCGGCGAGTTCCTGGCGCTCGTGCTCGCGGGCAGCGATGGCGTTGTGCTCCAGGCAGATCATGCCACTTGCTCCCAGCGCTGGTAGCTGAGCACTGCCAGGCGGCCCTCCTGGCGGAAGAAGGTGGGCGACTCGCTGAACCCCTGGCGTTTGGCCAGGGCGCGGGCATCGCGGATGGTGCGGCCAGCAAACTCAACGGTGAGCAGTTGCTCCTGTACGGTGGCGGGTTGCGTGCGCATGGGTGGCTCCTAGCGTTGTGCCGGGCAGCAGTGCGTGCCTGCTGGCGCGGGGTGTGTGGAGTGGGTGGGGAATTGGGTGTGCCCCTTTTTCGCCGCCGGCGGGGCTACCGGCATACGGCCTGGCCGCGCTGTCGAACGGCCGCCTGGCTTGCGGTTTATTCACTGCAGGGCGCTTTGATCCGGCCGTGGAGAGCTGATCTGCCATCAGGTGTGTGGCGCTAACCCTGCAGCCTGGCGAGCCGCCACGCTGTGGATTGGGTTCCCGGGGCTACCACCCCGCCGGGCCGGGTTTCGCAGAGCCGCTGTTGCGGTTCTACCTGGGTAGCTCAGGTTGAGTGACTTCCCGTCTGGCCCTCGCTGGAAGGCCGGCCAGTGAAATCGTTGTTGCTCCGCAGCACCGTCCGGGTCATTCGCGCGGTTCGGTCTGCACCTCGTCAGCGGGCCCCTCATGGCCTGTTGCTGATCGCCGGTCGCCGGCTGGCGCTGCGGTTTGGTTCACCTGACTTACTGTCGCCCCACAGGTGATGGCCGGGGCTGACCTAACCGGCTGGGCCGGGTAGTCGTTCATGGCGCTGGTTGTTAAAGAGCGGTGGCCTTTCGGCCTGGCCGTCGTTTCCGGCGGCGATGGAGTGAATTTAGCTACAGGCTAAAGTGTCGTCAATAGCTCTGAGCTAAATTATTTTCGCCGGGCATGAAAAAGCCCGCGCTTGGCGGGCTTCTCAGTTCGCGATTAGATCAGCGCGGAGTGGTTTTCTTGACCAAAGGTTTCTTCTCCCAGCGCTTTGCCAGGCTTTCGAGCTCTTGATAGAAGGTATGCTTGCCGGTCGACTCGCGAATGGCGGCGATGAAAGGGTTCGCCTGCGCATACAGGTTCATCACCGTGCTATAGCTGGCCTCGTGAAGCATTTTCTCGCAGTAAATCCCTTGATTGATGCCGACGCAGATTCGCTCCCAATGGTTGAGCACATAGCGAATATCGTTGGCCTCTTCGGAGTCACGCTTGTCATCTTTGGCGAACGACCGGATGTTTGCATCGGGCGCGTTGTGTAGCGCCTGAAGCCGCTTGTAGCCCTTGGTCAGCTCCGCGTCTGCCCGGGTTCCGAACATAAGGTCAGCCGTTTGCTTTCGCTTGGCGGTAGACTTGGCACTGAGCACAGAAACGATGGCCACTGCGACGCCTGTGGCCAGAACAAAATTTGCAAACGCCTTTGATCCAAGCAGGCTCACCAGGCCTGCGCAGAACTCTTCCATAGCTTTCTCCCCATCAACAAAAAAGGAGGCCCGCAGGCCTCCGTTTTTTTTACAGGCATTTAGATGCCTTCGTATTCTTCGCGCCCGACACCCATCAGTTTAGTAGTCATACGTTCGCTCCTTATTCCTCCTAGCTGGCTCCCAACGAGAGAAACCAGTCGTGTAATTAGTATAGCAACCTGTGGATAAGTTCAATCTTGAACTGTTTCCGAGAGTGTGCTTGTTGCTTGCTGCGTGGTGATCAAAAAGGTAGCTCAGGCGATCTTCTGCCACCAGTCGATCGTGCTATTGGCCAGCACGTCACTGGAAGGTGCTTCGATGATGTCGATGCCGGACGTTTGGTAGCGATCGAGCAGGCGCCGAGTGGCGTCCTGGTGCTTGACGAACTCGCCGCGGGTCATGCCGCTGGCTTCCTGAGGCATGAGCACCGACATCGAGGAGCGTTTGCGCTCCGAGTTGCTGGTGATCAGCAGCAGGTCGGAGGCGGCCTGCAGTAGGTTGTTCTCGACCACCATCGGGCTCTTGTACCAGGCCGACACAACCGCGCCGGCGGCACGCTCGTTGAGCAGGGGGATGTCGACATCGATGCTGGCGTTGTTGGGCAGCTTCAACCTGTAGGGCTCTGTGCAGATGATGCGCTCTGCCTCGAGCGCCATCTTCTCGCGCATGATTTCGAACAGGGTTTCGCGCACCTTGTGGTTGGAGCGGTAACGGAAGTTGTTGTTGCGGGCCTTGTTGGTTGGCGCCCCAAGCGTTACGACGTCCTGGAAGAACTCATCGACCACGCTCTCCGCATCGACGCCTGAGGCATACAGCGGCTCGCCGAGCCGGATGGTATCGCTGAGCTCGGAAGGGAGGTCCCGGTGATGGCGGCGTATGGTCTCTTCGATGTCCATCATCAGATGGGCGAGGCTGCCATGGTCAATACGCTGGTCGTAGAGGCACTTGATGCGGTCGAAGGTGTCGAGCATGCGCACTTCGACCTTGTCTGCGTACTGGAACATGACGCCGACGTTGAGATATTCCCCGGCGTCTTCATCCAGGCATGCGCTGATCGGGCGCCATAGGCCGCTGACGACCGATTGCTCGGCCGCGCTGAGGCGCTCACGTAATCTAGCCAGGTTGCTCATATAAACATGCCGGATGCTTTGGCGTATGCTGCCGGGTCGTGCCGCGATTGCAGCAGTTGGATGATAGCGTCTATATCCAGGGCGTCGAAAAACTCGGCCAGCACCGTTCTGGCTGCTGCTTCGCCTCTATCCCTGAAGCTCACCGCGAATGCATTGTACGCCATGATCATCTCGCTTTTCTTGGGCAGCTTAGCACTCCAGTTTGGTTCGTGAGTGTCGATGAAGTTCCGAAGGCGATTGCTTGGGGTGTAGCCAGGCCCGCAGGCGCCGAGTTTGCCAGGCCGCCAATTCGGGTAGATGAGGATGCGGCCGTGATCGATAAGGGTGAGCTCTGGCGTGCTGGCGAGCAGGTTGCCGGGGTGGCGATCCGAGTTGAACAGCCAGTCATCGAACGCGATCACCTTTGGGGTGTCTGGCGCCTCGATAAGGTGCTTGACCAGACGCTTGAGCCTGCGCTGCTGGAGGAAGTCGAGATTAATACCGCCCATGTGCTTCTGCACCAAGTTTGGGTGGTTCATGTCCTGGCTGAACCAGCAGAGGTAGTTCTGCTGAAGTGGCCCTGCCCCGACCTGCTTTAGCTTCTCCACCACCTGCTGCGGGATCTTTTCGCGTTCCAGCAGAATGACGCCCGCCACCTCTGGCACTCGACAATCGCAAGCCTCGGCCAGCACGTAGCCCAGCGCCTCATTGATGATCTCCTGATTGTCGACGGGCCGGCGCGTTGCCGGGCATTCGATCAGATCTGGCAGCGGTTTGACGTAGCAACGGACGCTTTGCCCGTTGACTCTGATCTTGGCGCGGAACAGTGGGCTGACGCCGCTCACCTTCGGCGCCCTCAGCGCCCCCGCGAATGCATCACTGCTTAGGGTGTGGATCATTTTTCTGTAGCTTGTCCTTTAGGCGCTTATGGCTTCCTTGCGTGCTGGCTGGCTGTGTGCCTTCGCTGCCTTCGAAGCGCGCCGCTATTTGGTCGAGTAGATCTAGGTCTGCGTCAGACAGGCGCCCGGACAGCGCGGCCTGGTTGATGCGTTCGAGCACCGAGCGGGTGCGGGGCGTGGCGAAGCCCATGAGAGCCTGTGCTCTATCGGCCTGGTAGCGGCCGGTTTCTTCGCTGGCGCTATCAGCAGCGGCGCGCGGCCTGACCGCTTCTGCCATCTCGGCAATTTCTTCCGTCTGCAGGGCGTCTAGCCACCCATGCGGCAGCCCTTCCTTCTGCTCAATCCGGCGCGCGACATCCTCGCCCAGGTTCTTGGCTGTTTTGTTCGAAAGCACCTGGCTTAGATGAGCTGGAGCCATCTCCCACTTTTCAGCGCACGCACCTTTCCTTCGGCTGCCTATCAGCCTGATCAGGTTGGCCTTTCGTATTTCGAAGATATCCATAGATCGATATTGACACTCTTTAGCTGGCTGCTAAATGTGCTATCAGCTAAATTTGCATTGCTGAAATGTTAGCCATGGGCTAAATTCCCCCGTGAAATAGTCGGAGGGGTTCCCCATGAATGACCACTTGCGTGAATGGCTGGCGAAAGCGTCACCAGAGCGCCGCGATGAAGTCGCCAAGAAAGCCGGCACCAGTGCTGGCTATCTCTGGCAGTTGGCTGGCGGCCACCGCAAGCCGACTCCTGAGATTGCGGAGCGCCTGCAGGAAGCATCCGGCGGCGAGATCACCATTGCAGGGCTGCGCCCCGATCTTGTGCCGCTGGCCAAGAAGATTTTGCAAGGCGCTGCCTGAGCCACCCCATTGGCTACCCCATGGCCACCACGATAAGAGGCAGAGCAGAACGTGAAAACGTCCAATCCACGACTGAAACCGATGAGCCGCGACCAGGTGCTGGTGGCGCATGCCGCTGAGCTGATTGCGCGCACGAGCATGAGCCAGGACGGGTTTGCCCAGGCGCTCAACCAGCAGTTGTTTGCGCTGGTGCCTGAGCGGGCCGCGCAGGCGCATGTGCCTGACCTGGCTGCCCTGGCGGCTGGCAATGATGTGCAGGCGTTTTTGCGCGGCTCGGCCAACTGGCTGAAACGCGTGCAGCGCTGGCTGGTTGGGGAGTGCGATATCCCGGCCTGGGTTGAGGAGGCCTGGGTGCTGGCGCTGGAGCCTGAGTACCAGGAGCGCTGCGTGAATGAGCTGGCCAGCCGCCATGGGCTGATTGGTGCGCGCCAGGTGAGTGAGCAGGCGTGCCCGGTAACGGCGTTTGGCCAGTTGGTGATGCGGTTGGGTCAGGCGGTGGAGGCGGGCAGTGAGGTGTTGGCTGACGGGAAGATCGATTCCGGTGACCTGCCGCACCTTCCGGCGTTTATCGACCGCCTGCTGGCGGTGGAGTCGCGCGCCTGTGAGTTGCGCCGCCTGGCTGAGAACGTGCGCGATGGTGCGTTGCTGCGCCGCGTGAGCTGCTGAACGACAGGCACAAAAAAGCCGGCATTGCGGGCCGGCTGATTCGTTGATGCACGAGAGGTTTGATTATGCACACTGATACCTATCAAGACAACCATAGCCAGCGTGGCGCGCTACGTTTTCCGGTTGCGCAAAACGTGTCGCGCAACGCGACGATGACCAGCCGTGAGATTGCGGAGCTGGTCAACTCTCGCCAGGACAGCGTGCGCCGCACGATTGAACGCCTGGCCGAGCGGGGTGTAATTGCTTTACCACCAATGGTGGAAAAGCCTACGGCGGGCCGGCCTGCCGTTGAGTATGTGTTCAGTGGCGAGCAGGGCAAGCGTGACAGCATTGTGGTGGTGGCGCAGCTTTCGCCGGAGTTCACGGCGGCCCTGGTTGACCGTTGGCACGCGCTGGAGCAGCAGCACGCTGCCCCGGCTATCCCTCAAACACTCCCCGAGGCGCTGCGCCTGGCTGCTGACCTGGCGGAGCAGAACAACCAGCTGCGCCTGGTGGTGACGGAGCAGGCACCCAAGGTTGATGCGCTGGCGCGTATTGCTGATGCCCGCGGCTCGATGTGCCTGACGGATGCGGCCAAGCACCTGGGTGTGCAGCGCTGCAAGCTGATCGACTGGATGCGTGCTAACCGCTGGATTTACCGGCGGGAGGGCTGTGCGCGCTGGCTGGCGTATCAGCCGCGCCTGTCTGCCGGCCTGCTCGATCACAAGGTGACGGTGCTGGGGCTGGACGAGGAGGGTGATCAGCGTCTGGCCAGCCAGGTGCGCATCACGCCGAAGGGGTTGTCTGTGCTGGCGCAGAAGCTCGCCCTGGGGGTGCTGTGATGGCCAGGGCGCGCAATATCAAGCCGGGGTTTTTCAGTAACGAGGATCTGGTTGAGCTGGATTTCGCTACGCGGCTGTTGTTTATCGGGCTGTGGACTGAGGCTGATCGTGAGGGTCGCCTGGAGGATCGCCCGAAGCGGTTGAAGATGGCGCTGTTTCCGGCTGACAACCTGGACGTGGATGCGATGTTGG
Organism: Pseudomonas fluvialis; assembly: GCF_002835605.1. Lineage (NCBI taxonomy): Bacteria > Pseudomonadati > Pseudomonadota > Gammaproteobacteria > Pseudomonadales > Pseudomonadaceae > Pseudomonas > Pseudomonas fluvialis. The sequence goes on along the minus strand of NZ_PIYS01000003.1, from coordinate 241,867 downwards.
GCTCACTGGAGCGGCTGGGGTTTATCCGCCGGTATGCGGTGGGTGAGCTGCGCGTTGTGCAGATCGTGAATTGGGCGAAGCACCAGAACCCGCACCACACGGAGAAGCCGAGCGTTTTGCCGGCTGAGCCAGAGGCGTCTATTCCGGGCGTTTCGCCTGATAACGGTGAATTAACCGTTAACGAACAGGAGCCGGACGGTGAATATCTTGCTGATTCTCTGATTCCTGATTCCATAGTTTCACACTCACTCAACGCGCCTGTGCTCGATGCGCCGGTTGCTGATCGCGGCCTGACGACCATGACTCTGGACTGGGTGCCGCCTGAGCGCTTGTTGCGGCAGGCGGCACAGCGGGCTGGGTTGGCGCTTGCGTTGTTCGACCGTGAGGGCATTGCGCCGTTCGTGGTGCATCACGCGGCGACGGGTGCGGCGAAAACCGAGGCGCAGTGGGTGGCCAGCCTGGTTGGCTGGGTGCTGCGTGATCAGCGCCAGGCTGCAGCCCGTGGCAATGTGCGGCCGTTCCCTGCGAAACCGGTGCCGGCTGCTGACGCTGACTGGACGGTGGGGGTGGTGCTGTGACCGGCCCGGTGCATGCGGGGCGGGTGGCGGCCTGCCTGGAGCCTGAGCGTAGCCCTGCTGCTGGCCCGCGTGCGGTGCCGGTGGACCCGGCGGCGAAGCTGGTGATCGATGATCTGTTCGACCGCCTGCGGGCTATCCACTCTGGCTGGCGGCAGGCCTGGCCGACCGAGGCTGAGCTGGCGGCGGCGAAGCGGGAGTGGCTGGCGGCGTTTGTGGCGGCGGGCATTCGGCAGATTGAGCAGATCCATTACGGGTTGCGGGTGGCGCGGCAGAACGCGTCGCCGTGGATTCCTGCGCCTGGTGAGTTTATCGCGTGGTGTTTCGACCCGGCGGCGTTTGGCCTGCCACCGCTGGAGCGGGCGTATGCGGAGGTGATGCGCAATACGCACCCTGCGCAGGTGGCTGATGCGCGTTGGAGTGCTGATGCACTGTATCACGCGGCGGTTGGCTCGGGGTTTAGCACGTTGCAGGCGCTGCCCAGGGAGGCGGGTTTGCGGTTGTTTGAGCGGCATTACGGGGCGGTGTGCCGGCGGCTGGCGCGGGGCGAGGTGCTGGCGGCTGCGCCGGTTGCTGCGTTGCCTGCGCCTGCCCGTAAAAGCGCCCCGGAGGTTGGTCGGGCGGCGCTGTCGGCGCTGCGGGCTCGGTTGGGGAGGTCGGCATGATCGCGCTGGCGTGGTTTTACCTGGTGTATGTGAGGGGTGCGGTGTGAGCGAGCTGAAGGACACGAATCCGAAGGATGCGATCGGTAGCCAGAAGCTGCCGCTGCACCTGTGGCCGACCACGGCGACTGCCATGGGATGCCTTGGCCTGCTGGACGGGGCGCTGAAGTACGGGAGAGCCAACTGGAGAGGCTGCGGGGTGCGCGCCTCGATTTATTTTGATGCTGCCAACCGGCACTTGAATGCGTGGTTCGAGGGTGAGGCGACCGATCCGGACAGTGGCGTGCCGCACTTGGCTCATGCGTTGGCGTGCCTTGCCATCATCGTGGATGCGGAGGCGGCAGGCCTGCTGGTTGATGATCGTCAGTACCCGGGCGGTTACCGGTCGCTGATTGAACGCCTGACGCCTGATGTGGCCCGCCTGCAGGCTTTGCACGAGGGGCGCACGCCGAAGCACTGGACGCTGGGTGTGGAGGCTGACCGTGGCTGAGGGGCTTGGCTGGGCCGTGAAGCGTGACCGCGATGGCCGGGATATCCCTGACTGTTGGCTGACGCGCGGCGGCTACACGGTGGCGCGTATGCGGGTGGATGACCTGGTGGCGTTTTCTGTTACTGCGCCGGGCAGTCAGGTGCCGATGGCCTACCGCACGACGCGGGATGAGGTGGTGGCGGTGATTGAGCAGCACATGGCGGGCGGTGTTGTGGCTCGGTTTGGCGTGGGGGCGTGCTGATGGCGTCGAAACGGGGCGGGATGCGCACGACGGGTGAGGTGCTGGAGTGGTGGCTGTCGCGGATCGAGGGCGACCGTACGCGCAGTGAGAAGTACCGGGCCAGCATGGGGTCGCTGATGCGTCGGCATGTGTTGCCTCGGCTGGGGCGTGTGGCTGTGCGCCGGCTGGACCGGGTGACGCTGGATGACAAGCTGGTGTTCCCGATGCACCAGGTGCTGGCCCCGCGCACGGTGCAGAAGGCGTTGCAGGGGATGCGGCAGGCGTTTCGGATGGCGGAGACGCAGGGGCGCATCGAGGATAACCCGCTGGTGGGTACGACGTTCCGGGATTTCTACAAGGGCAAGCTGCGCCCGAAGCCTGCCGCCCTGTCGCGGGTTGATCTGCCGGCGCTGGTGCAGCACCTGGTGCAGGTGTTCAACCGTGAACCGGCCAAGGGGATGCTGCCGCTGATGATGCTGGCGCACGGTACGCGCATTGCGGAGACGGTGGCGGCGCGCTGGGGGCATATCTCGCTGGATGAGCGGGTGTGGGTGATTCCTGAGGCGAACACGAAGAGCAGGCGGGAGCATGTGTTGCCGCTGACGCCGCAGGTGGTGGGGCTGCTGGGGCGGTACCGGGAGGCGTTGCCGGATGCTCGCCTGAAGACTGCCTGGGTGTTCCCGGTGCGGGGTGGGGCTGGCCTGGCGCTGACCAGTGCTCATGCGTTGATGCGTGAGGTGAGCGGACGGCAGTGGACCAGCCATGACCTGCGCAAGCTGATGAGATCGAGCCTGGCCGACATTGGCGTGGATCACATGGTTGGTGAGCTGCTGATCAATCACGCGCTGGGGGTGACCACGGAAACCTATCTGACCCGCGATGCGATGGAGCGTCGTCGGGAGGCGCTGGAGCGCTGGCATGCGCGGTTGGATGAGTGCGGTTTTGCTGATGCACATGGCGTAAATGTGGCTGCTCCTGCATTTCTGCAATCTGCCGCTGCGCCAGTGCTGGCGCGGGATTGCGCCGTTTCCTGTGTTTCTACGTGGGGAGGGTGAAAAATGGGCAATGTGGTGATTTTGCCCTGGCCTCCCCAGGTGCTCAGTCCGAATGCCAGGCCGCACTGGGCGACGAAGAGCAAGGCGGCGAAGGGCTACCGGTACCGCTGTTTTCTGGAGGCGAAGTTGGCCGCGTTGGCTGCTCCTGCTGGACGGGTGCTGCTGGTGTTGGAGTTCCTGCCGCCGAGTGCGCGGCGCCGTGACGATGACAACCTGCTGGCGATGTTCAAGGCTGGCCGAGATGGCTTGGCCGATGCGCTGGGCATCGATGACAGCGTGTTTGTCAGTCAGGTGCAGATCGGGGCTGTTCGCAAGGGTGGCGCGGTGCGGGTGACGCTGCTGCCGTTCAGGGAGGTGGCCTGTGTCGACTAACTGGATGCAGCTGGAGGCGTGCGAGATATGCCAGGGCAGCGGGCATATCCGCGGGATTTTCCACGTGATGGTTTGCGCTGGGTGCAATGGGGCAGGCCTTCAGCGTGTGGGTGGTGGTGCGGTTGATTGCCAGGATCTGGTTGTGCAGCTGCGCCTGCGGCTGACTGACGCAGAGCGTCAACGCAATCAGTACCGCGAGCGATTGGACAGGGCGGGGCTGCTGCATCGCCCACGGCAGGACAACAACAGGCGCGGGCCCGGTGGCTCGCATATGACGCTGGATTGAGGGGGCGAAATCATGCGGCAGATGGATACCGAGTACCTGTTGGTTGAGTGGGGGGTTTGGGCGCGGGTGCAGGCTGGCGTGCCGCGCTATGTGTCGCCGTCGTTTGCGTTACTGCGCGACAACGTGCAGGTCGGCTGTGCTCCTGATCCGGCCATCAGCGATGATCTGGCACTGGTTGTAGACCGTCTGATAGGGCGTTTGCATGCTCGCTATCCGGAGGCTGGTGTGGCTGTCTGGAACTACTACCGCTACCAGGGCATGAGCTATCGGCAGCTCGGTCGATTGATGGGCGTCTCTCATGTTCGTGCTCAGGAGTTGGTTGCCGTTGGTGCTGCCTGGGTAGATTCGGCGCTATGCCTGCAGGTCGAGGCGGCATAGTGGATGCACATCCATGCTGTATGTATTGACAGTGGATTACAGCGTGTGTACCGTTTGACCCATGATGCGGTTTTGCCGCGTTGATCAATTCAAAGCCCTGGCCATGCGCCGGGGCTTTTCGTTTCTGCTCCAGTCGGCCTGCCGACTTTGCCCGTCGCCGCGGCGGGCCTTTCTATTCGAGGGATGCCGGATGGCTGCCGACTCACACACTCAGCAGGCCCTCGCTGACCTGCCAACCTGGCTGCTGATTCTGGTCGCGCTGGCTGGCCTGGTGGGGGAAATGCGGCAGGCTGATGTCTCTGGTGTTGCTATGTCGGAGATCATCAAGCGCGTGGTGTTGCGGTTCGGTTCCAACGCCCTGTTCGGCATGGCTACGCTGCTGTTGATCCTGGCGCTGGGGCATGGACCCTACATCGCGGGCGCGCTGGGCATTGTGGTCGGCCTGCTCGGCGCTGACGTTGCCGGGGCGCTCTATACGCGCTACCTGTCCAGGCAGGCGGGCGTTGATTCGGATGGGAAGTAAGCCGTTAAAGCCGTGCCCCTGGCCTGGCTGTGGACGGCTGGTGCAGGGCGCAGGGCATTGTCCTGTGCATGCCCCGATGGCTGCAGAGCGGCGCGCACAGTACATGCAGCGCACCCACGCCCAGTACAACAAGCGGCGCGACGAATCGGACAGCTTTTACAAGACCGAGCGGTGGCGCAAGTTCCGGGCGTACTACCTGCGCCTGCATCCGCTGTGTGTCGAGTGCGAGGCGCACGGCAGGGTTACTGCTGCAGTGATCCTCGACCACATCAAACCTTACAAGACGCACCCTGAGCTGGGCCTCGACTGGCACAACGTCAGACCGCTCTGCCGCCCCTGCCACAACCGCATCGGCGCCCGCGTGGGCCTGCAGGGGGAGGGGGGAGGCCAAAAGTTCGGAGATTGACGCGCCCCGAACGACAGGGGGAGCCATTTTTACGCTTCCGCAAAATAACGGTTTTCAAAAATGAGCAGACCAAGGACGCCGACCAACGTGCTCGACGCTCGGGGCGCGTTCAAAAAAGACCCCCAGCGGGCACGGACTGATGCTCAAACTGCAGGCCCATTAGGCAAAGCGCCGAGCCACATCACCGGTGAAGTGCTCAAGGCCTGGAAAGAGATCGAGAAGTCGGCTCCGCTCCAGGTGTTGACGGAATCAGATCGCCTGGCGCTTGAGCTGGCCGCCAACCTGTTGGCCCAGTTCCGTCTCGATCCTGTCGAGTTCCCGGCCGCCAAGCTGGTGCGGTTAGAGGCGCTGCTGGGTAAGTTCGGCATGACGCCAGCCGATCGCGCAAAAGTAGGCGGAAAAAAAGAAGCTCCCAAGGGCAACGCATTCGCTGATCTGTAATGGCCGCCAAGAAGACCTATCCGCTGGTAAAAGCTGCGGAGGCCTACGCACGCCAGGTGATCAGCGGAAAGATCCCGGCCTGCAAGTGGATCAAGCTGGCATGCCAACGCCACCTCGACGAAGTAAAGCTGTCGAAGGCGGCCGACTTTCCTTATTACTTTGACCCGGCCAAGGCCGAGCGGGTAGCCAAGTTCCTGCAGCTGCTGCCGCATACCAAGGGCAAGTGGGCCAGCAAGCGAGAACTGATCAAGCTGGAGGGCTGGCAGCTTTTCAGTGTGTGCATCCCGTTTGGCTGGCTGCGCAAGAAGGATGACACGCGCCGCTACCGCACCATCCTGATCTTTGTGCCGCGCAAAAACGGCAAATCGATCATCGGCGGTGGTGTTGGGCTGTACATGTTCACGGCTGATGGCGAGTTCGGTGCCGAGGTCTACAGCGGCGCGACGACAGAGAAACAGGCCTGGGAGGTATTCAGGCCCGCCAAGCTGATGGTCGATCGCACTCCTGAACTGCGTGAGCACTTCGGTGTAGAGGTGAATGCCTCGAACATGTGCCGCCTCAGCGATGGCTCGCGTTTTGAGCCGGTGATCGGCAAGCCGGGAGACGGCTCCAGCCCATCCTGCGCGATCGTCGACGAGTTCCATGAGCACCAGGACAGCACGCTGTTCGACACCATGGAAACCGGCATGGGCGCCCGCGAGCAGCCGGTGATGTTGGTCATCACCACGGCAGGTTCCAGCATTGGCGGTCCATGCCACCAGTTGGTCAGGGATGCTGAGCGCATGCTGGAGGGCGTGATCGAACGCCCTGACCTGTGGGCCATGCTCTACACGATTGATCCCGGCGACGACTGGACCAGCGAAGCGGTGCTGATCAAAGCCAACCCGAATTACGGCATCAGCATCAACGGTGACTTCCTGCAGGCGCGCCAGCGTGACGCCATGCAGAGCGCGGCCAAGCAGGCCACGTTTCGCACCAAGCACCTCAATGAGTGGGTGGGCGCCAAGAGCGCCTGGCTCAATATGCTGCGCTGGAAAGAGGCCCCGGCCCGCAAGCCGTTGGCTGAGCTGGATGGTCGCCCCTGTTACATCGGCCTCGACCTGGCCAGCAAGATCGACATCGCCGGCAACCTGCTGCTGTTTCCGCCGGTTGAAGGTGACCCGTACTGGCATCTGCATGGTAGGTACTACCTGCCTGAAGCCCGGGTGATCGAAGAACTCGATAGCAACACCGCCCGCTACCGCGAGTTTGACGCCCTGGGCCTGCTGACGCTGACCGACGGCGAGGTCATCGACTTCGAAGTGATCAAAGAGGATCTGCGCGAGTTCGCTGGCCGCTTTGATGTGCAGCAGGTGGCCTATGACCCCTGGCAAGCCACCCAGCTTGCCCAGGAGATGCAGGCCGAGGGGCTGCTGATGGTTGAAGTGCGCCAGACGGTGCAAAACATCAGCGAGCCCATGAAAGAGCTGGAGGCCCTAGTGCTTCAGCGCAAGCTCGCACACGGTGATTGTCCGGTGCTCACTTGGATGGCCAGCAACGTAGTCGCAAAGCTGGACGCAAAAGACAACATCTACCCGAACAAAGAGCGCCCCGAGAACAAGATCGACGGCATTGTCGCCGCGATCATGGCACTCAGCAGAGCCATAGCGGGCAAACAGGAGGAGGGGCCAGACCTCTCTGACCACATCGTGAAACACGGAATCAGGACGCTCTGATGCAAATCCTCAAAAGCCTGGGCCGGATGTTCGGCAAGAGCGATCCGCAGATCATCGATACGCCCGAAAAGCTGGCCCGCGCCCTGGGCGTCGAATACGAAACCCACAGCGGGCAGGTGGTCACCACCAACAGCGCGCTGCAGCAACTCACCGTATTCAACTGCGTGCGAGTGCTTTCTGAGTCGGTTGGCATGCTTCCGTGCCGGCTATATCAGCAGCTCGACCGGCAGCGTTCTGCGGCAACTGGGCACCGGCTGTACCGCCTGCTGGCCGAGGCCCCAAACAGCTACATGACCGCGCAGGAGATGTGGGAGCTTCTGATTGCCTGCCTGTGCCTGCGCGGAAACTTCTACGCCTACAAAGTCATGGCGCTGGGCAACGTAGTAGAGCTGCTGCCGATCAACCCGGCCAACGTCAAGCCAAAGCTCAAGGATGACTGGGCGGTTGAGTACGAAGTGACCTTCAAAGACGGCACCCGCACCCTAACCCAGGAGGAAATCTGGCATGTGCGCCTGTTCACCCTGGACGGCCTCACGGGCCTCAACCCTATCGCCTACGCCCGCCAGGCGCTCGGCCTGGGGCAGGCCATGGAAAAACACGCCGCCAAGTTGTTTACCAATGGAGCCGTCACTTCTGGCGTGCTGGCTACCGATCAACAGCTAACCGATGAGGCCTTCAAGCGCCTCAAGCAAGAGTTTCAAGGCGAGCATATGGGCGTAGCCAACGCCTACAAGCCGATGATTCTGGAAATGGGCCTGAACTGGAAGCCCATCAGTCTCAACGCACAGGATTCGCAGTTCATCGAGTCGCGCAAGCTCACCGATGCACAGATCTGCGGGCTGTTCCGAGTGCCGCCGCATCTGGTCGCCAGCATGGAAAAAATGACGCTCAACAACATCGAGCACATGGGCATGAGCTTCGTGAACTACAGCCTGGTGCCGCTGCTCACCCGCATCGAGCACCGCATCCAGGTTGGACTGCTGAGCGAGAAAGACCGCAAAACCCATTACGCAAAATTCAACGCCGGAGCGCTACTGCGAGGCGATATCAAAGGCCGCTACGAGTCCTACGGCAAGGGCATCCAGTGGGGAATCCTCAGCCCCAACGACTGCCGCGAGCTAGAAGACCTCAACCCGCGTGATGGGGGCGACATCTACCTCACGCCCATAAACATGACCACCAACCCGGAGGCATCTGATGCTGACGACAAAACAGCGCCTTGATATCCCACTGACCGTCAAATCGGTCAGTGACAGTGGCGAGTTCGAAGGCTATGGCTCCGTGTTCGGCGTCAAGGACTCCTACTCGGATATCGTCGTGCCGGGCGCCTTTCTCAAGTCGCTCAACACCTGGAGCAGTAAAGGCAAGCTGCCCGCCATGCTCTGGCAGCACAACATGTCCGAGCCGGTTGGCGTCTACACCGAAATGCGTGAGGACGAAACAGGCCTCTACGTAAAGGGCCGCCTGCTGATCGATGACGACCCGCTTGCCAAGCGGGCGCACGCGCACATGAAAGCGGGAAGCCTGTCCGGACTTTCTATCGGCTACATCCTCAAGGACTGGGAGTACGACAAGGACAAGGGCGGCTGGCTGCTGAAAGAGATCGACCTGTGGGAGGTCTCTCTGGTGACCTTCCCGGCCAACGATGAAGCCCGGATATCCGAGGTGAAATCACTGCTGGAACGGGGCGAAACGCCACCCCCCAGCAAAGTGGAGCGAGCCCTTCGAGAGGTTGGGTTTTCCGGCTCCCAAGCCAAGGCCTTCATGGCCAAAGGCTACGGCGCAATCACCCCGCGCGATGCGGCGGCTGACCAGGCGCTGCAATCCCTGAAAACCCTGATCAATCGAATCTAAGGAGGCCATCATGGCCGTTGAAATCAAAGACGTGCAGGAAGTTGCCGAAGCCCTCGGCAAGAAGTTCGACGAGTTCAAGAGCACCAACGACAAGCGCGTTGAAGCCCTGGAAGCCGAGAAAGGCAAATTGGCAGGCCAGGTCGAAAGCCTGAACGGCAAACTCAGCGAACTCGACGAGCTCAAGAGCGCTCTGGAAAAAGAGCTGGCCTCGGTCAAGCGCCCCGGTGGTAACACCGACAAGGTTGTGTCCGAGCACAAAGCGGCCTTCATGCAATTTGTGCGCAAGGGCAAGGATGACGGCCTGGGCGAACTGCAAGCCAAGGCCCTGCAAACCACCGTCGACGCCGACGGCGGCTACGCCGTGCCGGAAGAACTGGACCGCACCATCCTCGAACTGCTGCGCGACGAGTCGCCCATGCGTCAGGTGTGCAACCAGATCACCGTCAGCACCCCGGACTATAAAAAGCTGGTCAACCTCGGCGGCGCAGGCTCCGGCTGGGTGGGTGAAAACGATGCGCGCCCGGCAACCGGCACGCCCACCCTGGCTCAGATCGCCGCCGTCATGGGCGAGATCTACGCAAACCCACAGGCCACCCAGACCAGCCTTGACGACCTGTTCTTCAACGCCGAACAGTGGCTGCAAAGCGAAGTCGCCCGCGAGTTTGCCGAGCAAGAAGGCGCCGCGTTCCTGCTCGGCAATGGCACCAACAAGCCCAAGGGTTTGCTGGCCTATGCCATGGCGCTGACGGCCGACGATGCCCGTCCTTTCGGCACCCTGCAGAGCGTCAAGTCGGGTACCGCAGGCGACTTCGACGCAGATGACCTGATCAAGCTGGTCTACACCCTGCGCAAAGGTCACCGTGCTGGTGCCAGCTGGATGCTGCCGAACATGACCCTGTTCAAGGTGCGCACCATGAAAGACTCCCAGGGCAATTACCTGTGGCGTCCTGGTATCGAGGCGGGCCAGCCGTCCAGCCTGCTGGGCTATGGTGTGGTCGAAAACGAGGACATGCCCGCCGTTGCCGCCGACGCTCACGCAGTGCTGTTCGGCGACTTCAAGCGCGCCTACACCATCGTTGACCGTATCGGCACCCGTGTCCTGCGCGACCCCTACACCAACAAGCCGAACGTGGGCTTCTACACCACCAAGCGTGTAGGGGGCATGCTCACCGACAGCAACGCCGTCAAAGTGCTGACCCTCAGCGTCTGATAGGCCATAGCCGAAAGGGCGCCTCCGGGCGCCCTTTTTATTTGGAGCCAAGCCATGCCCAAAATCATCGTCAAGCAAGCCTTTCCCTTTGCGGTAGACGGCCTGCATGTCGTCACTGTTGAAGAAGGCGAGCAAGAAGTCAGTGACCGCTGCGCCGAAGTGGCCATTGAGCATCTCAAGGTTGCCGAACTGGCCGGCGAAGAAAAGCCGAAATCCAAACCCCGCACTGGGGGCAAAGCATGATTGATCTCGCCACCGTGAAGGCGCATCTGCGCGTCGAGCACGCCGACGAAGATCAGCTGATCCAGAGCTACATCGAGGCATCCCTCAGCGCATTCGAGGCCTGGACAAACCGCACCCTGGTCGCCAGCGCAGCAGAACTGCCTGACCCAGCAGGCAATGCCCTGGTGATCAGCAAAGCCATTCAGCAGGGCGCACTCATGCTGATCGGCCACTGGTATGCCAATGCCGAAACCGTAGTGATCGGCACGATTACAGCCGACCTGCCCATGGCCACGCAGGCGCTCTGGCGTCCGCATCGCTGGATGAACATCTAATGAGAGCAGGTCGCTTGCGGCATCGCGCCGCCATCCTCAGCCTCGGCGCAGATCTGCAGCCAGTAGACCACGGCTCCCGCTGGGTCAGTATTCGCGCTAAAGATAACGGCGACGTAACGGCACCAACCGGATTGCGTTCTACCGCACTGGTTGAGGTTCGCGCCCGTTACACCAGCGAGCTGCAGCAGGGCCGCTACCTGCGTCACGGAAACCGGCTGCTCTACATCGCCAGCGCCCCCCGCGACCCGATGGGCAATCGCGTCGAGATGGTCATGAGCTGCGCCGAACTCACCGGCCAGGCCGCCACTTACGTCTCCGCGCCAGGCGCCACGGCGCTGCCTTGCCGGGTGTTCCTGGCCTATGGCGTCAGCCGACCTGGCCAGTTTGCCGGCGCGGTGGAATACGTGACCGAGCTGGAGGCTGCCGTAGTTGAGGTGGGCCGCCCGGAGCCTGGTGCAGTGTTCGAGATCGATGGCGTGGCCTGGCGAGTGGCGGGCCTGGTTGAAACCGAAGACGACCGTGTTGTGCGGCGTATGTGGGTGAAGCGCCTATGAGCATTGAGGTCAGCCTGCCGTCAATCGAAGGCGGCGCTGCCGCGTTCGGCATCGACGAAAAACGCTATGCGCGCATGCAGATCAACGCCACAAACCGCGCGGCGCGCTGGGTGAAGCGCGTGCTGCTGGTGGAGCCATTTTCGGCTGCCACCGGGGTGCGGCGCGTGATCTTCAATGACCGCATCCGGCTCGACCTGGCCAACAATATGCAGGCCGAGGCGCGCATCGTTCCATCATCCAAGGGCATTCCGGCCCGCAACTATCGGCACCGAGCGGTGGCAGTGGGCGGTTCAAACGTGCGCGGCCGCGTGCTGGTGGACTGGCTGCAGGGGGAAAAAATTGCGCCGGGGTTCATCAACCTGTCCAGCGCTCGCAAGTTGCCGCTAGCTACTCGCAGCGTACAGGAGCGGAACATAGCTGCCGGCACGCGCAGTCCTGGGCGCACGCAGTATCGCTATGACTACCAGATACCCAAGGACGCCAGCGGGCCCTCGCCGGCCGCCTTGTTTCGGCAAGCCGTGACGGATGCTACCCGTGAACAGGCTGCCGAGCGCTTGGCGTTCGAGTTCAACCTGGAACTGGATAAGGAATTGTTCTGATGCAGCTCATAGCCACACGCATCACCGATTGGCTGGCAGCGCAGCTCAGCCAGATCACCAGCCTGAATGGCTACCCGTTGGCATTGGCTGACGTACACGTCGGGCGCTTCTATGAGGACCTGCCTCAGGGTGCGCCGCTGCCCCTCGCCACCGTTGTGGCCGCCTCTACCAGTGATGCAGTTACCCCCGATGGCGTCGTGCTCTCTGGCCGGCGGGGGCGTGGCTATCAGGTGGAGGTGGTTGTCAATTTCGACCAGCACCCCGGCGTCGAGCGGCATGCGCTGCTGGATCAGATCGAATGGGGCATCGGTCGAGCTGTGCGGCAACCGCCCCCCGCTGAACTGCGCGGGCTGTTGCAGAGCGTCAGCTTGGGTGATGTGCAGTTCAACTACCCGGCGCCCGGGCATTCCATAGCCATCGTGCAGGCACAGGTAGCCACCGTTTTCATCGAGCAATACCAACCCTAGGAGGGTGCTATGTCCACCATCAAAGCAGAAAAGGCCTTCACCTTCCGTGAGGGGGGCAAGGTCAAGGTTTACCAGAAAGGCGATGACCTGTTCGGCGCCGCTCTTACGCATGCCCAGGCGCAGGGTTTTGCAGCAAAGCCCAAGCCGGAAAAGGCCGCTGCGGAAAAGCCCGAGCCGGAAGCCAAGGCCAAGTAACCCACGCATCGTCCCCGTCACGCCCCGCAATTTCTGGCCATTGGCCATTCCAACCCCGAGGAAATCTCTATGATCACCGTTCAAGACGCCAGCCTGATTGGCTATGGCGACATCTTCTCGCGCGCCTACCAAACCCAAAAGGCCTTGCTGCCCTGGGGCAACACCAGCGAACTGAAAATTGCACACACCGAGGATCAGCAATCGCTGCCCAACTACATCACCGGTGCTGGCAATCGCAACACCGCCAGCCGTGTGACCGGCGTTACCGCCAGCTTCACCCTGTATGACGTAAACGCCCGCAACCTGGCTATTGTTGGGCGTGGCACCGTTCGAGGCGTATCCGCGGGGGTCGTCTCTACCCCCGAGGCGCACGTGTGCGAGGGCCTGCCGGGTGAGCTGATTCCGTTCGATAACCTGCCCGACCTGTCGACGGCGGTCGAGATCAAGAGTGCGGATGGCCTCATTACCTATACCCCTGGCGAGCACTACCTGCTGACGCCCTACGGCATCCAGCTTACCAGCGGTACCACCATCACCAGCGCCGGTATCACGGCGACCTACACCAAGCTCAAGGCGGATGTGGTGGAGATGCTCACTACGGCGCAGGTCGAGCTGGAACTGTATTTCGCCGGGCTGAACGCCGCGCAGGGCGGTGCACCGCAGCCAGCACGCCTGCGTCGCTTCAAGCCGCAGTTGGCTCAGGAAATTCAGCTCAGCGGCACGCAATACGCGGCCTACCAGGTAACTGGCGAGCTGCTGGCCGACATGCTGGTGACCGAGCCAGGCATGTCGCAGTTCTACAGCCTTGGCATGAAGGCAGCAGCGTGATGGCAGCGAGCCCGGCGTCTTGCCGGGCTCGCGCCCTGTTCATCTGTGCTAGATTCCTGCTCACATTAATCCTGTGGGAGGGAGCCCGATGAAATGTCCAAAATGTAGCTACGAGCCAACAATGGCTGAGATGCAGCAGAACCCTGACTGCTGCCCAAGCTGCGGTGTTTACTATTCCAAGATCGCGGCTCGGGAAACTGGTGCCGCTATCAAGGCCCCGGCCGTTAAGGTCACCTTTTCGCAGTGGGTCAACTCTAACCCAGCGGTTAAGTGGATCGCTGCGCTTGTTGTGGGGCTTGTCGTTGGTTACTTCGCTGGGCGTGAACACGTCAAATACGAGATCCGCAGTGCCATGGCTGAGTCTCTTGCTGGTCTGGGCTCTCTGTTTAGTGGCGATGCCGATCCCAAAACTGATGCGAACAAGCCAAAGCCCTCTGTTCCTGCGCCGAAAGTCGCGCAGAAAGATGCCCCGGTAACGGCGCAGCTGCTGAACAAAGGCTTCGTTGAAGGTAAGTATGGCCAAAGCCAGATCACGACCGACTTTATTTTTACCAACCAAAGCCCTGATGATATCCGGGCGTTCGATGGGGTCATTTTCGTTACGGATCTGTTGGGCAACCATATTATCCGCATCAACATCGCCGTGAATGAACTGGTGACCAAGGGCTCGCCTCTCGTTTGGTCTGGCGGGATCGACTACAACCAATTCCTTGATCGGCACCAGCGCTTCAGAAACGAGCCGCAGGAGAATCTCAAGATCTCGTTTGAGGTCAAAAAGGTTCTCTACGCTGACGGCCGGCTTGAGCAGTTCTAGCCACCCCCAATGTTTATAGAAACCCGCTTCGGCGGGTTTTTTATTGCCCGGAGAAAAGCAATGTCCGTCCGTGATCGCCTGATCCAGCTCACCCTGCGTGCGCGCAACTTCCTGAGCGGGGACATTGAGCCGGCGACGGAGTCTATGCAGGCGCTGGCAGAAGAGGGGCGCAACCTCAAGGCCGCATTGGATGAGGCCGGCCGGGCGCGCACGTTGGTGCGTACCCTGCGTGATAACCAGTTGGCCACAGAGAGCCTGGCCCGCGCCCAGGCAGACGCCCGCGCCACGCTGGATGACCTGACCCGTGAGGTGGCTGACAACGCTACCGCGACAGCCGGTCAGCGCATTGCATTGCGTGAGGCGCGGCGCACGCTCGAGGAGGCCGAGCGCGCCTACAAGAAAAACCAGCAGGCCATCCAAAATACGACCAGCGACCTGAAAAAGTTGGGCGTGGATACGGACAACGTGGCGGCTGAAGAAAAGCGGCTGACCACTGAGCTGGCTGAAAATAAAGAGGCGCTGGCCAATAACCGAGACGCTATCAAGCAGAAGCGCGCCGAGGAAAAAAAGGCAGCTGATACTGCCAAGGATCACGCAGCACGGATTGATGCAGCCAAAGGCGTCATGGCTGATGCTGGCCGCAAAGTGTTGGCGTTTGCAGCGGCCTACATCTCGCTGAATGCGGCGTTTGGTTTGGTGCAGCGCGGGTTGAATCTGGTGGCGGGCGGCATCCGCTCGATGCTGGCGACGGGTGATCAGTTCGAACTGCTGGACAAGCGCATGGCCTCGCTGATGGGCAGCGTGGCAGGCGGTGAGCAGGCGACAGCGTGGATCCGCGACTTTGCTAAAAACACCCCGCTGGGCCTGACAGACGTTACAGAGGCTTTTGCGCTGCTCAAGTCCTACGGGCTAGACCCCATGGACGGCACACTGCAGGCGCTGGTTGATAAAAACGAACAGCTCGGCGGGGGCATGGAGCGCCTGCAGGGTATTGCCTCGGCCCTTGGCCAGGCCTATGCCAAGCAGAAACTGCAGACCGAGGAGATTTTGCAGCTCGTCGAGCGGGGCGTGCCGGTTTGGAGCCTGCTGGAAAAAGTCACCGGCAAGAACGCCGCTCAGCTGCAGGAGCTGGCCAGCAAGGGGCGGCTCGGTCGTGATGTGATCGCGGCACTGACCAAGGAAATTGGCGCCAGTGCCCAGGGTGCTGCCGCTGAAAACATGGGCACGCTCACCGGCCTGATGAGCAACCTGTCGGACACCTGGACCGATTTCCTCGGGCGAATTGCCAAGAGCGGCGCGCTGGATTACGCCAAGCAGCAGCTTGCCGGCGTGGCTGAGTACATCGAGCAGATGGACCGGGATGGTCGGCTGGATCGCTTGGCGCAGGGGTTGAGCGATGCGTTTACGCAGGGTGCTGAGCGGGTTGGGGCGTTCATAAAAAGCCTGGCTGGCGTCGATTTCAACAGACTGATTGATGACAGCGCAGCCTGGTTAAGCGACTTCACCGGCAAAATCGACACAGCAACTCGGGCTGTTACGTTGTTGGCTACGCCGTTTCGCTTGGCGGCCAATGCGGCGACTATGTTCCTTTCGGTTTCGTTGGGGGCGTTCTCGGTATTTGTAACGGCTGCAGTCAAAAGCATGCGCGTGGTGGCCGAAGCTATCCCTGATGCTTTTGGTGGCGATAAAGTCCGCGCGGCGTTGAAGGGCACTGATGCCGTAATCAGTGAGTTCCAAGAAAAGCTGCTTGGGCAGATCAAGCAGGACGCTAAGGACATGGCGTCGGCGGTGTCTGGTGCCTGGGATACCACCACCCAATCTGCAGTTAAAAACGCCAAGGTGCAGCAAGAGGCTGCGCAAGCCGCCGAAAAGGCCAAAGCGGATGCCGCGCAGGCCACTGCTGACAAAGTCTCCGAGCTGAATGAACGCTTTGCCGCGCAAGCGATTGCTGCGGCGGCTACGGGGCAGCGCGCTATTGAGGGCATGGCTGATGCCCTGCAGTTGATCAACTCGGCCTCGACGGTCGAACAACTGGAAGCCCTGCGCCGTGCCACCCTGCGTGCATTCAGCGAGGGCCGGCTGAGCATTGAGGAGTACCAGCAGGCCACCGGGGTACTGAATGGCCGGTTCAAGGAACTGGGCAGCGCAGCCGGCGGAGCGGCCGGGCTGGTCTCCGACCTCGACGATGCCCTGGGTGACCTGGCCTCGGTACAGGCGGCCATCAGCAATGCCAAAACCGATGTCGACATCAACGCCATCCGCGCCGCCCTGCGGACGCTGTACCAGGATGGCGCGATCACTGCTGCCCAGTACAACGAGGAGCTGAAGAAAACCAGTGACCGGCAGAAGGAACTCAAGGGCGCAGTCGAGCAGGGCGCCAAGGCTCAGCAGGACAAGAACAAGGCCGACGAGGAAGCTATCGTCACCAGCGAGCAGCTGCGCCGCGAAAGCGGCAAGCGCATGGAAGCGGAGCGCAAGGCCAGCGGCGAAGCGATGGTGCGCCGCCGCAAGGACGGCGATGATGCCAAGCGCGACATGTCCGACATGGAGAGCTTCTTCGGCGGTGTGATGACCCGGGCTCGCGAGCCGCTGGCCGCGATGAGTGCGGCGGCGCTGGAGGCCTATGACCGGCTGCGGGGTATCAGCTCGGCCAGCCCGAGCATCGACACCAGCAGCCTGGAGGCTACCAGCGCCTCGCTGGGTCGGGTCAGCCAGCAGCTGGGCGAAGTGCAGAAGGCTTTGTCCAGCCCGTTGTCCGGGCCGTTTGGCCGCTGGATGCTGGAAACCCAGCAAGCCAGCCTGCAGACCCAGCAGGCGTTCCTCAGCCAGAAGGCCAGCCTGCAGAGCCTGTTGCGCAGCTATGAGCGGGGCGGCATGAGCGCTCGCTCGTTTATCGAGCAGGCGCGCAATGCCAAGGTCGCTATGGGCCTGCTGGATGACTCCGACCTCAGCGCGCTGGAGTCGGCCATTGCCTCGGCGCAGCAGCGCATGCAGCAGATGGCCGAGAGCACGCGCAGCACGCTGTCCGGCCTGCAGGATGAACTGGACGGCCTGCAGGGGCGGCAGGATGACATCGAGCGCCGCCGGTTTGCCGGCCGTCGCCGAGAGCTGCAGGCCCAGCTGGCCGAGGCCCAGGCCGGTGGCGATTCTCAGGCGGTGGCCAACGCCAGCCGGGCGCTGGGCCTGTTGCGCCAGATCGAAAGTGAAAGCGAGGCCAAGCGCCAGTCCGAGGCCCAGCGTGCGCGGCAGGAAGAGCAGACCAAGGCCAAGGAAGCCAAGCCGGCTACGACGCAGGCCGAGGCGCCCAGCAAGGTAATCCGCCTCGAGGTGCCCGGCCGGGCTCCGGTGGATGTGGCTGTGCGCTCGACAGACGATGAAACCAAGCTGCTCGGCATCCTCGAGAGTGCCGGGCTGAGGAGCCTGTAATGCCGCTGACGCTCGATAGCGTAGGCCTGGCCGCCGACCCCGAGCTGGGCGGCGACCAGTTGGAATGGGTGGATGAGTGGGACTGGGACCCGGTGGCGCAGACGCAGGATCGCAGCCTCACCGGGGCGCTGATCATTCAGGAGGGACAGAAGCACTACGGCCGTCCGATCACCCTTAGCAGCAACGGCGGTGCCTGGTTCACCCTGGCCACCGTGCGACTGCTGGAGGCACTGCGCGACCAGCTGGGCATTGTGATGCTGCTCACCCTGCCCACGGGGGGCCAGCACTACGTGACCTGGAACCGCGCTGCAGGTGCCCCCGTTCAGGCCACGCCGCTGTTTCGCACGGTAAACCCCGGCCCGGACTGGCTCTATGAGCTGACCCTGCGGCTGATCACGGTGCCGCCGCCCCCGCCGGCGCCAGGCCCGTAACCCCATCGAATCTCACAACCCGCCCCGTGCGGGTTTTTTTACGCCTGGAGACTGGCATGCCCATCAGTGCAACGGACATCAAACTGCTCAAATCCCAGCGCCTCACCGACGAGGACGATGGCGGCGGCCGCGCCACGGGCGAGGCGGTAATCGACGGGCAGTCCAACAACCTGTTCCCGGATATCAGCCGCCTGGATCGCACCACCGGCCGCATTGGCCTGCGCAAAGCCTACGGTGGGCCGGTGACGGAAACCGCCGAGCCGTACCTGGGTGCCCACGCCATCATCACCGACGCCCCGGCCGACCCGCGTGTGTCGGTGCTGCTGTTTGCCACGGGCAGCCATACCGATGAGCGCCGCCATGCGCGCGATGCCATCGAAAGCTACGTGGCAGCCGCCAGCGGTGCGCCGTTTGAACTGCTGGGTACCCAGCTGGCCGGGCAGCGCGCCATCGTGGGCGTGCAACGCGAGGAGCAGCGCGAACCCGAGGTGGGCGACGTGTTCCAGCTGGTGGGCGTCAATGGCACCCAATACGTGCGCGTGACCGAGGTCGAGCGGCGCCTTGAGCAGTTCATTTTCGACTACGGCGGCGGCAACTTCATGCCGTTCACCCGCCGCCGGCTGGACATGAAACTGGCCGGGCCGCTGCTGTATGCGTTCCCCGGTGGCCAGCCTACGCCCTCCGGTACCACCGGCACCGCCATCAACGGCCAGCCCAAAGCCCAGGTGCTGAGCACCCAGGTGGCCGATGCCGCGCGCTATTACGGCATCAACCCGCTGGCCGAGGCTGTCAGCCAGGGCGCGCTGTCGCTGCGTGTGCAGTCGGTATACAGCCAGCTGGTACCCAGCACCACGCGGGAGTCCGCGCTGGTGGATCTGCTGGGCGGTTACCAGCGGGCGGTGGCCATTCCCGCCGGGCCGGCCCGCACGGTGCCGCTCACCGTGGGCGCGGGTGCGCTGGCCGGGGAATCCCGCACGTTCCTCGGTACCGGCTGTGCGCCGGGCAGCCTGACCCTGGTGGCCAATGGCGGCACCTATACCGATGACCGTACAGGCGGCCTGCGTTATGCCTCCGGTACCAACTGGGCCACTGCCGGGCGGGTGGACTACCAAACCGGCGAGATCACCCTGACCCGCACCGGCACCAGCTGGACGGGCAGTGCCACGGCCACCTATCAGCCGGGTGCGGTCGCCACCGGCGATACCATTACCGGCGAGGTAGAGGTGCGCCTGGGCAACCGCGGCTACGTGTACACGCTCAACCTGGCCGCCGCCATTCCGCGCCCCGGCACCCTCAGTGTCAGCTACATGGCCCTGGGCCGCTGGTATGAGCTGCGCGACCACGGCGATGGCCTGCTGGTGGGTGAGGGCGCCGGTACCATATCGTTTGCCACGGGCTCGGTATCGGTGACCCTCAACGCGCTGCCGGATGTGAACAGCTCGCTGATCTACAGCTACGTGAGCAGTGCCGATGCGGCCATCACCCAACGCACCGGGGCCAGCGTGACCCCGCTGCTCGAGGTGCGCCATGTGCTGGGTGCGGGCGTGCTGCCCGGCTCGCTGGAGATCACCTACCAGGCCGGCAGCACCACCCATACCCTGACCGACAACGGCCAGGGCGTGCTGAGCGGTAGCGGCGGCAGCGGCACGGTGGCCTACGCCAGCGGCGAGCTGATCATGCTGCTGGCCACCACCCCCACAGCGGGCATTGCCTACAGTTGGCAGTCCGGCGCGGTGGCGGGTGCCTCGTTGAGTGTCACCAGCGATGGCAGCGGCATGGCTCAGTTCACGGTGCCTGGCGCGCCGCATAAACCGGGCTCGCTACAGGTGCAGTGGGTGACCACCCAGCGCCAGGCCGCGCCGGCTATCAACTGGCAGGTGATCCAGTCGGGCAACGTGCTGCCGGTGTATGACGGCACGCGAGATATCAGCAACGTGGCCAGCGACAACGGCAGCGGCGGCTGGCAGGGCGGCCGCCTGGGCAGCATCAACTACAGCACCGGCGAGTGCACCCTGCAGGTGGCGCGCCTGTATGACTACGTGGAGTACACCTACAGCAACCGCTCCATCCCCGGGCCGTATGGCAGCAGCTCGCAGCCGGTACTGGTGAGCACCACCGTGCAGCTGCGTGAGCAGTTTGGCGGGGCGCTCACTGTGGCTGCGCAATCGGCAGCGGTGAGCACCCTGCCGCAAACCGCCAGCCAGGCGCAGCCGCCGCTCACCATCAACCTGCTGCCGGCGGTGGCCGAGGCCATTGTGCCCGGCAGCCTGTTGTTCAGTTGGGCCGGTGGGGTGTACTGCGACCGGGGCGGCATGCTCTATCGCGACATCGCCAGCGCTACCAATGGCGGCGTGGCCGTGGGCAGCGTGGACTATGCGGCCGGCACGGTGACGCTCACCAGCTACCCCGGTGGCGCAACCGGCGCGGTAAACGTGCTGGCCTGCCTGACAGCCGGCAGCGGGTTTGCCGTAACGGCCGCCACCTGGCGCACCCCCGGCGCACCGCTGCGCCCGGCTAGCGTGCAGGTTACCGCCGTGCGGCTGGATACCGGCGCGGTGGTCACCGCGACCAGCAACCTCAATGGCGACCTCAACGGCGGCATCATCCACGGCAGCGTGGATGCCGCTACGGGCATTGTGCGCGTGCTGTTCACGGCTGACCCGGATGACACCAGCGGGGCCAGCGACGTGCCAGTCATCCCGCTGCTGCTGCGTTACAACGGCGTGGTGCAAACGCGGTTGCCGCTGGATGCCGGGCTGCTGGGGCTGGACCCCGTGCGTCTGCCGGCTGATGGCCGGGTGCCGGTATACCGGGAGGGCGATGTGCTGGTGATCCACCACACCGCTGAAACCCCGGTGGCCAGCCCCGACCCGGGGGCGGTCGTGAGCCTGGCCCGCCAGGGGCAGGCGGATATCCGCGTGGTGGATGCTGCCGGTACCGTGTTGCGGGCGGCCTCCTACAGTGCCGATCGCGCTGCCGGTACCGTCACCTGGGGCAACCCGCTGGTGCTGCAGGATGAGCAGGGCAACCCGCTCAGCCTGCCGCTGATCATCCGTGACCGCGTGGAGCACATGACCCTGTGTACCGAGGTGCAGATCACCGGCCAGCTCGGCATCAGCGCACCGCTGCCCTGGGATATGCCAGCCGGGGCGCAGGTATCCAGCGCACTGGCCTGGGGTGACCTGCAGGCGCGGGTGCACACCTGGTTTACCCAGCAAACATGGAGCCAGGGCGCGCCTAACTGGGGCGACACTCCGGCAGGCAACACCACCACGGCGCAGTACAACTCGCTGGCGTACCCGCCGGTTATCACCAATGCCGGCGGCATCGCCGGGCGCTGGGCGCTGGTGTTCACCTCGGCCACCGCGTTCAACGTGGTCGAGGAACGGCTGGGGGTAATCAGCACCGGCAACACCAGCAGCGACTGCGCACCCATCAACCCGCTCACCGGGCAGCCCTATTTCACCCTGCGCTGGCAGGGCTGGGGCGCTGGCTGGGCGGCGGGCAATGCGGTGCGCTTCAACACCGACTCGGCCCTGGGGCCGATGTGGATCATTCGTACAGTGATCAGCGGGCAGGGCACGGTCGACGATGACCAGTTCCGCCTGCAGGTCAGGGGAGATGCAGACTGATGACAATTCGCGTCTATTCCAGCCTGGACACGGGGGCGCCAGCGTTGCCGTCAACTAGCAATCAGACGTTTTACGACAACCTGCGGCTGGTTTTGCTCAGCTGCCTGGTGACGGGGTATGGCAGTCAGCAATCTGCCGGCTGGGAGCTGGTGCATGATGTGCCGGGTGGTTTTTCGCTAAGTAATGGCGAAGGCATAATAAATTTTGTGCAAAGCGGCGTCTCGACGGCGGCGATTTATTTGCTGGAGAGTGTTAGCGATGCCTCAGCCGCCCTCTTGGTAGGTGCAAATCGGCGCTCAGGACCATGGGTAGATGGTTCGGCAGTCAGCGAACGGCAGTTTTATTACGGAGAGACGTTCCGCACAACATATGCAAATAAGGCGTGGTTGGTAGTGGCGGATGCGAAAACAGTCACGGTAACTATGTACGCGCTAGACCTCAATCTGGATGCAAACACCGGCGGCGCGTACGCCCTGCATTTTGGCAGATTTTATCCGGCGTTCGGTGGGTCTGGGTTTTGCGCGCTGGGTGGCGATACCAGTCTATCGGGGTGGCCGCATATGGCGCGCCCGAACATCACCGCGCCCGGAACAGTGCTGCGCAATCCGTTTACCGGCGTGATCGATCAGGGGCCTGCGCCTGGATACCGTATGGCGTTAGCCCCTCAGTGCGCATCCGTTAGCCGTACGTTACGCCAGCGAGTGGAGCCTGGGCGCCTGCGGTTAATCAGGGCCGCTATCGCTTGCCGTGGTGCGGGATTGAGCGGCTCGGCCGGGAGTCAGCTGGATGCTCATGCCGGCGTTCTGCGCGGAATTGTGTTTGATCCTGCGCTGACTGACTGTCGCTTGAGCCTGATTTTAACGGCTCTGGGAATTTCCTCGCCAAACCTGAATCAGCGGCTACAGCCCATCTCGCTGCCGGATGGCACTCAGTTGATATCGCTCTACGCCGCCGAGCCCGATCTGGGCGCATTCGTATCTCTCAATCCTACTGACTGGTAATAATAATGATCACGACCAGAGCTAGAGAGGTGCTGCTCCCGGCGCTGCCTGGTATTAGCATTACGGTGAGCATGACGCGGGAGGGTGAGGTTACGGCTCCGAAAAAAACGGCGCTGTTGCTTTCGCCTCAGTTGGTGCTGTTGGCGGTTTTTGAAACTCCACACCAGATGGCACAGCATTTTCTAGCCACCTCTGTAGCAGGGCCGTGCATTTTGCTGGCAACCGATCTCACCCCGCCGCGCCGCGCTGCCGCGAGCTACCCAGAGATAGTGGGCGATATCGTGCTCGAGCTGGATCTGAACGATGGCACGGGTGGTGGCGGTGCTGGCCAGCCGGCGGAGCTGCAGGCTCAGGTGCGTCTGAGTCAGCAGCCCGCCGAGCGCCCGTTGGTAGCACTGGGCCGTTCTACGGAGGGGGTCTGGCAGGTAGTGGGTGCCGGGCAGAGCGATGCGGGCGGTGTCGCCGTACTGGACCTGCGAGTAGCCCCGTCTGCCAGTGTATATGCTGTTGCGGTTGATGACTGGGGGGTTGCCTACCAGCCTGGGCTGCCGGTGGTCGTCGGCCAGCGTATCCGCCCCAGCCAGTTTGCCGGCTGGCTCTACCAGGTCACTGAGGCGGGCACGCTGCCGGCGAGCGAACCCGTGTGGTGGCCCGCCGAGGGTGACAACGCTCCCCGCCAGCTCGGCACGGCGCGAGCCGTGGCCGTGCGTTATTACCAGCCGCTGGCCCACGGGCCTGTCCCTGTCGAGGTGCTGTGATGCTGACTGCAGAGGTAGCGGCAGGCTGGTCTGCCGCCCGCCCGGCTGGGCCACCGCCCGTGATAGCCAGCTGGCGGGCTACCCAGTCCTGCGATGTACAACGGCAGGCCAGCTGGCGTACCGCCCAAGCGGCCGAGCAGGCGCTGCGTGCCCGCTGGGCGGCCAGCCAGGCGCAGGATGCCGCCACCGGCGTGCCCTGGGCCACCGCCCTGGCGCGGCTGGATGGGGCGACGGCTGCCCTGTGGGCCGCCAGCCGGGCGGTAGACCTCAGCCTGCAGGGCCGTTGGGACGCCAGCCTGCGCCCGGTGGATGTACGTCTGCTGCTGATCTACAACCCGGCACCCCCGGCACGGGATAGCAACCACACCCTGCGCACCCGGCGCAGTGACGAAACCGGCCCGCGCCGCAACGCGGCCAGCGTCATCAGCGCGGGGCTGTATGTGCCGGGCAGTGGCCCGCTGATGTTCGAGTTTGCTGGGCGGCCGTATTTCCCGCCGACCTCGCCGGAGGTGTTTTTTGATTTCCGCTACACCCCGCCCGTGGCGCGCATCCAGCCGGTTGATAGCGACGTGGCGGCGCGCTGGCGGCCGGCGCGCACCCTCAACCTGGGCATGGCTGTGCCCTGGGGTCGGGCGCGTGCACTCGATGGTGCGCTGACAGGTATCGCCTACCCGGACTACCCCGGGCCGGTTAAACCCCTGCCGCCGCCACCCCCTGACCCCGAAATACTGGATGCCTACATGATCGCCAACACCGTGACCCTGGTGGTGCTGCCGTCGCGCACGCCTATCGAGGCCAAAAACCTGCGGGTGGCGCTGGATGCCGACAGCTACAGCTGGTCATTCAGTGCCGAAATTTTTACCCGCGCCGCCCTCGAGCTGGTGCGCCCGGATGCCAGCGGCGGGCGCGAGGTCGAGCTGGATATCAACGGCTGGCGGTGGGTGCTGGTGGTCGAGCGCTACAGTCGCCAGCTGCGTTTCCCGACCGAGGCCTACACCATCACGGCATCCACCCGCAGCCAGTTGCTGGCGGCACCCTATGCGCCGGCACGCACGGCGCTCAACGCCGCGCCCATCAATGCCGCCCAGGCCGCGACGGAGCAGTTGCTGTACACCGGGTTTACCCTGGACTGGCAGGCCACCGACTGGACATTCCCGGCGGGTGCCCTCAGCTACCAGGGGCAGACCGCCATGCAGGTGATCGCCCGGCTCGCCGAAACGGTGGGGGCCATTGTGCGGCCTGCGCCGGATGCAGATGCCCTCGAGGTGCTGCCGCGCTATCCGGTACCGCCTTGGGAATGGAGCCAGGTGGACGCACCGATCAGCCGCATCATCCCGCCAGTGATGATGACCGAGCTGTCTGGCGAGTGGACGCCGCAGCCCGCCTGGAATGCCTGCTACACCAGCGGTACCGCGCATGGCGTGAGCATGCTGGTGCGCCGTGCTGGCACAGCAGGCGACAACCCGGCGCCGGATGTATATGACGACTGGCTCACCGGCCAGGCCGCCAACCAGGCGCGGGGCACGCACGAACTGAGCCGGGGCGGGAATATCGAACTGGTCGGCATGACCATGCCGCTGTTCCCGCACCACGATGATCACGGCGTCGGCCTCATCCTGCCCGGGCAGCTCTGCCGGGTGCCGGAGGAGACAGGCCCGTGGGTGGGGCTGTGCCTGGGCGTTGAAATCAGCTCCTCGGGTACCGGCGCCGCCGATGTGCGGCAGCAGATCAAACTGGAGCGTAACCACACATGGCAACCGTAAATCCCTGGCGCCGCTTCATCGGCCTGCTGCCCGGCGGGGTACGCACCGTGGCCGAGGTGGTGGCCATCGACAGCACCACCGGCCTGTCGCGTGTCGCCCTGCGCACCGGCACCCAGGTGAGCGTGCGTGGCACCGATGTACCCGTGGGCACCCGCGCCTACATCGCCGACGGCGTCATCACCGGCCCGGCCCCGGCGCTGGCGCATTACGACGTAGACGTGTAGCCCGTCCAAACCCACTCAACCAGCCCGCCCTGTGCGGGTTTTTTATTGCCTGGAGAAACCATGACAACGCTATCCCGAATCCGGGAGCAGGCCATCCGGCCGGCTCTTGCGCTGCTGCCTGCCCGCATGTCGGGCCAGCAGGCTGAGGTGCTGCTGCTGGCGATCGGCCTGCAGGAGTCGCTGCTGATCCATCAACGGCAGATCCGCGGCCCCGCCCGGGGGCTGTGGCAGTTCGAGCAGGGCGGCGGTACCGCTGGCGTACTGAGCCACGTACAAACCCGCGACCTGGCCGCCCAGGTGTGCCGCGCCCGGGGTGTAAACCCAACGCCAGCTGCCGTGCAGGAGGCGCTGGCCGGCGAGGATGACGCGCTCGATGCCGCGCTGGCCCGCCTGCTCATGTGGACAGACCGCCCGCCACTGCCTGCCCTGCAGGACGTAGAGGGCGGCTGGCAGCTCTACCTGCGCACCTGGCGCCCTGGTGCCTACACCCGAGGCACCCCGGCCCAGCGCGCCGAGCTGCGCGCCAAATGGGGCCGCAACTACGCCGCCGCCCTGCGTGAGGTGCTGCCATGATCCCTGATCGATACCGCCTGGCGGCGGTGGGGGTGCTGGTGGCTGGCGCGCTGCTGGCGGCTGCCTGTGCCGGTGCATGGCTCAACGGCCTGCGCTGGCAGGCGCGCCTCGCGGTCGCCGAGCGGGTGCATGCAGACACCCTCGCAGAAATCAGCCGCGCAGCTGCCACCCAGCTGGCCACACAACAGGCCGCCCAGCAGCGTCTCACCCAGGCGCTGTCCGCCGTCGACAACCAGCACTACCAGGAGCTAACCCATGCGCAACAAACGATCGACCGCCTGTCTGCTGATCTGGCTGGCGCTCACCGCCGGCTGTCAGTCCGCCTCGCCGCTCCAGCTTGTGCCGGTGGAATGCCCGGCAATGCCGACCCCGCCCGCCTGGATGATGGAGCCGGAGCCCGAGCAGACCTACACCCAGCAACTGCAGCAGGTGTTGTCCGAGTAACCGGCCGCGCCGACCAGTGCCGCGCTCGCCTCACCGCCCTGCAGGACTGGGTTCGTACTGCCACCGCAAAACCGTGACCCATCGCACGCCCCGCAGCTGCACTGTGGGGCCCATCACCTACGCTCAGGCAACCCACAACCACGGAGGTTTACCCATGGGCTATCTCGTACTCAGCCGCCGCCCTGGCGAGACTGTGCACCTCACCATCGCACCCGGCACAGACCCCGAGCGTCTGCTACGCCAACTGCGCGACGGCATCTCCATCACCCTGATCGACAGCACCGGCCACGCCGCCCGCATCGCCATCGATGCGCCGCCGGCGGTGACCATCATGCGGGGTGAGTTAGTGACCGACAGCTGCGTGTGCTAACTCTAGGCCTCGGCGGCAGCTGGCCAGCACGTTGCTGACTGCCTGAGGCGAGCATCCTGCTGCTCTGGCTGCCTCTGCGGGCGTTAGCTGCTCCACCAGCACCAGCCGTGCCGCTTCTTGGCTCGCGCCGCCGCGCAGGCGTAGCAGCTCAGCCAGGGCGGAAAACTGTTCCGCCGTCATCAGGCGCGCCCTGGCGCGTGGCTGTACGTCTGGCCGGCAGCATCCTCGGCCTGCACCTCGGCGAGTAAATCCTCGGCCACCGGGTCGGTGTTGCCGCCACGCTCGCGGTGGGCGCAGTACCAGCCGATCAGCAGGCCTGCGACGTTGTCCTCTGGGCCCTCGCGCAACAGCTCGACGGGCAGATTGCTGGCGCGGCAGATGCGCTCGATCACCGCCCAGTCGAAACTCACCGCGCCGTCAGCGTCGCGCGCCAGTCGCAACTCGCTGAAATCCATGTCATCCGGTATGGCTATTCTGGCGCTCTGTTGCTGCATATAGGTCTCCACGGCGGTGGTGATGTAGTCGGTCAGCCGCTGGCCGGCGGCGCGCGATGCGCGAACCCAGAGGCCTTTGGTGGCCGCCGGAATGCGCAGGTGGATCAGGGAGTCGGTCATGGTTCAGCCCAACGAGGAAGCCCGGGCAGAGCCGGGCTTTGACGGTCACTCGCCGCGAACGTGCGCGCGATACCAGCGGCGGCAGATGGCCTCGAACTGCGCTTGATCATCGCCGTCATATGAGAGTGTGGATCCCATGGTGCCGCCGCCGCTGCAAATCTGGCAGCCCAAGGTGCCCGACTTCCCGTTCAGGTCGGCAAAGATGTAGCTGGCGCCAGGGCGAGAGAAGGTGATGGTGCGGCCCAGCTTGCGAGAGTTGATTTGCATTTCCATGATGTTGCTCCTATCAGGAATCCCGGTTCCGCCGGGGCGGTGGTTGGCGCTGCGCCTTCCATGGGTCTTAATATACACGCTTAAACGTGTAACGCAACGCCGAGAACGACCGCTCGTCGGGTTTGGTGTTCATGCCAGGGGCGGGTGATCGCGTCAGGCGAGCTGCCGGATGTCGGGCCACTCGGCAACCCAGGCAGCCCATAACTGCGGGTAGCAGCGCGCCCACTGTTGCCAGGCGCCATGCCGTCGAATCGCATCGGCGCTGGTGCCGATGGTGGCAAAGGCCACCTCTGAGCGGGCGCGCTCCGGGTCGTCGGCCAGATCGTAGATGCGAAGCCTGGGCAGGTCATGGGTCAGCATGTATGCCCAGACGTCGGCAGGCTGCCAGTGAGCGATGGGCAGCAGCTGTGCTGCGCTTTGCGTCATTGGTTTTCTCCTCTTTGGTGATGCCAGCCATCAAGAGCGCTGGCAGAAACGCGGGGTTACCGCGCACTTTCTGGAGCTGCGATTCCCACTCGGGGGCGCAGTCCATGTTCTTGGTCATCCGGGCATGGTCTCGGTACAAGCCGTACCAGATGCTGGCCTTGGCGAATCCAGCCCGAAGGATTGGCAGCATCGTGTCGATGATCTTCAGTAGGTCGCGAAGGTCGCAGTCGATATGCTGGCTGATGTCGTAGTCTGGGCAGTGGACATAGAGACCGAAGCGCCCGACCGTAGCGAGGCGCGCGCGCGCCCATAGGCGTATCTTCACGTCCGTGGTCAGCACCGCACTGACCGGCGTGTCCGGCGGCAGGTCGGCGATCTCACGGATGATCGTCAGCCATGGCCGCTTATCCTCGACAACCGACTCCAGGCTGATTACTGCCTGCTCGAATCGGGCAGGGACGGCGATGTAGTTGCCTGGCTTGCCCTTGCCCATGCCATACATCCATGCACAGCCTAGGCAGGTGTGAGTGCCTCCGAAGCGGAACGACTCGGAGTGATTAGAGAACGCCTTGCTGTCGATCTCGCTGATCGCCACGGCCTCGCCGTCTATGGCTGTGCCGCAGGTCGAGCAGATTCCGATGGATGGGCTGAGCTTGTACTTTTCATTGGGACGCGGGCAGCCTGCAGCCGTCCACGCGAGTTGCGGGGCTGTGAGCATGTTGTGCTCCTGTCGGTTTTATGAGGTGGCGACAGTCGTCACCGGGAAGCAGGGCGCTTTACCTGTGCGGTCACTGTAAGAAAATACAGTTGCAAGTTGTTGATTTTTCTAGTGCGCCCGCTTGTTTTTGAAGTACCAAAAAACGTGCGGATTCCCTTGTAAATCAGTTGCTTGCGTTTGGCTGGCCGGCACCTTGACATGGTGGGGGTCGTTGGTTCGAGTCCAATTGTGCCTACCAAACAAAACCCGTCTAGCGCGGGGCTTAGAAGGGCGACCCATAAGGGTCGCCCTTTTTGCTTTGCATGGCCTGGAAAAACCTCATCTGCTGTGGGCGTTACGCTTTGCTGAGTGTATGTGCAGCTGCGCGCCGCGTGTGACGGGCGCGCAGGGTGGCGTGTTGCATGGCAGTGGCTGCGGCGTCCATCAAGGCTTCATGTCCGTCCTTGGTGAGCAATCTGCTCGGCTCTGCGCGCCTCGCGTTTCTCCACAAAGGCGCGAATCAGCACGTAGAACACCGGGGTCAGCAGCAGGCCGAAGAAGGTCACACCGATCATCCCGCTGAACACCGCCACGCCCATGGCATGGCGCATCTCGGCACCGGCGCCGGACGACAGCACCAGCGGCACCACGCCCATGATGAAGGCGATGGAAGTCATCAGGATCGGGCGCAGACGCAGGCGGCAGGCTTCCAGCACGGCGGTCATGTGGTCGAGGCCTTCTTCCTGTTTCTCCTTGGCGAACTCGACGATGAGGATGGCGTTCTTGCACGCCAGGCCCACCAGCACGATCAAGCCGATCTGGGTGAACACGTTGTTGTCGCCGCCAGTCAGGATCACCCCGACGATGGCGGAGAACAGCACGGTCGGCACGATCAGGATCACCGCCAGCGGCAGGCTCCAGCTCTCGTACTGGGCGGCCAGCACCAGGAAGGCCAGCAGCACGCAAAGCGGGAAGATGAAGATCGCGGTGTTGCCGGCGAGGATCTGCTGGTAGGTCAGCTCGGTCCATTCGTAGGTCATGCCGTTGGGCAGTTCCTCATCGAGCAGCTTGGCGATCGCCGCCTCTGCCTGGCCGGAGCTGTAGCCGGGGGCCGCCGCGCCGTTGATCTCGGCGGTGAGGAAGCCGTTGTAGTGCATCACCCGGTCCGGGCCCGAGGCACTGTCGACCTTGACGAAGGTGGACAGCGGGATCATCTCGCCACGGTTGTTGCGCACCTTGAGCTGGCCGATCTGCTCCGGCTCCAGGCGGAACTGCTGCTCGGCCTGGACGTTGACCTGGTAGGTACGGCCAAAGCGGTTGAAGTCGTTGGCGTACAGCGAGCCCAGGTACACCTGCAGGGTGTCGAAGATGTCGCTGATGGCCACACCGTGGGTCTTGGCCTTCTCGCGGTCGATGTTGGCGTCGATCTGCGGCACGTTGACCTGGTAGCTGGTGAACAGCGACATCGGGTCCAGTTCCGGCAGTGCACGGGCTTTGGCCAGGATGTTCTGGGTCTGCTGGTACAGTTCCTTGTAACCCAGGCTGCCGCGATCCTCTACCTGCAGGCGGAAGCCGCCGATGGTGCCGAGACCCTGCACGGGCGGCGGCGGGAAGATGGCGATGTAGGCGTCCTGGATCTCGGCGAACTGGGCATTCAGCTCGGCGGCGATGGCATTGGCCGAGAGGCTCGGGTCCTTGCGCTCGTCGAACGGCCGGAGCGGGGTGAACACGATGCCGCTGTTCGGGCTGTTGGTGAAGCCGTTGATCGACAGGCCCGGGAAGGCCACGGTGTTCTCCACGCCCGGGTGCTTGCTGGCGATTTCCGACATGCGTTTGATCACATCCTCGGTACGGTCGAGGGTGGCGGCGTCCGGCAGCTGGGCGAAGGCGACCAGATACTGTTTGTCCTGCTGCGGCACGAAGCCGGTCGGCGTGCCGGAGAAGCCCAGGTAGCCGAGTACCAGCAGGCCGCCATAGACCAGCAGGGCGATGGAGCTGCCACGCAGCACACGCTTCACGGTGCCGACATAGCCATGGCTGGCGCGGTCGAAGAAGCGGTTGAACGGGTTGAACAGCCAGCCGCCGAACAGCTTGTCCAGCACCCTGGAGAAACGGTCCTTCGGCGCGTGGTGATCCTTCAGCAGCACGGCGGCCAGGGCCGGCGACAGGGTCAGCGAGTTGAAGGCCGAGATCACCGTGGAGATGGCGATGGTCAGGGCGAACTGCTGGTAGAACTGCCCGGTAAGGCCGGAGATGAATGCGGTTGGCACGAACACGGCGCACAGCACGAGTGCAGTGGCGACGATCGGCCCGGTCACTTCCTTCATGGCCTGGCGGGTGGCTTCCACCGGCGACTTGCCGAGGCCGATGTTCCTCTCGACGTTCTCCACCACCACGATGGCGTCGTCCACCACGATGCCGATGGCCAGCACCAGGCCGAACAGCGACAGGGCGTTGAGCGAGAAGCCGAACAGGTGCATCACCGCGAAGGTACCGATCAGGGATACCGGTACGGCGGCCAGCGGGATGATCGAGGCGCGCCAGGTCTGCAGGAACAGCACCACCACCAGCACCACCAACACGACGGCCTCGAGCAGGGTGTGCACCACCGCCTCGATGGAACCGCGGACGAAGATGGTCGGGTCGTAGACGATCTCGTAGTCCACGCCCTGCGGGAAGCTCTGCTTCAGTTCGGCCATGCGTGCACGCACGGCGTCGGAGATCTCGATGGCATTCGAGCCGGGGCGCTGGAATACCGGGATGGCCACGGCCGGCTGGTTGTTCAGCAGCGAACGCAAGGCGTACTGGTTGGAACCCAGCTCGACGCGGGCGATGTCCTTGAGGCGAGTGATCTCGCCATCGTCACCGGCACGGATGATGATGTTCTCGAACTCTTCCTCGCTGACCAGACGGCCCTGGGTGTTGATCGACAGCTGGAAGCTGTTGCCGGCATCCGAGGGCGGCGCGCCGAGGGCGCCGGCGGCGACCTGGCGGTTCTGCTCGCGAATGGCGTTGACTACATCGGTGGCGGTGAGGTTGCGTGAGGCCACCTTGTTCGGGTCGAGCCACACGCGCAGCGAGTAGTTGCCCATACCGAACAGCTGCACGTCACCCACGCCGTCCAGACGCGCCAGCTCGTCCTTGACGTTGAGCGCGGCGTAGTTGGACAGGTAGAGCATGTCGTAGCGCTGATCCGGCGAGGTCAGGTGCACCACCATGGTCAGGTCGGGGGAGGCCTTGTCCACGGTCACGCCGAGGCGCTGCACCTCGGTGGGCAGGGTCGGCATGGTGCGGGTCACGCGGTTCTGCACCTGCACCTGGGCGTTGTCCAGATCGGTGCCGAGGGCGAAGGTGATGGTCAGGGTCAGCTTGCCGTCGGCGGTGGACTGCGACGACATGTAGAGCATGCCCTCCACGCCGGTGATGGCCTGCTCCAGCGGCGAGGCGACGGTCTCGCCGATCACCTTGGGGTTGGCGCCAGGGAAGTTGGCGCGTACCACCACGGTGGGCGGCACCACTTCCGGGTACTCGCTGATCGGCAGCTGGAACAGCGAAATCGCACCGGCGATCAGCACCAGCAGGGACAGCACGGCGGCGAAGATCGGCCGCTTGATGAAGAACTGGGAGAAGTTCATGGCGTTCTACCTCAGCCGCGCGGTGCGTTGCTGGACTTGGCGTGCTGTTCGGCCACGCGTGGCGCGTCGCGGCCATCCACGGCCTGGCGCAGACGCGCCAGCTGGGCGAGGGTGGCTTCGTCGGCCATCGGCACGGCCTGCGGGTCGACGATGGCGCCGGGCATGGCACGCTGCAGGCCGTTGACCACGATCTTCTCGCCCCTGGCCAGGCCCTGGCGCACGATACGCAGGCCCTCCAGCTTCGGGCCCAGCTCGATGGCGCGGTACTGCACGGCGTTGTCCTTGTCGAGGACCAGGACGAATTTCTTGCCCAGGTCGGTACCGACCGCTTCGTCCTTGATCAGCGCGGCCGGGTAGGTGCCGCTGCCGACCAGCTTGAGGCGCGCATAGAGGCCGGGGGTGAAGCGTCCGTCACGGTTGTCGAACACGGCGCGGCCGCGGATGGTGCCGGTGCGCGGATTGACCTGGTTGTCGAGGAAGTCCAGCTGGCCCTCATGCGGGTGGCCGGTTTCGCTGGACAGGCCGAGATACACCGGGCTGGCGCCGCGGGCGTCGCTGCCGGCCCGGCGGGCCAGCTCGACGTACTTGAGGAATACGCGCTCGTCGGCGTCGAAGTAGGCGTAGACCTTGTCGGTGGAAACCACGGTGGTCAGCAGCGACTGGCCGGCGCCGACCAGGTTGCCCTCGGTGATCTCGGCGCGGCTGACGCGGCCGTCGATCGGCGAGGTGATGCGGGTGAAGCTGAGGTTGAGCAGGGCGTTGTCCAGCTCGGCCTGGGTCGCGGCGACCGCGGCCTGGGCCTCGGTGGCGGCGCTGGCGCGGGCGTCGGCCAGTTCAGCGGAGATGGCGTTGCTCTGGCGCAGGCGCTCGCCACGGCGGGCCTCGTTGGCAGCACGGGTCTGGCTGGCGCGGGCCTGTTGCAGCTGCGCCTGCAGGCGCTTGACCTCGGCTTGAAACGGGCGCGGGTCAATCTGGAACAGCAGGTCGCCTTTCTTCACCAGGCTGCCTTCGTCGAAGGCCACCTTGTCGATGTAGCCGGAGACGCGTGGGCGCACCTCGACCGACTCGGGCGCCTCCAGGCGTCCGGTGAACTCGTCCCATTCATTGATCGGCTGTTCGATCACCTCGGCCACGCTGACCTGGGCTGCGCTAGCTGCTGAAGGAGTCGGTGGCGCCTCGCCACATCCGCTCAATAACAAACTGCCGAGTAACACAGCTAGCCAGTGATGAACAGGATGGAGGACAGGTTGCATGAAGGACTCCGCAGGGCAAGGGGCTGGGGGGCGGGGTCTGCGTGGAGAGCTGTAGGACGACGAATCGAATGTAGCGAAGGTGTTTATCAGTCTGAATGATGTTGTCGACTGATCGCAGGCAGGCGTTCAGCCAAGACTGTCGGGATCGGCACAGAACATCTGGATGCGCGAGCGTAGCCAGCGCTCCGCCGGGTCGGTGTCTTGTACGCCGGGCCAGACCATATGCAGCTCGAAGCTGGGGGCAGGCAGTGGCAGGTTTTCCACGCGCAGGCCGCCGCCGGCCTGTAGAACGCTGGCCGTGTAGTCGGGAATGCTGGCCAGCAGGTCGGTGCCGGCCAGCAACGCTCCCAGGCCGCTGAACTGGGGTACGGCGAGAACTACGCGACGTTTGCGCCCCAGCTTATGTAGTTCTTCATCGATAAAACCACTGAGATCGCCAGCGAAGGAGACCAGGGCATGGGGGCGGTGGCAGTAGTCATCCAGCGACAGGTTGCCAGGTATGCTGTCGGCTCTCAGCAGACGGGGCACGCTGCGACGTAGTACTTTGCGTTTGGCATTGGCGGGCAATTCCTCGGTGTAGCTGACGCCTACGCTGATCTCACCGGAAGCGAGCAAACCCGGCATCAACAGATAGTTGGCGCGACGTACCACCAGGGTAACGCCGGGTGCTTCCGCGCGTAGTCGGCGTAGCAAGGGCGGTAGTAGGGCGAACTCAACATCGTCGGACAAGCCCAGGCGAAATACTGCCTGGCTGGTAGCAGGGTTGAAGTCGGTTGCCCGGCTTACGGCGCTGGAGATCGAATCGAGGGCGGGTGTCAACAGCGCGAAGATTTCCCGCGCCCGTGCCGTGGGTTCCATGCTGCGTCCGCTGCGCACGAACAGGGGGTCGTTGAACAGGTTGCGCAGCCGTCCTAGTGCGGCACTGATGGCTGGTTGCCCCAGAAACAGCTTTTCGGCAGCACGAGTGACACTGCGCTCATGCATGAGGGTCTCGAAGACGATCAGCATGTTCAGGTCGACGCGACGCAGGTCGTTGCGGTTCATGACGGGTTTTCCCTAGGCAGAGAACGAAAGGTGCGGCCTGGCATGGACGTCGTCAAGCCTGCCGGGAGGTCCTAATCATCGACAGACATGGTGATTATCAATGCGGGCTGCTGGTGGTCAGTGGGCCGGGCAGATAGAGTTGAAAACTCCGCACAACATGACGAGGTTGGCAATGTCCCGCATGATCCGCTTCCACCAGTTCGGTGATGCCAGCGTGCTGCGCCTTGAACACATGAATACGCCGCAGCCTGGGCCGGGGGAAGTGCTAGTGCGTAATCAGGCGCTCGGGGTGGGCTGGTATGACATGCTCTGGCGACAGAACCTGGTGCCGGATCAGGTGGCAAAGCTACCTTGCGGCATTGGCGTAGAGATGGCGGGTGTGGTCGAGGCCGTTGGTGAAGGGGTCAGTGAGCTGTCTCCGGGCATGGCGGTGGCCAGTTTTCCCACGTTTAGTCCAAACCAGTATCCCGCCTGGGGCGATTGGGTGCTGCGTCCGGCCAGTGCACTGACTCGCTACCCTGCGCTACTCAGCCCTGAGGAGGCGTCTGTGCACTATGCCTCCTACATGCTCGCGTACTTTGCCTTGGTCGAACTGGCTGGGCTGCAGCCTGGACAGCGCGTGCTGATTACTGAGGCGGCGCATTGTCTGGCTCCTCAGGCGGTGCAAATGGCCGTAGCACTCGGTGCAGAGGTGATCGCCGCGACGCGTGAGGGGTGTTTTGCTGGCTACTTGCACAGCCTGGGGGCGGCCAAGGTCATCGACACCGAACAGCAGGATCTGGTGATGGAGGTCGAGCGCTATACCGCTGGGGAAGGTGTCGAGGTGGTCCTTGACCAGTGTGCTGGCCCGCAGATGAAATTGCTGGGTGATGTCGCGGCCATTCGCGGCAAGCTGATTCTGTACGGTGTTTACGGCGGTAACGACGCCAGTTTCCCGGCTTGTGCGGCCTTCAAGAAACACCTGAAATTCTTTCGCCACTGCGTGCTGGACTTTACCGGTCAGCCCGAGCTGGGCTTGCCGAGGGATGAGGCGGCGGTGCGGCGAGCCCTGGCTTGTATCAATCAGCTGACCGAGCAGGGTTTGCTGAGGCCCAGCGTTGCGCGGGTATTCGATTTCGAGGATTTCATTGAGGCCTGCCGCTTCATGGAGACCTGTCCAGCCGGCGGACGGGTGGTGATGCGCCTGGCATGAAAATGAGGGGCTGTGCTAGGATCGCCGGCTTTATCGCGCGGCGGCTGAATGGCTGTCTGCGGCTTTCTATATTTTCCAGTGACTCTGGTTTGGTACTGCCTGGCCCTAGGGCTCCTGTCATGGTTGGACAGGTGTGCGGCTGAATCGCTTCCTGGCTCATCCCAACCCATGTGACCTTTGGTAGGGGTCACCACTAGGAGAGGAGGCGCCATGCCCATCATTACTCTTCCCGACGGCAGTCAGCGTACATTCGACAAGCCGGTCAGCGTTCTCGAAGTTGCCCAGTCCATCGGTGCCGGCCTGGCCAAGGCGACCATCGCCGGCAAGGTCAACGGTCGCCAGGTCGATGCCTGCGACCTGATCAGCGAGGACGCCACGCTGCAGATACTGACAGCCAAGGACGAGGAGGGCGTGGAGATCATTCGTCACTCCTGTGCGCACCTGGTCGGCCATGCGGTCAAGCAGCTGTACCCCAGTGCGCGGATGGTCATCGGCCCGGTGATCGAGGAAGGCTTCTACTACGATATCGCCACCGACACGCCCTTCACCCCCGACGATCTGGCTGCCATCGAGAAACGCATGGCCGAGCTGATCGACAAGGACTACGACGTCATCAAGAAGATGACCCCGCGGGCCGAGGTGATCGAACTGTTCAAGGCGCGTGGCGAGGACTACAAGCTGCGCCTGATCGAGGACATGCCCGGCGAGACGCAGATGGGCCTGTATTTCCATGAAGAATACGTCGACATGTGCCGTGGCCCGCACGTGCCGAATACCCGCTTCCTCAAAGCCTTCAAGTTGACCCGCATCTCTGGTGCCTACTGGCGTGGCGACTCGAAGAACGAGCAGTTGCAGCGCATTTATGGCACCGCCTGGGCCGACAAGAAGCAGCTGGCGGCCTATATCCAGCGTATCGAGGAAGCCGAGAAACGCGACCATCGGCGCATCGGCAAGCAGCTCGACCTGTTCCATACCCAGGAAGAAGCGCCGGGCATGGTCTTCTGGCATCCGGCCGGCTGGACCCTGTACCAGAATCTTGAGCAGTACATGCGTCAGGTGCAGCGCGAGAATGGCTACGTCGAGGTGCGCACGCCGCAGGTGGTCGACCGCATCCTTTGGGAAAAGTCCGGCCACTGGTCGAATTACGCCGAGAACATGTTCACCACCTCCTCGGAGAACCGCGACTACGCGGTCAAGCCGATGAACTGCCCGTGCCACGTGCAGATCTTCAATCAGGGCCTGAAGTCCTACCGCGACCTGCCGCTGCGCATGGCTGAGTTTGGTGCCTGCCACCGTAACGAACCGTCCGGCGCGCTGCACGGCATCATGCGCGTGCGTGGCTTCACCCAGGACGATGCGCACATCTTCTGCACCGAAGAGCAGGTGAAGAAGGAAGCGGCGGATTTCATCAAGCTGACCCTCAAGGTCTATGGTGATTTCGGCTTTACCGACATCGCTATGAAGCTGTCTACCCGACCGGCCAAGCGCGTGGGTTCCGACGAGTTGTGGGATCGTGCTGAAGGTGCGCTGGCCGAGGCGCTCAACGAGTCCGGCCTGGCCTGGGAATACCAGCCGGGCGAGGGTGCCTTCTACGGTCCGAAGATCGAGTTCACCCTGCGTGACTGCCTGGGGCGCAACTGGCAGTGCGGCACCCTGCAGTACGATCCGAACCTGCCTGAGCGTCTGGATGCCAGTTTTGTCGCTGAAGATAACAGCCGCCAGCGTCCGGTGATGCTGCACCGCGCCATCCTCGGTTCCTTTGAGCGTTTCATCGGTATGCTCATCGAGCATTACGCCGGTGCATTCCCTGCCTGGCTGGCGCCCACCCAGGCGGTGGTCATGAATATCACCGACAAACAGGCGGAATTTGCTCTGGAAGTCGAGAAAACTCTCAACGGAAGCGGGTTCCGTGCCAAAGCTGACTTGAGAAACGAAAAAATCGGCTTTAAAATCCGCGAGCACACTTTGCTCAAGGTTCCCTATCTTCTGGTTATTGGAGATCGGGAAGTTGAGACACGATCCGTTGCTGTGCGTACCCGTGAAGGTGTAGACCTCGGCAGCATGCCGTTGGAAACCTTCATGGCGCAATTGCAGCAAGCGGTTTCCCGGCGTGGTCGCCAAGATTCGGAGTAATCATTATTAAGCGTGAAATGAGACAGGACAGAAGAGCTGCACCCAAGGCGCCGATCAATGAAAATATCACGGCGCGTGAAGTTCGACTGATTGGTGCCGATGGTCAACAGATTGGCGTCGTATCCATCGACGAAGCGCTGCGCGCTGCCGACGAAGCCAAGCTTGACCTGGTTGAAATTTCTGCCGACGCCGTGCCGCCGGTATGCCGGATCATGGACTATGGCAAGCATCTCTTCGAGAAGAAGAAGCAAGCTGCCATTGCCAAGAAGAACCAGCACCAGCAACAGATTAAAGAAATCAAGTTTCGTCCAGGGACGGAAGAAGGGGATTACCAGGTAAAACTACGCAACCTGGTACGTTTCCTTGAAGATGGGGACAAGGCCAAGGTATCTCTGCGATTCCGCGGCCGTGAGATGGCTCACCAGGAACTGGGCATGGAACTGTTGAAGCGGGTCGAAGCTGACCTCGCTGAACTCGGTACCGTTGAACAGCATCCTAAGCTGGAAGGACGCCAGCTGATGATGGTCATCGCTCCCAAGAAGCGTAAATAACCTCCCGGGCACTGGCAGGCCTGATGGTTATCAGTTGTTAATGAATGCGGAGTACTAAACATGCCAAAGATGAAAACCAAGAGCGGCGCTGCAAAGCGCTTCCTGAAGACTGCTGCGGGCTACAAGCACAAGCACGCCTTCAAGAGCCACATCCTGACCAAGATGTCCACCAAGCGTAAGCGTCAACTGCGCGGTAGCGAGCTGATGCATCCGTCGGACAAGGCAAAAGTCGAGCGCATGCTGCGCGTTCGTTAATCGGTCAAGATTTTAGAGGAAGTTACTCATGGCTCGTGTTAAGCGTGGCGTTATTGCCCGTGCTCGTCACAAGAAAATTCTGAAACTCGCCAAGGGCTACTACGGCGCGCGCTCCCGCGTGTTCCGCGTTGCCAAGCAGGCGGTGATCAAGGCCGGCCAATACGCCTACCGTGACCGTCGTCAGCGCAAGCGTCAGTTCCGTGCTCTGTGGATCGCTCGTATCAACGCCGGTGCTCGTCAGAACGGTCTGTCCTACAGCCGCCTGATTGCCGGCCTGAAGAAGGCGACCGTGGAAATCGATCGTAAGGTTCTGGCTGATCTGGCAGTGAACGAAAAAGCGGCGTTTGCTGCGATTGTCGAAAAGGCCAAAGCCGCTCTGGCTTGATCCCTACGACAATCACCGGGCTTGCCCGGTGCACAACGTCATCAATAGGGGAAGAGCCTTGGGCTCTTCCCCTATTTCGTATCTGGAGTCCCCTCGATGGAAAACCTCGATGCACTGGTCGCGCAAGCGCTTGAGGCCGTGCAACACAGCGAAGATGTGAATGCCCTGGAACAGCTCCGGGTTCAATACCTGGGCAAGAAAGGCGAGCTGACAGTCCTGATGCAGACGCTTGGCAAACTGTCGGCTGAAGAGCGCCCGCAGGCTGGTGCACTGATCAATGCGGCAAAAAGCCAGGTGCAGGATGCTCTTAACAGTCGCAAGGATTCCCTTGAGCAGGCTGCGCTGACTGCCAAGCTGGCTGCCGAGAAGATCGACGTGACCCTGCCGGGCCGCGGCCAGGTGTCGGGTGGTCTGCACCCTGTTACGCGCACGCTGGAGCGTGTCGAGCAGTTTTTCACGCGCATTGGTTACAGCGTCGCAGAGGGGCCGGAAGTCGAGGACGACTACCATAACTTCGAAGCACTCAATATTCCCGGCCATCATCCGGCGCGGGCGATGCACGATACCTTTTATTTCAATGCCAACATGCTGCTGCGTACCCATACCTCGCCCGTGCAGGTACGCACCATGGAAAGCCAGCAACCGCCGATCCGCATTGTCTGCCCGGGGCGTGTCTATCGCTGCGACTCCGATATCACCCATTCGCCGATGTTCCATCAGGTAGAAGGCCTGCTGATCGATCAGGACATTAGCTTTGCCGATCTCAAGGGCACCATCGAGGAGTTTCTCCGGGTGTTCTTCGAGAAACCGCTGGGCGTGCGCTTCCGCCCCTCGTTCTTCCCTTTCACGGAGCCGTCGGCCGAGGTCGACATGCAGTGCGTGATGTGTTCTGGCCATGGCTGCCGGGTCTGCAAACAGACCGGCTGGCTGGAAGTCATGGGCTGCGGCATGGTGCATCCGAACGTGTTGCGCATGAGCGGCATTGATCCGGAGAAGTACTCCGGCTTTGCCTTCGGCATGGGTGTTGAGCGCCTGGCCATGCTGCGTTACGGCGTGAACGACCTGCGCCTGTTCTTCGATAAC
The DNA here is from genome assembly GCF_002835605.1 of Pseudomonas fluvialis. Classification (NCBI taxonomy): domain Bacteria; kingdom Pseudomonadati; phylum Pseudomonadota; class Gammaproteobacteria; order Pseudomonadales; family Pseudomonadaceae; genus Pseudomonas; species Pseudomonas fluvialis. Next base: position 201,503 of record NZ_PIYS01000003.1, on the reverse strand, counting down.
GACCTGCGATTCCTGGCGCAATTCCGCTAGGCCGCCTGCTTGTTACCGAATCGTTGAAGGAGAACAGACAAGATGAAATTCAGTGAACAATGGTTGCGCAGCTGGGTAAATCCCTCGGTGTCGCGTGACGAACTGGTAGCCCGCCTGTCCATGGTCGGCCTGGAAGTGGACGCGGTGATCCCGGTTGCCGGCCAGTTCAGCGGCGTAGTGGTAGGCGAGATCCTCAGTGCCGAACAGCACCCGGACGCCGATAAGCTGCGCGTGTGCCAGGTCAGCAATGGTGGCGAGACCTTTCAGGTGGTGTGCGGTGCGCCCAATGCGCGTGCCGGTATCAAGATTCCCTTCGCGATGATCGGCGCCGAATTGCCGGGTGACTTCAAGATCAAGAAGGCCAAGCTGCGCGGTGTCGAATCGCAGGGCATGCTCTGCTCGGCCTCGGAGTTGCAGATCAGCGACGACAACAGCGGCCTGATGGAGCTGGCGGCGGACGCCCCAGTCGGTCAGGATATCCGCAGCTACCTGGGGCTGGACGATGCCAGCATCGAGATTGGCCTGACTCCCAACCGTGGCGACTGCCTGTCGCTGGCCGGCTTGGCCCGCGAAGTCGGTGCCATCTACGGCGCGCAGGTCACAGCGGTGCCCGTTGCGCCCGTTGCGCCCGTCCATGATGAAGTCCGTTCCGTCGACGTGCTGGCCCCTAAAGCCTGCCCACGCTACCTTGGGCGCATCATTCGTAACGTCGACCTGTCCAGGCCTACTCCGTTGTGGATGGTTGAGCGCCTGCGTCGATCCGATATCCGCAGCATCGATGCGGCCGTTGACATCACCAACTACGTGATGCTCGAGCTCGGCCAGCCGATGCACGCCTTCGACCTCGCCGAGATCAATGGCGGCATCCGTGTGCGTATGGCGGAGGAGGGCGAGAAGCTGGTTCTGCTGGACGGCCAGGAAGTCAGCTTGCGCGCCGATACGTTGGTGATCGCCGATCATCAGCGTGCCTTGGCCATTGCAGGCGTGATGGGTGGTGAACACAGTGGCGTGAGTGACAAAACCCGTGACCTGTTCCTGGAAAGCGCTTTCTTCGACACCATCGCAGTAGCCGGTAAGGCTCGTTCCTACGGTCTGCATACCGATTCATCGCACCGCTTTGAGCGTGGTGTGGACTCGCAGCTGGCGCGCCAGGCGATGGAACGTGCCACTGCGCTGCTGCTGGAAATCGTTGGTGGTGAGGCCGGTCCGATCATCGAAGTGACCAGCGCTGCCGATCTGCCGAATGTCGCGCCGATCACCCTGCGTGCCGACCGCATCAGCCAGATGCTCGGCATGGAGATGGACGGCACCGAGGTCGAGCGCCTGCTTACTGCGTTGGGCCTCGGGGTGGTCGCACAAGACGCCGCTCAGTGGCTGGTCAGCGTGCCGAGTCACCGCTTTGACATCAGCCTTGAAGTAGATCTGATCGAAGAGCTTGGTCGGCTTTATGGCTACAACCGCCTGCCCGTGCGCTATCCGCAAGCCCGCCTGGCTCCGCAAAGCAAGGCTGAAGCTCGCGCCGAACTGCCAGTGTTGCGCCGCTTGCTGGTGGCACGCGGCTATCAGGAAGCCATCACCTACAGCTTCATCGATCCGAAGTTGTTCGAACTCTTCAATCCGGGCGTGGTGCCGCTGCAGCTGGCTAACCCCATCTCGGCGGACATGGCTGCCATGCGTGTTTCGCTGTGGCCAGGGCTGATCAAGGTGGTGCAACACAACCTCAATCGCCAGCAAAACCGCGTTCGCCTGTTCGAGAGCGGTCTGCGCTTTGTCGGTCAACTCGGCGAGCTGAAGCAAGAGGCCATGCTGGCAGGTGCGATTACTGGAGCGCGCCTGCCGGAAGCCTGGGCGCACGGTAAGGAAACGGTTGATTTCTTCGATGCCAAGGCTGACGTCGAAGCATTGCTGGGTAGTGCGGGCGCGGCGGGTGCTTTCCGTTTCGTACCGGGTGAGCATCCGGCGTTGCATCCTGGGCAGACCGCGCGTATTGAGCGTGAAGGACAGCTGGTGGGCTATCTGGGGGCCTTGCACCCGGAGCTGGCACGTCGTCTGGATATCGAACAGCCGGTCTTTCTTTTTGAGCTGCTGCTAAGCCAGGTCATCGAAGGTCGCATGCCGGCCTTCCGCGAATTGTCGCGTTTCCCGGAAGTGCGGCGTGATCTGGCGCTGCTGGTAGACAAGGATATCCCGGCCGATGCTGTGTTAACGGTAATCCGTGAAGCCGCAGGCGATTGTCTGACCGACCTCAGACTGTTTGACGTCTATCACGGTAAAGGTATTGATCCACAAAGAAAAAGCCTTGCCGTTGGCTTGACCTGGCAGCATCCATCGCGCACTCTTAACGACGATGAGGTGAACACTACAACGCAAAATATCCTCACCTCGCTCGAACAAAGGTTCAACGCCACGTTAAGGAAGTAGCGTATGGGGGCTCTGACGAAAGCTGAAATGGCTGAACGTCTTTATGAAGAGCTTGGCCTGAATAAGCGGGAAGCCAAGGAACTGGTAGAACTGTTCTTTGAGGAAATCCGCCAGGCCCTGGAGCATAACGAGCAGGTCAAATTGTCCGGTTTCGGCAATTTTGACCTGCGCGACAAGCGTCAGCGGCCAGGTCGAAATCCCAAGACCGGTGAAGAAATCCCGATAACGGCTCGCCGTGTGGTCACCTTTCGTCCAGGGCAAAAATTGAAAGCCAGAGTTGAGGCGTATGCTGGAACCAAGTCATAACGACGAGCTGCCGCCCATACCCGGCAAACGTTACTTCACGATTGGTGAAGTCAGCGAACTTTGTGCCGTAAAACCCCACGTTCTGCGTTATTGGGAGCAGGAGTTTCCTCAGCTCAATCCGGTCAAGCGCCGTGGTAACAGGCGTTACTATCAGCGCCAGGACGTGCTGATGATTCGCCAGATTCGTGCGCTGTTATACGATCAAGGCTTTACCATCGGCGGCGCTCGCCAGCGACTGTCGGGAGATGAGGCGAAGGATGACACCACGCAGTACAAACAGATGCTGCGTCAGATGATAGTAGAACTGGAAGACTTGCTTAACGTGCTTCGTAAAGCCTGAAAAAATCTTCCACTTTTCAGCAGCTTAATGTATAGTTCGCCTCGCTTCAGCAAGAACGAAGCACAGTCGGGGCGTAGCGCAGCCCGGTAGCGCACTTGCATGGGGTGCAAGGGGTCGAGTGTTCGAATCACTCCGTCCCGACCAAAAAATCCCTACATTAGAGCCTGGTCAGTGATGACCAGGCTTTTTTGTATCAGGGACTTTTGCGGGACTTTTTTTCATCCTGCCATCCTCCTCAAAATTGTCAGGGCCGGCCCACGCGAGTCGGTAGCCGAAATCCTGTTGGCTTCATCGATCAGTTTGCCCAGCTCGGCGGTTGAATAGTGACTGGTGATGCTGCCGCTCTTGTGGCCCAGCAGAGCCTTCCTGTCTTCCTCCGTCACACCCGCTGCCCGAAGTCTTCGACCGAAGGTGTGCTTCAGATCGTGAACGCGGATCGAAGCAAATCCAGGTGGAGCAGGACGCAGAAAACGCTCCTGGAACTTCTTCGCTGCTCTGACCCTGGCTTTCTTCCATGCCGAATCGTTCATCCGGTGAACTGGAGTGGCCTTGCCGTTTCGATCGGGTTGTCCGTAAGGAAATACCCAGACCGGATCAAGCCCGCGCTGCCCCTCGATCACCGACTTGGCTACGCTGTTGAGCACCACGAGCCGCTCGTCGCCGTTCTTGACCCCGGAGCTCTCATGTCGGCCACCAAAATCCGCCGGTATGAGAAATACGCTGGTGTTGAGCTCAGGAATCGGTATCTCCCAATCCCAGCGAAGCTTCACAACCTCCTGTTCGCGTGAGCCGCTGTTGACCTTGTACAGGGCCATGCGGCGCAAATGATCAGGCAGTTCGGCGAAGAGAGTCGACTGCTCTTCCCAGGACATAGGGTAGGGGAGTCGCCTCGTCTTCTTCTCTTCCAGCTTGGTGACCATCGGCACAACGTCGAGCCAGGGACGCTTCTGCTCATCACGCCATTTTCGGGCGCACAGGTTCAGGATGCGTATGACGCGCTCCAAGGCGATGTTCACCGTGCGGTGTGAGACGCCAGGCTTCAACTTGCCATCGCTGGTTCTGCTGCTCTTGAGTCGATCCCTTATGTAGGGGGCCAAGGTCTCGTCGTCGACATGAGTCAGAGGCTGGTCGCCAATATACGGGTCCAACTGCTCCAGATAGATGGCTGTGAGGCCTATCGACGGCTGATCCCTGTACTCGGTCAGGTAACGCGTAGCGGCTTCCCGCCAGGTTCTGATCGTACGGATGCCGTAGATCTTCTGTTCCCGGAGCTTTTCCAGCTTGTGTATCAGGTATTGCTCTGCCTCCTTCCTATCGCTTGATCCAGTGCTTTCCTGAATTCGCTGACCTCTGAAGACCTTGTCGATGTGCCAGGTCCCGTTCCTTTGGTAGAGGCCGCTAATGGTTTTTCGCGCCATGGTTTTTCTCCTTGGCGCTCGCTGCGGGAGTGATCATGTCCCTTGGCACCTTCCTTTTCAATGATGGCCCGGTCGATGTAGGCGTCTGCCCAGGCATCCAGCTCTTCGCGATCAAAGCCGATGCCTTGCACGCCAATGCGGAATTCCCGCACGTAAGGCCGGACGGTTTTGTTGAATTCTGTGCGGCACATGCCGAGGTAGGTGGGGGCCGCACTGGCTCGCAAGATTCGGGGTGGGCAGCTGATCAAGCGTGCGGCTATCTGTTCAGATGATGCGGGCATGAATATCGCCTCCTTATCGACCCTGATCCGTTCTGCAGATGCTGTCCGTTGCTCGCCGGGCGAACAACGTGGTGGAGGGGGCTGGGGAGGGTTTGGTACAACAACCGTTTTGGTTCGGTTTGACCTGATGGATCGTGGCGTATGGCCAGCCGTTGGCTGGTCGGCGATATCAGGCTTGAGGATTGATACGTGTCTTCCGAAGAGGTAGCCCAGCAACCTGGTTCCAGCCCTGGTGGCCCAGTCAGTCGTGAGGAGATGTACGCAGAGGTGTGGCGGCGTCCCATGACCAAGATCGCGGATCACCACCGTGTTTCTTCCAGCTTCTTGGCGCGCGTGTGTGCCCGCATGAATGTCCCGCGGCCGCCGCGTGGACACTGGGTAAAGCTGGAGAATGGAATACCAAGTCCTCAGCCACCGCTGCCTGAGGCTGGGCCTGGTGATCTTCAGGTCTGGCGCAGGGGAGATGCTCTTGGTGCTGTTTCTCAACCGGCTCCGAAGGCACCGGTGCCGCGTAAAATCAGGCCTGAACAGCTCCGGATATCACGATCAAGGCAGCACCCTGTTGTTGTGGGGGCGCATGAAGTCTTTGAGCAGGGGCGCGTCATCGACCAGGGCTTCCTCAAGCCCGGGAAGCAGCGCCTGGTAGATGTTGTGGTGACCAAATCGCAACTTGAGCCTGCCCTCAAGCTTGCTAATCAGCTGTTTCTCAAGTTGGAGGCTGCCGGCCATCGCGTGATGTTTGCTCCGAGTGACCGCACCTATGCCCGTGCCTCGTTTGATGAGCATGAGCACCCACCCAAGAAACCAAGGCACCGGTATCCGGCGTTGTGGTCACCCTCCAAGCCCACAGTGGTTTTCGTCGGGACGGTTGCCATCGGGCTGACGCTGTTTGAGATGACAGAGGAATCGGAGGCTCGGAATATCGATGGTGAGTACATCCCTACCTCGAAGATCTCGGCGCAGCAACTACGCCGCTTGAGTTCAACCTGGAACTGGACGACCCGAATGGACTTCGCGACCGGCCGTCTATGCATAAGGGCTTTCTCTCCCTACCCAGGTGCGGATTGGTCTCAAAGTTGGAAGGAGGTCAAGCAAAGCCAGCTGCGTGGCCAGCTGGATGAGATCGTCCAGCAACTCACGGACGCCGCGCCTGTAATTGCCCGATTGGTAGAAGAGGCCGAGGAGCAGGCCAGGATTCGGCAGCAGGAGTGGAGGGAGCAGTTACGCCGGCTCGAGGAGAGAGAACGGATTCGACGTCAAAACGAGGCAAGGGAGCAGGCGAGAGCTGATTTGTTGAGTGCCATCAAGCAGTGGGATGACATAAAGCGGATCCAGGCCTTTTTCAGTGATGCGGAGAGCTCCGTTTCGAATCTGCCCGAAGCCGCGCGATGCATTGCTATGGATAAGCTCGCCCAAGCGCGTGAGCTTGTTGGTGAGCTGGATCCGCTTCAGGCGTTGCTGGAATGGAAGGGGCCGCGGGAGCGCTGAAACTGATTCTGTCTGGGTTTAAGAAACATAAAGAATGCTCACTGATGGTTAGCATTCTTTATGTTTCTTAAACCTGTTGCCTGCTCTGAATGCATTGGTTTTTTCAGCTCGCCTAAACGATAAAAAGATGCGGCTATTGACGTGTTTCTCGAGCCGCGTGTTGCTCGCTAAGAACCTGCTGGGCAGTCTGTTCTATGTAGTCGAAGACTTCAGTGGGTACCGTGTACTGGTATTGCTTACGACGGTGCTTCGAAACAAAGCCATCATTGGTTAGGCACATCATCACCAGATTCGCCAAGTCGCTGCCGCGGATGTCGAATCGTTCATCCACAGCCCTGTAGACGGCGTCGTAGCACTCCAGAAAAGCGGCTTCTTCGCGGAGTTCGACCTCCAGGGCGTGCTGAGCCATTTCCATGGTGAAGATGACGCAGGCAGTTGCGTCCCAGTAGCGGTAGATCGCTGCATCTCCCCGGAAGTCGAAAGCCAACTTGCCAAAGTCGATCCACTGCACATCCCAGAAATCCCGGGCTGGGCGGGAGAATCCCTGCAGGGCCTCCAGATACAGGCGCTCCTCACGTTTCATTGCCACCGACACTGGCAGTAGCAGGCCGTTCTCCAAGGCGCCTGCGCGGCAAAGTGCCTGGTGGATCAGGAATCGGGATAGGCGTCCGTTTCCATCCATAAAGGGGTGGAGAAATACAAAACCAAAGGAAATGATTCCAGCTGCTACCAGCGGGTCGATCTGGGTGGGGGCCTCATTCGCAAACTGCATGAGGTGCTTCATCAGTTCGCGGCACAGCTCTGGTGGTGGAGGAACGTAAGTCACCCCGGCAGCCCCTTGAAGGGCTCCTGCGAGGTGGTTTTGTTCATGCCTGAATGCCGCAGCTAGATCATAAGGGTTCGATACCGTGGCGTTCTGCAGCGCCACCAGATACTCCTCGGTCAGCGGCTGGCGTTCGTGTGCCTGGCGTAGCAGGTGAATGAATCGCCGAGACTTGTCCTCGTTCGGCGCTTCGCGTTCTATAGCGAACGAATCCTTGGTCTCATGCAAATAGGCCCAGTTGATCGCCCGATCCATCATGACCGGAGGCAGGGACTCCATGAAGGCTTTCGCCCGGCCAAGTATGTCGTGCTCCTGAAGTTCGATCAGCCTGGCGGTTCTTTCCACGGTGGCGCAGTAACCCACGTCGCCAAGGCCGTTGAATTCCACCCGCCACCGGGAGTTTCTAGTTCCCGGGCAGGTCACGTAGCGCTTGGGATCGAAGAGCGGCACGAAAGCCCCCCGAACCGGAGCATGCTGAGGAACCTCCTCGCCGGTGAATGCTTCTCTCAGATAGCACGCCTTGCGAATGTAGATGCCGTTGGGCGCCTCCTGCAGGGCATTCTCCAGGGCTGCGACTGGTATCTTGGGCAGAGCCTGAGCCAGAATGGCAAGATTGACCCCCTCATGCTTCAGCGCGAAGAGGACATGGCCCAGCAAGTCATCAGCAGCCGGTGCGATGGCAGATGGTACAGCCAAGGTCTGGCCTATCTTCTTCAAGCGAGTGACAGGCTGCACAATCGCTGGCAGATGCAAGGGGAATGCGGACAGTTGCATGGCTTCGCGTAGCCAAGCGTAACCGACTAGGTGCATGTCAAAAATTCCTTTAGCTTGGCCCTGGCCCCCAGATTTTCTTGAGTGAGACAAGAAAATCTTAATTTTTTTCAATTCTACTGATTTTTTCTTAATTTATTCAGGCCGATTTCGTCCGAGTGCCTTTGGGGGCGAAGGACCTCGCTCACGTTTGTTATCAGGGCTTAACGGGCGGCCAGCCAGGGTAAACCGATTCGGTTGTCAGCTCGTTTTACCAAGTCTCCTGAACACCCGATCCCTCGCCATGAACGCCTCCAGCATGTACGGAACGAGCGTCAGCCCACTCTGGACGAAATCCATGGAGTATTCGACTGATGGCTGCCGTGCTGCAGGTTGCAACGCCTGAAGGTGCCTGTGGGAGGATTCTTACCAGTGGCACTGACAACCTGTTCCGCTACCACGAGGGCGCCAAGGCTCAGGCTACGGAACTAAGCAATCGCAGCAAATCGTTCGATGTGCGGCTGTTCGCGATGCCTGGCTTGCCAAAGGTCGTAGTCGGCTTGTACTCCGAGCCAGGTGCGAGCTTTGCCGATGCCGGCCAACTCTAGGCGAACAGCCAAGTCCGGACTGACCGGCGCATGGCCGTGCAAGATGCGAGACAGGGATTCCCGCGCAAAACCAAGGCGGCGGGCAAGCTCGGCAATGCTGATGCCCAGTTCGGGGAGCACGTCCTCAAGCAGGGTTTCACCAGGATGCGGTGGGTTGAACATGGTCATGGATAACCCCCTCCTGTTCAGTGGTAGTCAAGGTAGTCGACGAGCTCGATGTCGCTACCCACGAATCGAAAGATCACTCGCCAGTTTCCATTGACGGTGAGTGACCAGAACTCTTCCAGTTCCCCTTTTAGGGGATGTAGCCGCCAACCGGGGATGTCTAGGTCGGCGGGTTCATTGGCTCTATCCATAAAACTCAGCATTCGGCCCAGGCGCTTTGCGTGGTCGGCCCGGATGCCTTTGGTTAAGCCAGATTCAAAGAAAATGCGTAGACCTTTGTGCCGGAAGCTTACTCTGAATCGCCCCGGCTTTCCTAGACACTCTCCAAGCTCTGGAAATAGCGTTTTTCAAACGCCACTGGCGATAGCTGCATAGCGCTGCTGTGCCGGCGTTTGGGGTTATAAAACATCTCGATGTAATCGAACACATCACTGCGGGCTTCTTCGCGGGTGCCGTAGGTTTTTCGTCGGATACGTTCCCGCTTCAGCAACTGGAAAAAGCTTTCCGCCACCGCGTTGTCGTGGCAGTTGCCGCGTCGACTCATACTGCTGATCAGGTTGTTGGCCTTGAGGAAGCTCTGCCAGTCTGAGCTGCTGAACTGGCTGCCCTGGTCGGAATGAATCATTACTTCCTGCTTGGGCTTGCGTCTCCAGACCGCCATCAGCAACGCATCGATGGCCAGGTCGCTGCACATCCGTGGCTTCATTGACCAGCCGATCACCTGGCGAGAAAACAGATCCAGTACCACCGCTAAGTACAGCCAGCCCTCATAGGTGCGGATGTAGGTGATGTCGGTGACCCAGACCTTGTTCGGCTCACTGACTTTGAACTGCCGCTCCAGTCGGTTAGGCGAGGCCACTGTCGGCTTACCTCCGTAATAACCGGGGCGCCGACGATAACCGGTCTGCGAGCGCAGGCCCTCTGTCCGCATCAGGCGAGCCACGCGGTGCTTACCGCAGGACTCGCCCAGCTCACGCAGGTCGTCGTGGATCTTGCGGTAGCCGTAGACTCCGCCGCTTTCCAGCCAGGCATGCTTGATCAGCCCGAGCAGGCGCTGATTCTCCTTGGCGCGTGCAGATTTCGGCTCGGCCAGCCAGGCGTAGTAACCGCTGGGGTGTACTTGGAGGATCTGACAGAGACGCCGTACCGAGTACTCCACCGACAGCTTACTGATGACGGCGTACTTCAGCCGGACTCCTTGGCAAAGTACGCGGCGGCCTTTTTTAGGATGTCTCGCTCTTCGGTCACTCGCTTGAGTTCAGCGCGCAAACGACGCAGTTCGGCTTGCTGATCATCTACCTGCTTCCGCTGTGCCTGGGGCTTGCTGTAGCGCTTTACCCAGGCGTACAGGCTATGCGCGGACACACCTAGACGCTCTGCCACATCGGCAACACGCAAGCCGCGCTCAGTGATGTGCTTGACCGCTTCGATCTTGAATTCTTCGGGGTAACGCTGGTTGCTCATGGCACCTCCTGATGGGCCTCATTATGAGGCTTGGAGGTGTCTACGAAACTAGGGGCGATTCACTTAATGGTTGGTGATTCACCCTATGCACGCTGAACAGCGCCATCGATAATCAGTCTTGTAACTTTGCCGAGTGGGGTGTCGACATGCGCTGGCTTGTTGGTTTGCTAATGCTTGGAGTGTGCAGCGCGGCTTCTGCTCAAGATGCGGATGAGGCGGCGCTGTTGGCTGCCGTCAATAGCTACCGCAGTGAGCCTCGCCTGTGTGCGCAGCAGGTGTTTGAGGCGTTGCCGCCGTTGTTCGCTGAGCAGCGTTTGCGTTTGGGGTTGCAGCCTGCAGGGGACTTGCAGGCTGAAGTGGCAGCCAAAGGCTATCCAATGGCCAGTGTGCAGGCGATCAGCCTCTCTGGGCCGCGCGATGTGCAGGGCGCCATGCAGGCACTGCGTGACAGTTTTTGCTCGCTGCTACTTAGTCCGGAATTTGTCGATTTTGCTTTGAGTCGTGAGGGGCGGGAGTGGCGTATTGTCTTGGCTCGCCCTCTATTGGCTAGCCGGCTGGATGCACCTCGTGCTGAAGGGGAGGCACTGCTGGTGCTGCTCAATAGCGCACGCAGCCAGGCACGCCAGTGTGGCGGGCAAGCGTTTGCCGCCGCCCCAGCGCTGCGCTGGAGTGCCGTGCTGGCAGGGGTGGCTGAAGGACATAGCCGGGCCATGGCCAATCGCAACTTCTTTGCGCATCGTGGTGAGGATGGCAGTATTCCCGGCGATCGCGTGGAGTTGGCTGGTTACAGTGCCAGTCTGGTGGGTGAAAACCTGGCGGCTGCCCTGGATAGCCCGCAGCGCGTGCTGCAAGCCTGGCTGGACAGCCCGGCACATTGCGCCAACCTGATGAATGCGCGTTTCCGCGAGGCTGGCATTGCGTATGCGGTCGATCCGAAAAGCGCGGCGGGTATCTATTGGACCGCGCTCTTTGCTGCGCCCTAGTGCTGTGTAGAGCGGGTGCTTACTGGCTGGCAGCCGGCCAAGTGGGGCCGGCAGACCAGAGTCGGTAGCGTATCTCGACATCGTGCGGGGCAAAGATGACCAGCGGTAGCTTGCTGTTGTAGCGCAGCATCAGGGGCTCGCCAGCGACTTGTACGAAGGCTTCACGTGGTTCCTGCTCGGGGCAGGCCATTAGTGTGCTGATGCCTGGGCCTACGTTCTGCAGCACATAGTAGTCATAACCCCAGCCCTGTACCGTCTGTTGCTGCCACTGGCCGCTCAGACGCTGCTGATTACAGTCGACCTGTAGGGTTTTGCCGGCGATCAGCTCTACTTGGTAATCGCTTTCGGGGTCTTTGGCGGGCAGTTCAATGACATGGCGCTGTAGCCCGGGGAGGGTGCTCGGATAGGCGCCAAGTGTCTCGGCTGTCGTTGCGCAGGCGCTCAGTGGCAGGCTGCACGCCATAATAAGTAGAAGCTGTGGTCGATTGAGCATGGCGTATCCTTGGTCAGCGAGTTGACACGGCGTATCCGTTTAGGTGAGCGAGGTGTGTCATGTGACCGTGCAAAGATCCGCGCGGTTCCCTGATCAGTGCATGATGGGAGGATTGCCGGGGTGTTCTGCCATGGTCAGGGCTTGGCGAGTCAGTTGGTCGAGCAGGCGGTCACGTTGCCGCTCAGCCTGTCGCATGGCCTGGCTGCCATGTTGTTTGAGCAGGTAGGCATGAATCTGCCGTACTTCACGCGACTGGAAGATGGGCTGCAAGTCTTGCACGGCCACCCAGCCATCGGCAGCTTGTGCCTGACTGTTCATCAACACTTGAGGCCCGCGTGCGCCCAGTACCTGAAAGCCTAGCTGGCGGAACATGGCAACCTGGTTAGGTACGCAGGCCAGCGCAAGATGGGGATGGAGCAGGCGCAACTGCTTCAGCAAGGCGCGTCCGATGCCCTGGCGACGTTGTGCGCTGTTGACGGCCAGGTAAAGCAGGGTGGCCGCCTGGGGATTGCCGATGCAGGGTAGATACAGCGCAAAGCCCAGCACGTGCAGAGGGTCCTCATCTGCCAGGGCGAGCAGCAGACGAGCGCTGGCGTTGGCATCGCTACCCATGCCTTGCAGGTATAGGTGTACTTCGTACCCCAGAACGTACTGGTACAGTGCATAAAGCGGGTTGCTGGGTTGCAAAGGGAGTGGGCTGAGGTCGCTGAAATAGTCCACGACCATCTGCAGCAACTGGCTCTTCAGCGACTCCGCAGGCGGCGTATTAAGGTGCAGTAAGGTGAACATCGGGACGGGTCGTTTCGGCTAAGGCGGGTGAGGGTAGTTTAATCGTTCGCGATACAGGGCTGCGCAGTACACATCACGCCGACTAAAATGCCTCGATCACAGTCTGTACCTAGAGGAGTTCTATGCATGCCAACCTATGACTATCGCTGTGAGGCCAATGGCCAGGTCTATGAAGTACGGCATGGCATGTCGTTGCAGCCGCGTACCTGGGGCGAGTTGCGGAGTGCGGGTGGCTTGCCGGCTGATCCGGCGATTGCCGATGAGACGCCGGTAACCCGTCTATTGAGTGCGGCGGGTGTGGTCAACAGCCGGGTGCTGAAAAATCCCGAAGCACCTGCCTGTGCCCGCAACGGCTGCGCGGGCAATTGCCGTTAGGCGCAATGCGCTTCCGACAGGGGGGAAGCGCATTGCCGGTGCAGGCCTGATCAGTCCCAGCTCAGCGCGCCCCCGGTCTGATACTCGATCACGCGGGTTTCGAAGAAGTTCTTCTCTTTCTTTAGATCCATGATCTCGCTCATCCACGGGAAGGGATTGGTGGTGCCTGGGTACTCTTCCTTCAGGCCGATCTGGGTCAGGCGGCGATTGGCGATGAATTTGAGGTAGTCCTCCATCATCGCGGCGTTCATGCCCAGCACGCCGCGCGGCATGGTGTCGCGTGCGTATTCGATTTCCAGCTGGGTGCCCTGCAGGATCATCTGCGTCGCTTCGTCCTTCATGGCGGCATCCCACAGGTGCGGGTTCTCGATCTTGATCTGGTTGATCATGTCGATGCCGAAATTCAGGTGCATGGACTCATCACGCAGGATGTACTGGAACTGTTCGGCGGTGCCGGTCATCTTGTTGCGGCGGCCCATCGAGAGGATCTGGGTGAAGCCGCAGTAGAAGAAGATGCCTTCTAGTACGCAGTAGTAGGCGATCAGGTTCTTGAGGAACTGTCGATCGGTTTCCGGGGTGCCCGTCTGGAAGGTGGGGTCGGAGATCGAGCGGGTGTACTTGAGGCCCCAGCTGGCCTTTTTCGCGACGCTGGGGATCTCGTGGTACATGTTGAAGATCTCGCCCTCGTCCATGCCCAGTGACTCGATGCAGTACTGGTAGGCGTGGGTGTGGATCGCTTCCTCGAAGGCCTGGCGGAGGATGTACTGGCGGCATTCGGGGTTGGTGATCAGGCGGTAGACGGCCAGCACCAGGTTGTTGGCCACCAGGCTGTCGGCGGTGGAGAAGAAGCCAAGGTTACGTTTGACGATGCGCCGCTCATCTTCGGAGAGGCCGTCGGCACTTTTCCACAGGGCGATGTCGGCGGTCATATTGACCTCCTGCGGCATCCAGTGGTTAGCGCAACCGTCCAGGTATTTTTGCCAGGCCCAGTCATATTTGAAGGGCACCAGCTGGTTGAGGTCGGCGCGACAGTTAATCATGCGTTTTTCGTCGACGCGTACGCGCGCACCGGCGCCTTCCAGGTCATCCAGGCCTTCCTGGATATCCAGTTCATTGAGCGCAGCTTTGGCGCGAGCCACGGCGGCTGAGTCATCGGCACTGACGGCACGGGCCTGGCTGACGCTGGCATCGCTGTGGCTGTCTGGCGTATTGACCGGCAGGGCGGCTTGCAAGGGGGCGGCCTGGTCTTCGGGTTTGGTGAATTCGTCCCAGCTCAGCATGTGAGTAGCTCCTTGTGGGGACCGGCGGGCCGGTCGGCTGTTGGTTGCTGTTGCGTGGCTGCACAACAGCGCAATGTGTTGGGGCCTGCGTTATCTCCGCGGACAACGCAGGCTGCCGCTTGCCTCACTGGCAGGCTTCGCAGTCCGGGTTGTCAATGCTGCAGGCCTTGGGCACCGGTGCCGGCCCGGCGGCCTGTAGCGATGCTTCGCCACCGCTGGATACGGCATTGAGCGCGCCGGTGGTAATGGTCGACTTCTCGGTACTGGTCGCCGCCAGGGCGCGGAGGTAGTAGGTGGTCTTCAGGCCCCGGTACCAGGCCATGCGATAGGTGACGTCTAGCTTCTTGCCTGATGCACCGGCGATATACAGGTTCAGCGACTGTGCCTGGTCTAGCCACTTCTGGCGGCGGCTGGCGGCGTCGACTATCCAGCGCGGTTCGACTTCGAAGGCGGTGGCGTAGCGTTCCTTGAGATCCTGAGGAATGCGCTCGATCTGCTGCAGGGAGCCGTCGTAGTACTTGAGGTCGTTGACCATGACCGCATCCCAGAGGCCGCGTGCCTTGAGATCACGTACCAGGTAGGGGTTGATCACGGTGAACTCGCCAGAGAGGTTCGACTTCACATAGAGGTTCTGATAGGTCGGCTCGATCGACTGCGAGACGCCGACGATGTTGGAGATGGTCGCGGTCGGCGCGATGGCCATGATGTTGGAGTTGCGGATGCCTTTTTTCACGCGCTCGCGCAACGGTGCCCAGTCCAGCGACTCGGAGAGGTCGACCTCGATGTATTTCTGGCCGCGTTGCTCGATGAGGATCTGCTGCGAGTCCAGCGGCAGGATGCCCTGGCTCCACAAGGAGCCCTCGAAGGTTGCATAGCTGCCGCGCTCCTCGGCCAGCTCGCAGGAGGCCTGGATGGCGAAGTAGCTGATGGCTTCCATCGAGCGGTCGGCGAACTCCACGGCAGCCTGCGAGCCGTAGGCCAGTTGCTGCAGGTACAGGGCATCCTGGAAGCCCATCAGGCCGAGGCCGACCGGACGGTGCTTGAGGTTGGAGTTGCGTGCCTGGGGTACCGAGTAGTAGTTGATGTCGATGACGTTATCCAGCATGCGCACGGCCGTGCTGACGGTGCGGCGCAGTTTCTCCAGGTCTAGCTTGCCGTCGACGATGTGCTGCGGCAGGTTCACCGAGCCCAGGTTGCACACGGCAATCTCGTCGGGCGAGGTGTTCAGGGTGATCTCGGTGCACAGGTTGGAGCTGTGCACCACGCCGACGTGCTGTTGCGGGCTGCGCAGGTTGCACGGGTCCTTGAAGGTGATCCACGGGTGGCCTGTCTCGAACAGCATCGAGAGCATCTTGCGCCACAGGTCCTTGGCGGCGATGGTCTTGTGCAGCTTGAGCTTGCCGTAGCCGGCCATGGCTTCGTAGTACTCGTAGCGCTCTTCGAAGGCCTTGCCGGTCAGGTCGTGCAAATCGGGCACATCGGAGGGGCTGAACAGGGTCCAGGGGCCGTCGTCGAACACGCGCTTCATGAACAGGTCGGGAATCCAGTTGGCGGTGTTCATGTCGTGGGTACGACGACGGTCGTCACCGGTGTTCTTGCGCAGTTCGAGGAATTCTTCGATATCCAGGTGCCAGGTCTCCAGGTAGGCGCAGACCGCGCCCTTGCGCTTGCCGCCCTGGTTGACCGCCACCGCGGTGTCGTTGACCACCTTGAGGAAGGGCACCACGCCCTGGCTCTTGCCGTTGGTGCCCTTGATGTAGGCGCCCAGGGCGCGCACCGGGGTCCAGTCGTTGCCTAGGCCGCCGGCGAATTTGCTCAGCAGGGCGTTGTCGCGCAGGGCGCTGTAGATGCCGCCCAGGTCGTCCGGCACGGTGGTCAGGTAGCAGCTGGAGAGCTGCGGACGCAGGGTGCCGGCGTTGAACAGGGTCGGCGTGGAGGCCATGTAGTCGAACGAGGAGAGCAGGTTGTAGAACTCGATGGCGCGCTCTTCCTTCTGCGGCTCCTCGATAGCCAGGCCCATGGCGACGCGCATGAAGAAGATCTGCGGCAGCTCGAAGCGCACGTCATCCTTGTGCAGGAAGTAGCGATCGTAAAGGGTCTGCAGGCCGAGGTAGGCGAACTGCTGATCACGCTGGTGGTCGAGTGCCTTGGCCAGTCGCTGCAGGTCGAAGCTGGCCAGGCGAGGATCAAGCAGTTCCAGCTCCACCCCCTTGACGATATAGGCTGGCAGGGCTTCTGCGTAGCGGCTGGCCATTTCGTGATGGGTGGCGCTGCCGGCAATGCCGAGGAAGCTCAGTGCTTCGCCGCGCAGGGTATCGAGCAGCAGACGTGCTGTGACATAGCTGTAGTTGGGCTCACGCTCGACCAGGGTTCGCGCGGTCATGACCAGGGCGGTATTGACGTCTTTTTCGGCGACACCGTCGTAGAGGTTCTTCAGGCTCTCACGCTCAATCAGCCCGGCATCCACTTCGCTGAGGCCTTCGCAGGCTTCGCTGATGATGGTGCGCAGGCGGCCCAGATCCAGGGGGCTCTGGCTGCCATCGGGATGGCTGACCCGAATGCTTGGGTGTGCCTGGCTGATGTTGGCCTGGCGGCTCTTGCGGGCCTGTGCATGGGCTTCACGGTACAGAACGTAGTCGCGGGCAACCTTGTGCTCGCCGGCGCGCATCAGGGCCAGTTCCACCTGGTCCTGGATATCTTCGATATGCAGGGTGCCACCGGAGGGCAGGCGACGCCGGAAGGTGGCGGTGACCTGTGCGGTCAGGCGTGCCACGGTGTCGTGGATACGCGAGGAGGCGGCGGCAGTACCGCCTTCCACGGCGAGGAATGCCTTGCTGATGGCCACGCTGATCTTGTCGTCGGTGTATGGCACCACGCTGCCATTGCGCTTGATCACGCGCAGTTGGCCGGGGGCATTGACGCGCAGCTCGTCGCTGGCGGGCAGGTCGGCAAAGGGGGCCGTGGCGCTGCCGGAAGGCTGCTGGTTGTCAGTGTGCATGGGGTTCTCCATGGGCAAGGTAAGAGCAGTGGGCAAAGGGCCGCTTGCCGACGCAGGACATGCCTGGTGCGGTGAACAGGACGAAAGGGGGAGGCGTTGCCTGAGCCTTCCGTGGCCTGCGCATGGCCCGGCAAGCCATGCGGTGCATGTCTGCAAGGTGCCTGACAGGTGCGGATGCGTGCACTGTCGTCAAGCGACTTGCTGAGTGCTGAACACAATATCTAGTGAGTTTTGCTTTGCGAGGCACAAGATAGTGTTGGCACGGCAATGATGCAAGTCATGAACTGATAAAAATATCTGTGGATAAGGTGTGGATTTGTTGTGCGTGGCGTGGGGATGGATGGCGCGAGCGCAGGGCTGCTGCGGCTTGTGGCAAGGGCCGCAAGGATGGCGAAAAAACTCCTGTGCAGGAGCCGCACCTGTCGTTGTGTGGCGTTGTTACAATGCCGCATCCCGCTCCTAGAGGAAGCAAGGCATGACCCATGCAGTACAGGCCGGTCGTATCCTGATTGTCGAGGATGACCTGCGCCTCGCCGAGTTGACCCGCGATTACCTGCAGGGCAATGGCCTGGACGTGGCCATCGAGGGCGATGGCGCGCGCGCGGTGCAGCGCATTCTTGCGGAGCAGCCTGATCTGGTGGTGCTGGATCTCATGCTGCCTGGCGAGGATGGCCTGAGCATCTGCCGCAAGCTGCGCCCGGCCTATACGGGGGCGATTCTCATGCTGACCGCGCGAACCGATGACCTTGACCAGGTGCTGGGCCTGGAGCTGGGCGCCGATGACTATGTGTGCAAGCCGGTACGCCCGCGCGTGCTGCTGGCGCGCATTCGTGCCCTGTTGCGGCGTAGCGAGCAGCAGGGTTCCAGTCTCGACGTGTCTGGCGAGCCGCAGCGCCGCCTGCAGTTCGGTGCGCTGCAGATCGACCAGGGCATGCGGGAGGCTTGGCTGGCCGGGCAGAGTATCGAGCTGACCAGTGCCGAGTTCGATCTGCTCTGGCTGCTGGCGGCCAATGCCGGGCGCATCCTGTCGCGCGAGGAAATCTTCAACGCCCTGCGCGGTATCGAGTACGACGGCCAGGATCGCTCCATCGATGTGCGTATCTCGCGCATCCGTCCGAAGATCGGCGATGACCCCATGCACCCGCGACTGATCAAGACCGTGCGCAGCAAAGGCTATCTGTTCGTGGCCGAGGCGCAATGAACTCGATCTTCCTGCGTGTTTACGGGGGGCTGCTGGCGGTACTGGTGTTGGTTGCGCTGCTGGGCTTTGCCACCTTGCAGCTGGTCAACCAGGTGCGCGTCGACAATTACCGGGAAAACCTCGCCAACGGCACCTTTCGCCTGATGGCCGACAACCTGCGTGAGCTGACCCCGGTGGAGCGGCGGCGTGCCCTGGCGCTTTGGTCGCGTCTGTTGGGTGTGCCCCTGCAATTGGAACGTATTGATCGGCTGACCCTCGATAACAGCCAGCGTAAGCAGCTGCAGAGAGGGCGCGTGCTGGTGGAGCCCACCGGCGCGCATGGTGTGTTGATCCACAGCCTGTTGCCGACTGATGAGCGCCTGGTGCTGAGTGCCGATGTGCAGCAGATCAGCGAACAGCTGGCACGGGCCACCCTGTATCTGCTGATCGATGAATTGCGCCGGCATCCTGCCGAGGAGCAGCCGCAACGCCTGCGCCAGTTGCATGATGACAAGGGCTTTGGCTACGAGCTGCGCCTGGTCGAGTTGGCCGACCTGGATGTAGATGATGATCAGCGCCGGCGCATCGATGAAGGTGACACGGTGATGACCCTCAACAAGGGCGCCGATGGCATGCGCGTGCTGGCGGGTATCGTCGAGACGCCCTGGGTATTGGAAGCCGGGCCGATCTATCAGATGAATCCCTATCCCACCCATCTGTTGTTGCTGATTGGTGCGATTGGCCTGACCCTGATCGGGGTGATCACCTACCTGCTGGTGCGCCAGCTGGAGCGTCGTCTGCAGGGACTGGCGGCGGCAGCCGCGCAGATTGCCAGTGGCCGCCTGGAGGCGCGGGTTGCTGCGGATGACAGCGATGCGGTGGGTCGCCTGGCCGGTGCCTTCAACGGCATGGCCGAGCAGCTACAGCGCCTGCTGTCCATCCAGCGCGAGCTGGTGCGTGCGGTTTCCCATGAGCTACGTACGCCTGTAGCGCGCTTGCGTTTCGGCCTGGAGATGATTGCCGACGCCAGCAATGATCAACAGCGACGCAGCTATCTGGATGGCATGGACGGTGATATTCAGGAGCTGGACAAGCTGGTTGACGAGATGCTGGTCTATGCGCGCCTGGAGCAGGGTACCCCGGCGTTGCATTTCAGTCGTTTGAACCTGCGCGAGCTGATCGAACAGGTGCTTGATGAGTTGGCACCACTGCGTGCCAGTGTCCACTTGCAGGTCGGCACCTGTGGCGACGATCCAGAGCAGGGTGCCTGGGTCGAGGCGGAGCCGCGTTATCTGCGCCGCGCCCTGCAGAATCTGGTCAGCAATGCCATGCGCCATGCGGAAACCTGCGTGCAGGTGAGCTATCAGATTGGCCCACGGCGCTGCCGTATCGATGTGGAGGATGACGGTCCGGGTGTGCCGGAAAGCGACTGGCAGCGCCTGTTCACCCCGTTCATTCGCCTGGATGACAGCCGCACGCGGGCCTCCGGTGGCCACGGCCTGGGCCTGTCGATTGTCCGGCGAATCATCTACTGGCACGCTGGGCGCGCCCTGGTGGGCGCCAGCCAGGGGTTGGGCGGAGCGCGTTTCAGCCTGATCTGGCCACGTTGCCAGGCGTCTGAACAGGCGCCGGACTGACCACCAGGGTGACCAGGCTGTCCTCCAGCGTCCAGTAATAACCTTGCAGCTCCCGCCCGTGCAGCCAGTCGTCGTGCAGGTCGCGCAGCAGGCGCAGGCGCAATTGACCATCAGCTGCCGCCACGAGCTCGGCGTCCTGAAAGAAGAACGACACGCCGCACAGCGGGTGCAGGGCCTTGTACAGACTTTCCTTGGCGGAAAAACTCAATGTGACCTGCCTGGCGCGGTGTTCGGGGTGTGCGGGCAGACGGCTGATTTCCGCCGGGGTAAGCAGTTGGCGCAGCAGGCGCTCGCTGCGCTGTGTCGATAGGCAGCGCTCCACATCAAGACCAATGGCTTGCCAGTGTGTTTGCCGGGCCGCCACGGCCAGTGCCCAGCCCTGGCCATGGCTGATGCTGGCAATCCTGCCGGTTGGCCAGGCGGGAGCGCCGCTGGCCTGTTGCGGGGCATCCCAGCCCGGGCAGCCCAGTGCGGCGAGTGCCGCGCGTGCGCAACAGCGTCCCGCCAGGTATTCCGCCTGGCGCTTGCTGGACGCCTGCGCCAGGCGCGTGGGTAGGTGGATTGCGCAGTCGGCGAAGTCCTGCAGTGGCAGGACCGGCGGATAGCGGCAGGCCTGCAGCGCCAGGCTGCCCAGTTCGGTCGGCAGGTGCCAGGGCAGAGGGCAGGGCAGGCAATGGGAAGGATAGGGCAGAGACATCGGTGGATTGTCACCTGTCGAGCGCGTATCGGCCAGTGCGTGGCTACTTACATTTCTTTGCAATCGGTCAACAAAGCGCAACGGACATACCCGGGTGGGTTTGCCATGCTGGATGGGCGTTTTTAGCAAACGCAGGTGAGGTTGAAGCGGCTGCGGCCGCTTTGCATTGCGGGAATCCAACGATGGATTCCCGTTTTTTTTGGCCTATTCGAGGGGCAGCAGCAGGCTGGCCAGCAATCCGCCTTGTGCATGGTTGCTCAGCACCAGGCTGCCGCCTAGGCGTTCCGCTGCTCGCCGGGCGATGGCCAGGCCCAGTCCGTGGCCCGTACTGCTTTGTCCAGGGGCGCGGAAGAACGGCTCGCCGAGACGTGCCAGGTGCTCTGCGGCCACTCCGGGACCATGGTCGCGGATATCCAGGCGACAGCAGTTGCCCTGGCGCAGCAGGTGGATTTCCACCGGCTGCTGGGGTGGGTTGAAGCGCAGTGCATTGCGCAGCAGGTTGTCGATGGCTCGTTCGAGCATGTCCGGCCAACCCTGTACCTGCAGTGCCTGCAAATGCAGCTCAAGGTGTTGCTCGGGCCACTGCAGGCGGGCGTCATCGGCCAGCTTGTGTAGCAGGGCCGGCAGGTCGACGGCCTGCTTGCCGCCAGGCTCGGCATCCAGGCGGGCCAGGGTAAGAATCTCGCTGATCAGTGCTTCCAGGCGATTGCACTCCTGGTCGAGGCGCGGCCACAACGCGCGGCGCTGTGCTTCGTCGGCTCGCTCGGCAAGGGCCAGGGCAATCTTCAGGCGGGCCAGGGGTGAGCGCAGCTCATGGGATACATCGCGCAGCAGTTGGCGCTGGCTGGCGATCAGGCCCTGCAGGCGCTGGCCCATCTGGTTGAAGTCCTCGGCGAGCAAGCCGAACTCGTCACGCCGGGTCGCCAGCCGGGCCAGGCTTTGTTGCTGATAGGCGGTGCGCCCGAGGTCATGCACGGCGCCCCGCAAGCTCTGCAGCGGGCGGGTGATGGACAGGGTCAGGCGCAGGCTAAGCAGCGTCAGGACCAACAACGCCGCCAACAGCGCACCCAGCGGCAGGAGCAGGCTGCCGCGTTGCCACTCATGCAGGCTGGAATGGGGAATCCGATAGATGAACAGGTAAGCGCTGCCAGTAGGGCTTTCGTATTGTTCGGTGAGGCGCCGCCAGGGGAGACGGTGTGGCTTGGCACGTGCCTCGAAGGCGGCCGCGCGGGAAAACAGCGTGCCTTCGCTGAGCGGCTGGCCCTCTTCGTTGAGTACCTGGACGTCCAGTTGCTGGTGACGTTTGCGTTGTTCCAGCAGGCGCCTGGCCGCTGGGAAGTCACCCGCTTCGTAATAGGCTACCCAGCGCTCCGGGAGCTGTTTGAGTGCCGGATGGGTGGCGAGGATCAGGGCATCCTGATTCAGGGCGCGGCCGAGCAGCACGGAAAAGCCGGCAACCAGAACGATTGCCAGCCAGAAACTGGCGAAAATGCGCCAGAACATGCTGCCCATGGATTACCTCGCGGAATACATGCTGCGCCCGGCGGGTGCCGGGCGCAGTCAGGGTTACTCAGCCTGGTTCTTTTGCGCTTTCCAGGCTTCGAACTCGGCACGCTCGGCGCGACGGGCTTCCATGGCCTTGAGGTGCTCGTCGAACTGGGCCTGCTGCTCAGGCTTGAGCAGGTCGCGGATGGCCTTGTGGTGCGCATCGCGCTTGGCCTGGAGTTCATCCTGCATGGCCTGCTTGTCGGCGGCCGGCAGTTTGTCGAGGTAGCGCTGGTGGATTTGCGCGGCACTGCCCATCTGTTCGCGCATCAGATGGTTGATCTGCTGGCGCTGCTCCTTGCTCAGGTCGAGCGCCTTGAACAGGCTGTGCGGGCCGGTGTGTTTCATGCCTTTGTGCATGCCCATTTCACACTGGCCGGCGCGCCCCGGTTCGCCCATCGGCATGGCCTGTACGGCCAGCGGCAGGCTCAGGGCGAAAAGCGCGGCAATCATGGATTTTTTCATCGGGATATCTCCTTGAGTGGGCCGGCTGCTTGGCTGTGCCGGATGCCTGCAGTGTACGGCTGGCCGTATGTGGTGGCGGTCAGGGCAAGGTAAAAGCTGTGTAAAGGACGGGCTCAGGGGGCGTAGTAGTAGCCGCGCCCACGCAGGCCGATGATGCGTGGCTGGCCGTTGGCATGCTGGCCCAGTTTGCGACGCAGGTTGCTGACGTGCATGTCCAGGCTGCGGTCGTAAAGGGTCAGCGGGCGACCCAGGGCGGCCTGGGCGAGGGTTTGCTTGTCCACCGGTTCGCCGGGCTGGCGCAGCAGGGTTTCCAGGATACGCCCCTCGGAGAGCGTCAGCGGGATCTCCTCGCCGCGGATGCACGCCACGCCGCGTCCTGGGCTGTAGTCCAGATCATTCAGGCTGATCTGGCTGGGGCTGGCCGGCGCACCGCTACGCCGCAACACTGCACGCAGGCGGGCAGTCAGCTCGCGGGGGTCGCAAGGCTTGGCCAGGTAGTCGTCGGCCCCCAGTTCCAGGCCGAGAATGCGGTCGAGTGGCTCGCCGCGTGCCGAGAGCATCAGCACGGGTAGCTCAGGGTAGTGGCTGCGCAGTTGCTTGAGCAGCTCCAGACCACTGCCGTCAGGCAGCATGACATCGAGGATTACCGCTTCCGGGCTGTGCAGGGCGAGGTTTTCGCGGGCCTGCTGGCCATCATGGCAAGCGCGCACCTGGAAACCTTCCTGAGTGAGCCAGTGGCTGAGCAGTTCACAAAGCTCGATGTCGTCATCGATCAGCAATACGTCATGCATGACAGTCAGTTCAGCCAGTGTTTGCTGCGTGAACGACTCAGCAGCAGGCGATTGAGCAACAAGGTCAGCAGTACCAGCGCGGCGCCCAGGGCAAACCAGCGTTGCTGCTCGTTGAGTAGTGCGGCGGGTTGTTGGCTTTGCAGGGTTTGCAGCTTGAGCTTGAGACGTTGGTTGTCCTGGCGCAGGCGTTGCAGTTGTACCTGTGCAGCATCCAGCTCATTGCGGGCTAGCTGCAGGGCTTTTTGCAGTTCGTCATGCTCGGCCTGGCCCACTTGCAGTTGCTGGCGAACGGCGACCAGCTGCTCTTGCAGCTGCGATTCAGCCAGGCTGCTCTGAGGCGCAGTCGCGGCTAGGCTGAATGGCTCAGCCTGTAGCACAGGGGCGATCAACGACAGGCACAACAGCAGAGAACGAACTGGCGACATGGCAGCTCCGGGTGACTGGATAGTTGGCAGGCCTGGGCTTAGCCCTGGCTGGGGAAGACCTGTTTAAAAGGTTTTACCTGAACGGCGGCGTACACCCCGGCAGCCTGGTAGGGGTCGGCAGCTGCCCAGGCCTGGGCCTGCTCCAGCGAATCGAATTCGGCCACCACCAGGCTGCCGGTGAAACCGGCCTGGCCAGGGTCGTTGCTGTCGATGGCCGGGTGCGGCCCGGCGAGTACCAGCCGCCCCTGATCCTGCAGTGCCTGCAGGCGCTGCAGGTGGGCTGGGCGGGCTTCCAGGCGTTTGGCGAGGCTGGCAGGGTGGTCGGTGGCAATGATCGCGTACAACATGAGAGGGTCCTGAATAAAGGGGCTGGGGCGATAGTAAAAGCCAGGAACAGGCAATTGGCGCAGCCAGCGACTATTTGTCACGGCATAATAGTTGAAAGCGCCGTGCAAACGGCAATAGCCCGCAAGCCCGGAAATACCATGCCAATCGACATCGACCTGCACTGCCACAGTACCGCATCCGATGGTGTCCTGAGCCCGACTGCGTTGGTTCAGCATGCTCACGCACGGGGTGTGCGGGTGTTGGCGCTGACCGATCACGACACCCTGGAAGGGCTGCTTGAGGCCCGTCAGGCCGCCGCAGCGCTGGGCATGCAGCTGGTCAATGGGGTCGAGCTGTCCTGTACCTGGGGCGGGGCGACCATTCATGTGCTGGGCTACGACTTTGCCGAAGCGGCGCCTGCTCTGCAGCAGGCCCTTGGCGATGTGCATCGCGGGCGCTGGGCGCGGGCCGAGGAGATCGGCGAGCGCCTGGCGCAGAAGGGCATGCCGGGTGCCTTTGCCGGTGCGCGCGCGTTGCAGCAGGCGCTGGGGGATAGCGACAATGCTCCGGCACGCCCGCATTTTGCCGATTTTCTGGTACAGGCCGGGTATGTGCGTGACCGGGCCGAGGCGTTTCGCAAGTGGTTGGGGGCTGGCAAACTGGGGGACGTTAAACAGCACTGGCCCAGTCTGCAACAGGCGGTTGCCTGTCTGCGCGCCGCCGGCGCCTGGGTGAGCCTGGCGCATCCAATGCACTACGAGATGACCCGCAGCAAGCGACGGCGTCTGGTCAGCGAGTTCATCGCTGCCGGCGGCCAGGGCCTGGAAGTCAGCAATGGCCTGCAGCCTGCTGAGCAGGTGGGTAGCCTGGCCATCCTGGCCCGTGAGTTCGGTTTGCTGGCCAGTGCCGGGAGCGACTTCCACGCGCAAACAGCCTGGTCAGAGCCCGGCTGGTATCGCCCGTTGCCGGATGATTTGCCGCTGCTCAGCGATCGCTTCGCCTCGTTGCGGCAGGTCGCCTGAACCCCACAAGGCGCTGGGTCTGCCAGTGGCGGGCTGTGTACACTGTCAGGCATGGTGGTGCCTGCGGCGCCATGCGCCGGCACAAGGAGCAATACGGTGAGTCAGTTTTTCCAGATCCATGCGGAAAACCCCCAGCCACGCCTGGTCAAGCAGGCAGTGGAAATCATTCGTCAGGGCGGTGTGGTGATCTACCCGACCGACTCCTCCTACGCGCTGGGTTGCCAGATGGGCGACAAGGCCGCGTTGGAACGCATTCGCCGGCTACGCCAGCTGGATGACAAGCACAACTTCACCCTGGTATGCAGCGACCTTTCCCAGTTGGGGCTGTTTGCCAAAGTCGATACGGCGGCTTTCCGCCTGCTCAAGGCGCACACTCCCGGCCCCTATACCTTCATCCTGGCCGCCACGCGTGAAGTGCCGCGCATGTTGCTGCATGCCAAGCGGCGCACCATTGGCCTGCGCGTACCGGCCCATCCGATTGCGCTGGCGTTGGCCGAGGAGCTGGGCGAGCCGCTGATGAGCGTGAGCCTGGTGATGCCGGGAGACAGCTTGCCGCTGTCCGATCCTTACGAAATGCGTGACCGCCTGGAAAAGCAGGTTGACCTGATCATCGACGGTGGCTACGGCGGCCTGGAGGCGTCCACGGTGATCAACCTGGCGGATGGCCAGCCCGAAGTGCTGCGTGTGGGCTGTGGTGACCCGTCGCCCTTTGAGGAACTGCCGTGAGCGCACCGGAGCAGCTGGCCCTGGTGTACGGTCAGGCGGTGACCGAGTTACCGCAGGATCTGTATATCCCGCCGGATGCCCTGGAGGTGTTTCTCGAGGCTTTCGAGGGGCCGCTGGATCTTTTGCTGTACCTGATCCGCAAACAGAACATCGACATTCTCGATATCCCGGTGGCCGAGATCACCCATCAGTACATGAGCTATGTCGAGCTGATGAAAAGCGTACGCCTGGAGCTGGCCGCCGAATATCTGCTGATGGCGGCCATGCTGGCGGAGATCAAGTCGCGTATGTTGCTGCCACGCTCTGCCGAGGTCGAGGATGAGGAAGACGACCCGCGGGCCGAGCTGATCCGCCGCTTGCAGGAGTACGAACGCTTCAAGGCCGCTGCCGAAGGGCTTGATGAGCTACCGCGGGTGGGCCGCGAACTGCAGGTGCCACGTCTGGACGCGCCAGAGGCGCGCGCCCGCAAGCTGCTGCCGGAGGTGGCGCTGGAAGACGTGCTGCTGGCCATGGCCGAGGTGCTGCGACGTGCCGATATGTTCGAGAGCCACCAGATCACCCGGGAAACCCTGTCTACCCGCGAGCGTATGAGCGAGGTGCTGGAACGCTTGCGTGGCGGCGCCTTCCTGCCCTTTGTTGCCCTGTTCAGCCCGGAAGAAGGGCGCCTGGGTGTGGTGGTGACCTTCATGGCCGTGCTGGAACTAGTCAAGGAAGCCTTGCTTGAACTGGTGCAGAATGAACCTTTTGCGCCCATCCATGTGCGCGCCCGCAGTCACTGACTTCCTCTACAGGTCCGAGTTTGCATGAACCCCGCCGATCCCAAACACCTGGCGCCCGTTCTCGAAGCCTTGTTGCTGGCCAGTGGCAAGCCGCTGTCGCTGGAGCGGCTGGCTGAACTCTTCGAGGAGCACGAGCGGCCCACCCCGGCCCAACTCAAGAAGGCGCTGGCCCTGCTGGATAAACGCTGTGCGGAGAGCGCCATGCAGCTGCGTGAAGTGGCCAGCGGCTATCGACTGCAGGTGCGTGCAGAGTATGCCAACTGGGTAGGCCGGCTCTGGGAAGAGCGCCCACAGCGGTATTCGCGGGCACTGCTGGAGACCCTCGCGCTGATTGCCTATCGGCAACCGATCACGCGTGGCGAGATCGAGGATGTGCGCGGCGTGGCAGTCAATAGTCAGATCATCAAGACCCTGCTGGAACGTGAATGGGTGCGTGTCGTCGGACATCGTGACGTGCCCGGCCGACCGGCCATGTTCGCCACCACGCGGGCTTTTCTGGATCACTTCAACCTGAAGAACCTTGATGAGTTGCCACCCCTGGCCGTGCTGCGTGACCTTGTCGGTGAGCCAGCAGTGCAAGACGAGGATGAGGTGCCGGCAGCCTTGCAGGCCCTGGCCGATGCCAGCCTGGATGAGGAAGCGACGCAGCCCGCTGCGGCCCCTGCCGAGGAAACCAGTTTTCGCAGCCTGCTGGTCGAACTGGATCAGATGGAGCAGGGGCTCAAGACCGACTTCGACGATCTGCGTGACAGCCTTGAGGGGCAGCCTGAGCCTGTCTGAATGCCGTCGGTCCCGGCAACGTGCGTTACGCCGGGCAAGTGCGTATGATGCGCCACCGCGTCGTGCAGCCTGCCGGCGCGGCGGATGACGCTTTGATACACCGGGAGGTGCCCAGCATGAACGAATCCAACGAAACAGCCGTCAGCCCGGCGGGTGAAAAACTGCAAAAG
Source organism: Pseudomonas fluvialis (assembly GCF_002835605.1). NCBI lineage: Bacteria > Pseudomonadati > Pseudomonadota > Gammaproteobacteria > Pseudomonadales > Pseudomonadaceae > Pseudomonas > Pseudomonas fluvialis. The sequence goes on along the minus strand of NZ_PIYS01000003.1, from coordinate 173,947 downwards.
GTCCTGGCCCGCATGGGTCTTGGTTCGCGTCGCGATATCGAGGCCTGGATCAGCGCCGGACGGGTCAAGGTGGATGGCCAGTTGGCCAGCCTGGGCCAGCGGGTCAGCCGCCATAGCGCGATCAGTGTCGATGGTCGTCTGCTCAAGCGCGATGAAGGCAGCGAAGAAAGCCGCCGCGTGCTGATCTATAACAAGCCGGAAGGCGAAGTCTGCACCCGTGACGATCCGGAAGGTCGCCCTACGGTATTCGATCGCCTGCCGCGCCTGCGCCATGGCCGCTGGATCAACATCGGCCGCCTGGACATCAACACCACGGGCCTGTTGCTGTTCACCACCGATGGTGAGCTGGCCAACCGGCTGATGCACCCATCCTACGAGATGGACCGCGAATACGCCGTGCGCGTGCGTGGTGAAGTCGACGAGGAAATGCTCGAACGTCTGAAAACCGGGGTCATGCTCGAAGACGGTCCGGCGCGCTTCAGCGACATCCAGCAGGCACCGGGTGGCGAAGGCTTCAATCGCTGGTTCCATTGCGTGGTCATGGAAGGACGCAACCGTGAGGTACGCCGCCTTTGGGAATCCCAGGGGCTGGTGGTCAGCCGACTCAAACGTGTGCGTTTCGGGCCGGTGTTCCTGACTTCGGAGCTGAGTGTTGGTCGCTGGCGTGAAATGAGTCAGCGTGAAGTGGACGTGCTTAGTGCTGAAGTCGGCCTGACTCCGGTAGCGCTGCCGGAGCTCAAGGAAAAGCAGCGTGAAAAGCTGGTACGCCAGCAGCGCAAGCTGATCAAGCCGGTGGACAAGCGCGCCAAGTCACGTGCCGATTTCGACGACAACAAGCGTCCGGCGCGCAGTCCTGCAGCCTCCAAGCCGCAGGCCGGGCGCCCGGCACGCCAGGAAGCTGACAAACCCACGCGTGTACGTACGCCACGTCCGCCGCTGGATAGCGAGCCGGCAGCTGCTCCGCGTCCGGCCGGTCGTCGTGCTCCGGCTGCCCAGGACGGCCAACGTCCTGGGTTTGGCCGCAAGCGCTAACAGGCCCGGCTCACTGCGCCTGCTCTGAGCGAAGGCTCATTGCAGGCGCAGGTTGGGCATCTGCGCGAACTGCTGCATTTGTCGTATGTAGAAAGCGATGCTGCGTTCGGCATCGACCCGGGTGTAGAAGGGACCTTCGAGGGTGCCTTCGCGGGTAGCGAAAAAATACTCGCCATTCACCGAGCAAAGCCGGTCACTGCGATAGTGGGCGCTGGGCGTGGAGTCTAGTGCGCGCTTGCCGTACATCTGCCAATCCTCCTGACGGGTTTTCGACAGTTTCAGAATAATCCGTCGAATAATCGCCGCACGTACAGCCGACCAAAGGTCAGCCAGTACAGTTGTCTCGGACAACGCGCTGAAACTGTCTCTGTGGTCAGTCTCACGCAACCTCTAGAATGCCGCTTTGCAAGCGTTGATCCAGGTCCTGCCTGCGCTTGCCTGACAAGGCGAATACCTCATGCATACATCCTCCGGTCGCTGGCTCTATGGTCTGTTGCTGTCACTATTGACCGCGCTGCTGTGGGGCATCCTGCCGATCAAGTTGAAAACCGTACTGCAGGTCATGGACCCGGTCACCGTGACCTGGTATCGCCTGCTGGTAGCGGGGTTGTTACTGCTGGCCTGGTTGGCGGCGCGGCGTCAGCTGCCGGCCTTCAGCCGTTTGGGGCGTAACGGTCGCTGGCTGGTGGTATTGGCCATAGCCGGGTTGACCAGCAACTACGTGCTCTATTTGGTTGGCTTGAACATGCTCAGTCCCGGCACTACGCAGCTGGTCATCCAGGTGGCTCCCATCCTGCTGTTGCTGGGCAGTTTGTGGGTATTCAAGGAAAGCTTTAGTCTCCTGCAGGGGCTGGGCTTGCTGGTGTTGTTGCTGGGCTTTGCACTGTTCTTCAACCAGCGTCTGGATGACTTGTTCGGCGGCCTGGGGCAGTACAGCCTGGGTGTGCTCACGGTGCTGCTGGCGGCTTTGCTGTGGGCGTTCTATGGACTGGCCCAGAAGCAGTTGCTGACCCGTTGGAATTCCGTGCAGATCATGATGGTCATCTACCTGGCCTGTGCCGCGCTGCTTACGCCCTGGGCGCATCCCTGGCAGGCGTTGCAGCTCAGCCCGCTGCAGGGCTGGTTGTTGCTGGCTTGCTGCCTGAATACCCTGGTGGCCTATGGCGCTTTTGCCGAAGCACTGGCGCACTGGGAGGCGTCACGGGTCAGCGCCGCGCTGGCGGTGACGCCGTTGGTGACCTTCGCTGCGGTGGCCGCTGCCGCTGCGCTGTGGCCGGAGCGAGTGGCGGCAGAAGATGCCAACCTGTTGGCCTACCTGGGCGCCTTGCTGGTGGTGCTGGGGTCGGCGGCTACCGCACTGGCACCGAGCCTGGTGCGTAGCTATCGCGGGCGACGGCAACGCCGCCAGGCGCTCTCGGCGACTTGAGCCGGGGCGGTGATGGGCGCAGAATGCAGGGCCTTTATCGCCCAGCGGAACGCCTGATGAAACCCTTTGCTACCTGTTTTGTTGCCTTGGGCCTGACCCTTTGCAGCGCCCTGGCGCAGGCCGATGTTGCGCAGCATGCCGCCGATGCCGAACGCTTTCTCAAGCTGGCGCGTGCCGATCGACTGACCCTGCCGGTGTACGCCCAGGTGCAGCAAATGTTCGCCCAGCGCTTTGCAGAGGCTGGCGCGCCGGCTGAGCAGCAGGCACTTCTGGAGCGCTACCAGGCCCAGGCCAATGCCGAGCTGGACCGGGTGATCGGCTGGGAGCAGCTCAAGGGTGACCTGATCGCTGTGTATACCGATACTTTCAGCGAGGAGGAGTTGCGCCAGCTGCTGGCCTTCTACCAATCGCCAGTAGGCCAGAAAGTGCTGCAGAACATGCCGCAACTGACGGCTGAATCGGCGCGCCTGACCCAGCAGCGCCTGGAAGCGGCGGTTCCCAAGGTCAATCAGCTGCTGAGTGAGCTTGGCAGCGAACTGGATAAGCGGAAGAAACCCTGATGATGAACAAGCAAGCCCAGATCGAAGCGCAACTCAGCGCGCAGCTCCAGCCAGAATGGCTACAGGTGCTGGATGAGAGTCACATGCACAGCCGTGGCCGCGAGACCCATTACAAAGTCATCATGGTCAGCCCCCGGTTTGCTGGTTTGAGCAAGGTGCGTCGTCACCAGTTGGTGTACGCGGCGCTCGGTGAGCTGATGGGGCAGATCCATGCCCTGGCGATTCATCCCTACACCGCCGAGGAATGGCAGGCCGAAGGCCAACAGGCGCCTTTGTCGCCCAAATGCAGCGGTGGCAGTAAGCACGCCTGACGGGACCCTGCACCTTCTTCTTGCTGATCCGTGGGGATGACTGCCCGATGTCGGATGCTCGCCTTATCTACGTAATGGACCCGTTGTGCTCCTGGTGCTGGGGCTTTGCCCCGGTACTTGGGGCGCTGGTTGAACAGGCCGCCACCCTTGGCGTGGGGGTGGAGTTGCGGGTCGGTGGTCTCCGGCGTGAGCAAGCCAGCCTGACCCCGGCCCAGCGGGTGCGCATTCTCGGCTACTGGCAAGCAGTGAATGCCGCCAGCGGACAGCTCTTCGACTTCCAGCGAGGCCTACCGCCCGGTTTCGTCTACGACACCGAGCCGACCTGCCGTGCCCTGGTCACTGCGAGACGGCTCGATGAGCGGCGAGTCTGGGCCTTGTTGCAGGCAATTCAACAGGCTTTCTACCAGCAGGGCGAGGACCTGACCCAGGCACGCGTGCTGCTGGCGCTGGCCGAGCAGGTCGGTTTCTCGCGGCGGGCCTTTGCCGAACATTTCGACAGCCCGGCACTGCACCAGGCGACCGAGGCGGATTTCGCCTGGGTACGTGACCTGGGCATCAGTGGCTTTCCGACCTTGCTGGGTGCCGGTGCCTCCGGCTATGCCCTGCTGACCAATGGCTATCAGCCGCTTGCACAATTGCAGCCGCTGTTGCAGCGCTGGCTGGCACATGGTGCTGTGCATGCCTGAGCAGATCGACTGGCAACAGATCCGCCAGCTGGCGCTGCGCCACCGCAAGGCCTTGTGGCTGGCCAACCTGACCGCCGTGCTGGCCACCCTGTGCAGCGTGCCGATTCCTTTGCTGTTGCCGCTGCTGGTCGATGAGGTCCTGCTCGGGGAGGGGGATGCCGCGCTGCGCCTGATGGATCACCTGTTGCCGGATGCCTGGCAGCAGGCTGCCGGCTATATCGGCTTGATGCTCCTGCTGACCTTGCTGATGCGCAGCATGGCCTTGCTGCTCAATGTATTGCAGGCGCGCCTGTTTGCCCGACTGTCCAAGGATGTGGTGTATCGCCTGCGGCTGCGCCTGATCGAGCGACTCAAGCGGATTTCCCTGGGCGAATATGAAAATCTCGGTGGCGGCACAGTGAGTGCTCACTTGGTCACCGACCTGGACACCCTGGACAAGTTTGTCGGCGAGACGCTCAGTCGCTTCCTGGTGGCGGTGCTGACCTTGCTGGGTACCTCGCTGATCCTGCTGTGGATGCATTGGCAGCTGGCGGTACTGATCCTGTTGTTCAACCCGCTGGTGATCTACGCCACGGTGCAACTGGGCAAGCGGGTCAAGCACCTGAAGAAGCTGGAAAACGACAGCACCGCGCGCTTCACCCAGGCCTTGACCGAGACGCTGGAGGCTATTCAGGAAATCCGTGCGGGGAACCGCCAGGGCTTTTTCCTCGGTCGCCTAGGCCAGCGCGCCCGTGAGGTGCGCGACCGGGCTGTGGCCTCGCAATGGAAAAGCGATGCCTCGGGGCGTGCCAGCGGCCTGTTGTTTCAATTCGGTATTGACCTGTTCCGCGCCGCCGCCATGCTGACCGTGCTGTTGTCCGACCTGTCGATCGGACAGATGCTCGCGGTATTCAGCTACCTGTGGTTCATGATCGGTCCTGTCGAACAACTGCTGGGCTTGCAGTACGCCTATTACGGTGCGGGTGCTGCGCTGCAGCGCATCAACGAGCTGTTGGCGCGGGCCGACGAACCGGCCTATGTGGGGCGCCATGATCCCTTCGCCGGCCAGCAGAGCGTGTCCATTGAAGTCAGCGGGCTGCGCTTTGCCTACCGCGACGAGCCCGTGCTGGATGGTTTGAGCCTGCACATTGCGGCCGGCGAGAAGGTGGCCCTGGTGGGCGCTTCAGGCGGCGGTAAAAGTACCCTGGTGCAGCTGTTGCTGGGGCTTTATCAGGCGCAGGACGGGCGGATCGCTTACGGTGGCGTGGCTATCGAGGAGATTGGCCTGGAGCAGGTGCGTGATGCCGTGGCCGTGGTGCTCCAGCATCCGGCACTGTTCAACGACACGGTGCGGGCCAACCTGTGCATGGGGCGCGAACGCTCCGATCAACAATGCTGGCAGGCCCTGCAAATTGCCCAGTTGCGTGAGACCATTGCCGCCTTGCCGGATGGCCTGGACAGCATCGTGGGACGGGCCGGCGTGCGGCTTTCTGGCGGGCAACGCCAGCGCCTGGCGATTGCCCGCATGGTGTTGGCCGATCCCAAGGTGGTGATTCTCGACGAGGCCACATCAGCACTGGATGCCGCTACCGAGTATGCCCTGCACCAGGCACTCGACAGCTTCCTGGCTGGTCGCACCACCCTGATCATTGCCCATCGGCTGTCGGCGGTTAAACAGGCTGACCGGGTCCTGGTGTTCGATGGCGGGCGGATTGCCGAACAGGGTGAGCACCAGGCCCTGATCGCCGAAGGCGGACTGTATGCCAAGCTGTATGGCCACCTGCAGCATTAACAGCCCGCTGTACAACGACTGAGTTTTTCAACGATTTCGGCTAATTCAGCCACAGGCCGAGGTTTGGCAGTACCAGTAGCATCAGTACCACGGTCAGTATCAGGCTGGCCTGGCGCCATTTGGCGTCGATAGGCTTTGCAGGGTGTTTGAACATGACGGCGTGCCTTGTTGTTCTTGTGAGTGGAGGCGCACACAGCTCGTCGAGCACCGTCCCGGTAGATCCCGGGCAGCACCGGGAGTCCTTGTTCTGTTCACCCTAGATGGCTTGCTGTGAACGGGTTAGAACGCTTTGCCACAAGACATTGCCGGCTTGTAATGGCTGGCTATTCCGCTGAGCTCTAGGCGTCGCTGTAGTAGGCACGGCAGAGCCTTTGGCCGGTTTTTTAGGCTATGTCCAGGCCGGTTGACCATTCGTCTGAGCCGAGCGGTCAATCGGCCTGAGCATTTCGGTCATTGAGTGGGCTTGCCGTGCGCGTAAGGTAGGGAACCACGCAACCGCCTGCCGGTGTGCTCCTAGAACAACGTCAAGACGAGAGAACGCCATGACCGAAGCTTATATTTTCGATGCCGTGCGCACGCCGCGCGGCAAGGGCAAGAAGGACGGTGCGCTGTACAGCGTCAAGCCGGTCGATCTGCTGGCCGGACTGCTCAAGGCCCTGGAGAAGCGCAACGCGCTGGATACCAGCCAGGTCGACGATATCGTTCTCGGCTGCGTGACCCCGGTGGGCGACCAGGGTGCCGATATCGCCAAGACCGCCGCGCTGGTGGCTGACTGGGATGAAACCGTGTCGGGCGTGCAGCTCAACCGTTTCTGCGCATCGGGTCTGGAGGCAGTGAACCTCGGCGCCATGAAGGTGCGTTCGGGCTTCGAGGACCTGGTGGTGGTTGGCGGCGTGGAATCCATGTCGCGCATCCCCATGGGCTCGGACGGTGGTGCCTGGGCGATGGACCCGGCGACCAATATGCACACCAACTTCGTGCCGCAGGGCGTGGGCGCGGACCTGATCGCCACCCTCGAAGGCTTCTCCCGCACTGACGTCGACAGCTTCGCCCTGCGCTCGCAGCAGAAGGCCGCCCGCGCCAGCGCCGATGGTTCCTTCCAGAAATCCCTGGTGCCGGTGACCGATCAGAACGGCATCGTGCTGCTCGACCGCGACGAATTCATCCGTGGCGATTCCACGCTAGAGGGCCTGGGCAAGCTCAAGCCGAGCTTCGAGATGATGGGGCAGATGGGCTTCGACGCCACGGCCCTGCGCAAGTACTCCCACGTCGAGCGCATCAACCACGTGCATACGCCGGGCAACAGCTCGGGCATCGTCGATGGCGCGGCGCTGATGCTGATCGGCTCCGAAGCCAAGGGCAAGGAGCTGGGTCTGAAACCCCGTGCGCGCATCGTCGCCACCGCGGTGACCAGCACCGACCCGACCATCATGCTCACCGGACCGGCGCCGGCCACCCGCAAGGCGCTGGCCAAGGCTGGGCTGTCGGTGGAAGACATCGACCTGTTCGAGGTCAACGAGGCGTTTGCCTCCGTCGTCATGAAGTTCATGAAGGACATGGGCGTGCCGGAGAGCAAGGTCAACGTCAACGGCGGCTCCATCGCCATGGGTCACCCGCTGGGCGCCACCGGCTGTGCCATCCTCGGCACCCTGCTCGACGAGCTGGAGAAGCGCGAGCTGCGCTACGGCCTGGCCACGCTGTGTGTCGGCGGCGGTATGGGTATCGCCACCATCATTGAGCGTATTTAAGGAGCTATCACGGGCTACTGCGCTCGGCCAAGCGGCGTTGGAAATCCTCCGGAAATGCTCATTTGCACCAGCAAACTCCGCTTTCCGAATGATTTCCGCCTAGCCTGACCTTCGCTCGTGACGCCCTTGAAGCGCTCCCCGAACATTTGGGAAGTGAAAGAAATGACTGACGCCATCCGTTACGAAAAGGGCCAGGACAATATCGTCGTCCTGACCATGGACATGCCAGGCCAGAGCGCCAACACCATGAACGCGGTGTACCGCGAGGCCATGGGCAAGATTGTCGAGCGCCTGGAAGCCGAGAAGGATTCCATCGCCGGGGTCATCCTCACCTCCGCGAAGAAGACCTTCTTCGCCGGCGGCGACCTGAACGAGCTGATCAAGGTCACCAAGGCCGACGCCAAGCCGTTCTACGAGATGATCCTCAACATCAAGGGCCAGCTGCGCCGCCTGGAAACCCTGGGCAAGCCGGTGGTCGCTGCGATCAACGGCGCCGCGCTGGGCGGCGGCTGGGAGATCTGCCTGGCCTGTCACCACCGTATCGCCCTGGACAATTCCAGCGTGCAGCTGGGCCTGCCGGAAGTGACCCTCGGCCTGCTGCCGGGCGGTGGCGGCGTGGTGCGCATGGTGCGCCTGCTGGGTTTGGAGAAGGCGCTGCCGTACCTGGCCGAAGGCAAGAAGGTGCGCCCGGATGCCGCGCTCAAGGCCGGCCTGATCCACGACATCGCCGCGACTCCGGAAGAGATGCTGAGCAAGGCTCGCGCCTGGATTGCCGCCAACCCGAGTGCCGTGCAGCCGTGGGATGCCAAGGGCTACAAGATCCCCGGTGGTACGCCGAGCACCCCGGCCGTGGCGCAGATGCTGGCCATCGCCCCGAGCGTGCTGCGCGACAAGACCAAGGGCTGTTTCCCGGCGCCGGAGAAGATCATGTGCGCCGCCGTCGAGGGCGCGCAGGTCGACTTCGACACCGCGCAGATCATCGAGGCGCGCTACTTCACCGAGCTGACCACCGGCCAGGTCGCCAAGAACATGATTGGCACCTTCTGGTTCCAGTTGAACGACATCAACGCCGGTAGTTCGCGCCCGCAGGGTTATCCCAAGTACCAGACCAAGAAGGTCGGCGTGCTCGGTGCCGGCATGATGGGCGCCGGTATCGCCTATGTGTCGGCCGCGGCCGGCATCGAGGTGGTGCTCAAGGATGTGTCCGTGGAAGCGGCGGAGAAGGGCAAGAGCTACTCGGCCAAGCTGCTGGATAAAAAGGTCAGCAAGGGCCATATGACGGCGGAGAAGCGCGACGCCTTCCTGGCCCGCATCAAGGCGACCGACAGCGAAGCCGACTTCGAGGGTTGCGACCTGATCATCGAAGCGGTGTTCGAGGACCGTAACCTCAAGGCCAAGGTCACTGCCGCCGCCGAGCGCGCCGCGCTGGCCGATGCCGTGATTGCCTCCAACACCTCGACCCTGCCGATCACCGGCCTGGCGACTGCCGTGGCCAAGCCGGAGAAGTTCATCGGTCTGCACTTCTTCAGCCCGGTCGACAAGATGCCGCTGGTGGAAATCATCAAGGGCGAGAAGACCAGCGACGAGACCCTGGCGCGCGGCTTCGACTACGTGCTGCAGATCAAGAAGACCCCGATCGTCGTCAACGACAGCCGCGGCTTCTTCACCTCCCGCGTGTTCGGCACCTTCACCAACGAAGGCATCGCCATGCTCGGAGAGGGCGTGAGCGCGGCGATGATCGAGGCCGAGGCGCGCAAGGCCGGCATGCCGGTGGGCCCGCTGGCGATCAGCGACGAAGTGTCGATGAGCCTGATGGACCACATCCGCAAGCAGACCGTGGCCGACCTCGCTGCCGAAGGCAAAGCCATCCCCGAGCATCCGGCCTTCGCCGTGATCGATCTGATGCTGCAGGAGTACAAGCGTCCGGGCAAAGCCGCCGGTGGCGGTTTCTACGACTACCCGGCCGGTGGCAAGAAACACCTGTGGCCGGAGCTCAAGGCGCGCTTCGAGAAAACCGATGCGCAGATCTCCCAGGAGGACGTGCGTGACCGCATCCTGTTTATCCAGGCGATTGAAACGGTGAGATGCGTCGAAGAGGGCGTTTTGCTGTCGACCGCCGATGCAAACATCGGCTCGATCTTCGGCATCGGCTTTGCCGCCTGGACCGGTGGTGCGCTGCAGTTCATCAACCAGTACGGTGTGCAGGACTTCGTCGCCCGCGCCCAGTACCTGGCTGAGCAGTACGGCGAGCGCTTCCTGCCGCCTGCTCTGTTACTCGACAAAGCGGCGCGCAACGAGCTGTTCTGATCCGGGTAACCGCCGACCTTGCCGGTCGGCGGTTACCGGTCGTGGTCTTCCTGCTGCAGGCAGCGCAATTCATCCCGCCATGGCTTGGGCAGTTCATGCCAGGCCAGCAACTGGCATTGCTGGCTGTCCGGGTCATAGAGAATGGCTGCCTCGGCCTTTGCCAACGCCTGGCGTACCCGTGCCACGCGTACCGGCAAGGGCGTTTCGTCACCGTGATCGGTGCCGTCACGGGTGACAAAATCCTCAATCAGGCGCGTCAGGGTGTCGTCAGCCAGTTGGTGATGGGGAATCAGCATGGTGTGGCTCGCTGCAAGGCCGGCGCGGGCATCAGGTGTACTTGGTAAAGATGGCCCGTACCTGTGCCAGGGTTGCTGTGCTGTCCAGTTCAGGGTTGAGCACGGCTTCCTCAAGCAGGCAGGCAAGCATCTGCTGATAAGCCTTGTCCAGCGCCTTGCGGGAGGCGGCGAACTGTTGTGCGATGGCCTCGCAGTTGTCACCGCGGCGGATCATCGCCTGAATGCCACGAATCTGCCCTTCGATGCGCGCCAGGCGTTTGAGCATGGCGTCCTGATGGGCGGCGGCAATATTGTCGGTCATGGGGTGTTCTCCACGGTTCGGCGCAGGCTGAAGGCGCCACGCAATTCACCCGCCTGGAAGCCGCGGGCCTGGTCGTCGGGGTAACGCTGGTCGATCAGGGTGGCTAGTTCTGCCTTGATTTCGCTGCCGTGGCAGGCCAGGCAGGGTTCACCGGTCGGGATGGCTTTCATGAAGCGAAACTCGCCATCCAGGGTAGTGCTTGCGGTCATTTGGCTGAGGTCTTCGCCCGCCGCTGCCCGTTGCTGGAAGTCCAGCAGGGTTTGTAACTCCCAGGCGTCAGGGCGATTCGCCGGATTACGCACGCGCAGCGCTGTGCGAGCGACCTGCCAGCCCTGCTGGCTGTGCTCTGCGGCGATGCGTGGCGCCAGGGTCTGGCATGCCTGCACGGCCTGTGCCGGACCACCCTGTTCTACGGCCTGTTTGACGGTGGCTAGCAGTTGCTGTTGAAACGCGGGGATCAACTGCGCGGCCTGCTGCGCAAGGTGGCTATCGTCAGTGGTGGGCTGGGCCAGCGCCAGGCTGGGCAGGGCGGCAAGCAATAGGGCTAAACGCATCGGCTTATCTCCGTCTCAGGATACTGCCGTGAGTATGTTTGCATTGCTACTTCCTGGCAATCGGCAATGGCCAGGCGAGGCATCACGACTGTCCCCTGATCAGTTTGCGCAGCATGAAACGGTTGGGGTGACAGGCTTCGGCGACGGCGCGTGGCACGGGCAGCGGTTCCTGGTTGATCCAGCCCGCCAATAGTTCGCCAGCCATGGGGGCACTGAGCAGTCCTCGCGAACCATGAGCAGTGCTCAGGTACAACCCCTCCAGCCAGGGGCAGGGTGCATCCGGTTGCAGACGTGCATCACGTGCCAGTGCTTGGTAAGTCTGCTTGAAGCTATCGCTAGCAGCCAGCGGGCCGACCAGTGGCAGGTAATCGGGACTGGTGCAGCGGAATCCGGCGCGGCCGTCCAGATGGCGGACGTCCAGCTCATCCAGGCAAAGGCGTTCGGCCAGGTCAGGCGAGGTTTCCTGCAGCTGGCGCAGGTTGTCTTGATGTTCTTCTGGGCTCAGGGCCAGGTTTTCGCTGTGGAACCTGAAGCTGGCGCCCAGGGTGTGCACGTCTCCCATGGGCGGAGCCACATAGCCTTCAGCGCAGACCACCGTACGCAGAGCACGACTGGCCGGGGTGACGGGGACGCAGGTTACCTGGCCGCGAATTCGTTTGAGTGGCAGCTCGGCCTCGGGTAGCAGCCGGTCGGCTTCGGCTGAGCTGGCCAGTACCAGTACCGGTGCACTGGCCAGGGCGTCGTTGCCTTGCCAGGCTTGCCACTGGCCATCGACGCGTTGCAGCCGGCTGACTTCGCAGCCCAGGCGGACACGGATATTCGGGTGTTCAGCCAGTTGCCGGCACAGGCTGGTGGGATTGGCCCAGCCGGCTTGCGGATAGAACAGCCCTCCCCAGGGCAGGGCCACGCCAGCCAGCGTCTCGGCTTCTGCCTGGCTGACCGGGTGCAGTAGGTCAGCAGGAAAAGCCTTGGCCAATTGCGCCTGGCGCTCGCGCTCCTTGTCGTCGTAGGCCAGTTGCAGTAACCCGCAGGGTGACCAGGAGGTGCCCTCGGGAAGCTGCTGAAGCAGCCGACGGCTGTAGCCGAAAGCGCTGAGAATGTAGCGAGAGAGCGGCGTGTGATGCGCGGACAGCTTCATGTACAACATGCCCTGCGGGTTGCCGGAGGTTTCTCCGGCGAGCTGATCGCGGCGTTCCAGTATCGTTACCTGCCAGCCCCGCCGGGCCAGGCTGGCTGCTGCCGAACAACCGGCCAAACCGGCACCGATGACCAGCGCCTGACGCTGCTCGCCAGACTGCGGTGGCCGTGCATACCAGGGCGTATGGGGATTTTGTGCCGGCCCTCGGTAGTGGCCCGCGAGCATTTCGCGCTTGTGTCCGAAGCCCTTGACGCGGGCCACCGAGAAGCCGGCTTCCTGCAGTCCGCGCCGCACGAAGCCAGCGCTGGTGAAGGTGGCCAGTGTCGCATCAGGTGCCGACAGACGGGCCAGTTCGGCGAACAGCTCGGCGCTCCACATTTGCGGATTCTTGGCTGGAGCAAAGCCGTCGAGGAACCAGGCATCCACCTGGGCATCCAGTTCGCGCAGGCTGTCCAGCGCATCGCCCAGCAGCAGGGTCAGGATGACTCGGCCCTTGGCCAGATGCAGGCGCTGGAAGCCGGGGTGAATGGCAATGTAATGGTTGAGCAGCTCGCTGCTGTAGTCAGCCAGTTCCGGCCACAGCGCCAGGGCGCGACGCAAGTCATCCCGGCGCAGCGGGTATTTTTCCGTGCTGATGAAATGCAGTTGACAGCCGTTAGGTGCATGCTGTTCGAACAATTGCCAGGCACACAGCAGATTCAGCCCGGTACCGAAACCGGTTTCGCCGATAACCAGATGACTGCCGGGACTGAGTTGGGCAAAGCGCTCTGCCAGTTGGTTGTGTTGCAGGAATACATGGCGGGTTTCTTCCAAGCCGCTGGCTCGGGAGAAATACACATCATCGAATTCGCTGGATAACGGCTGGCCTTGTTCATCCCAGTCGAGTCTGGCGCACTGAAAATCTGACATCACTGACCTATGAAACAGCAGGCGTCGCGAAGCAGGACGCCAATTGAGAGAGTGGCAAGGATGCCCATGCTGCCGATAAATCGCCACCGTGACATTGACCACAGGCAAGTTGCCTGAGGAGCAGTTGCAGTGCCAAGCGAGACGAAACGTGTAGAATGCCGTCTGTCTCGTGCCCTGTGCACGACTGTGTCTCTTTGTTCGGCCGTGCGGCTGTGGGTGAGGTGATCGGTGATCCGTCTGATGGTGGTAGACGACCATGACCTGGTGCGCAGAGGCATCACCCAGCTGCTCAAGGAGGTCGATGGCCTGCAGGTGATTGCCGAGGCCCGCTCGGGGGAGGAGGCGCTGCAGCTGGCGCGCACCCACAAGCCGGATGTGGTGCTGATGGATGTGCGCATGCCGGGTATCGGCGGCCTGGAAGCGACCCGCAAGATGGCGGTTAGCCTGCCGCAGTGCCGGGTCATTGCGGTGACTGTCTGTGAAGAGGACCCGTTTCCCTCTCGCCTGTTGCAGGCAGGCGCCAGTGGCTACCTGACCAAGGGCGCCTCGCAGGAGGAAATGGTTAGCGCTATTCGCCAGGTATTTGCCGGGCGTACCTATCTGACGCCCAGCGTGGCTCAGGATCTGGCGATCAAGGCCTTGCGTCCGCAGGCGGGTAGCTCACCGTTCGAGACACTCTCCGAGCGAGAAATGCAGATTGCCCTCATGGTGGTCAATTGCCACAAGGTGCAGGACATTTCCGACAAGTTGTGCCTCTCGCCGAAGACGGTCAATACCTACCGCTATCGCATCTACGAGAAACTGGGTGTCACCAGTGATGTGGAACTGACCCTGCTGGCGGTGCGCCACGGCATGGTCGATACCGCGGGCTGATCCATGAGCGATACGTTTGATGCGGCGGCCTTCCTGGCAACCTGCAGCAGCCATCCGGGTGTTTACCGGATGTTCGACACGGCTGGTAGCCTGTTGTACGTCGGCAAGGCCAAGAACCTGCGTAAACGCCTGTCCAGCTACTTTCGCAAGAGTGGCCTGGCTCCCAAAACAGCCGCGCTGGTGGCGCGCATTGCCCAAGTGGAAACCACCATTACCGGCAATGAGACCGAGGCTTTGCTGCTTGAGCAGACCCTGATCAAGGAATGGCGCCCGCCTTACAACATCCTGCTGCGCGACGATAAGTCCTACCCCTATGTGTTGCTCAGTGACGATGCCTTTCCGCGCCTTTCATTGCACCGTGGCAGCAAACGTAGCAAAGGGCGTTACTTCGGGCCTTATCCCAGTGGTCTGGCCATTCGCGAGAGCCTTAATCTGCTGCAGAAGGCGTTCCAGGTCCGCCAGTGCGAGGACAGTTACTACCGTAATCGCAGCCGTCCCTGCCTGCAGTACCAGATCAAGCGCTGCAAGGCACCTTGCGTCGGCCTGGTTGACGAGGCCGAATATGCTGAAGATGTGCGCCGCTCGGTGATGTTCCTCGAAGGGCGTAGCAATGTACTGAGTGCCGAACTGGCTGCAGCCATGGAACAGGCCGCGCAGGATCTACAGTTTGAGCGGGCTGCCGAACTGCGTGACCAGATAGCCTTGCTGCGCCGTGTACAGGATCAGCAACACATGGAGGGTGGCCAGGGCAATGTCGACGTGGTGGCGGCACTGGTGAGTCCCGGTGGTGCCTGCGTGCACCTGATCAGCGTGCGTGGCGGGCGGGTGCTGGGCAGCAAGAACTTCTTTCCCCAGGTGGCCATCGAAGAAGAGGGCGCCGAGGTGCTGCTGGCCTTTCTCGGTCAGTATTACCTGGGTGGCAGTGAGCGAGAGCTGCCCGATGCCTTGATTGTCAATCACGACCACGGTGACTTGGCACTGCTGCAGGCTGCGCTGGCCGAGGTGCGCGGGCGAGCCGTGGACATTGCCTGGCGGGTACGTGGTACGCGCGCGCGCTGGCAGCAGCTTGCCGTGACCAACGCAGAGCAAGCCCTGCTGGCGCGCCTGTCCAATCGGCAGCATTTGGCGGCACGCTTCGACGCGCTGGGTGAGGCCTTGCAGCTGGATGAGCCGCCGCAGCGCCTGGAGTGCTTCGACATCAGTCACTCCAGTGGTGAGGCTACCGTGGCATCCTGTGTGGTGATGGGGCCGGAAGGGCCATTGAAGAGTGATTACCGTCGTTACAACATCGAGGGCGTGGCGCCAGGCGATGACTATGCCGCCATGCGCCAGGCCTTGCAGCGCCGCTTTGCCCGGCTTGCCGAAGGAGAAGGTAAACGACCCGATATCCTGTTGGTGGATGGTGGCAAGGGGCAGTTGAACATGGCACGCGAGGTACTGCAGGAACTAGGCTTGCATGACCTGTTGCTGCTGGGCGTGGCCAAGGGCACCACGCGCAAGCCAGGCCTCGAGGTGCTGTACCGCGACACGGCCGATCAGGCCTTTACCTTGCCGGCTGACTCGCCGGCTCTGCATCTGATCCAGCAGGTGCGTGATGAAGCGCACCGCTTTGCCATTACCGGCCATCGTGCCCGGCGTGGCAAGGCTCGTCGTACCTCACGTTTGGAGGATGTGGCGGGGGTTGGTCCGACACGTCGGCGCGAGCTGCTCAAGCACTTCGGTGGTCTGCAGGAGCTGGGGCGAGCCAGCGTCGAGGAAATTGCCAAAACGCCCGGGATCAGTAAAAAGCTGGCCGAGCAGATTTATGCCGTCCTGCACTCCGAGTAGAATGCCTGCACCTACAGAAGGCCTACCGTTTTGATCAATATCCCCAACCTGCTCACCGTACTGCGCGTTTTGCTGATCCCGGTGTTCATCCTGCTGTTCTACCTGCCGTTCAGCTGGAGCTACCTGGCAGCCAGCGCGGTGTTTTCCCTCGCGGCGATCACCGACTGGCTGGATGGTTATCTGGCGCGTCGCTGGCAACAGAGCACGCCGTTTGGCGCGTTTCTTGATCCGGTGGCTGACAAGCTGATGGTAGCGGTTGCGCTGGTATTGTTGGTCGAGGCGCATGCCAATCTTTGGCTGAGCCTGCCGGCCGCCATCATCATTGGCCGGGAAATCGTCATCTCGGCCTTGCGCGAGTGGATGGCTGAGCTCGGAGCGCGTGCCCAGGTCGCTGTTTCCAGCTTGGGGAAATGGAAAACCACGGCACAAATGGTGGCGCTGGTTATTCTGTTGGCCAATCCGCCGCAGTTTACCCTGTGGATTGGCCTGGGCTATGCCTTGCTGCTGGTTGCTGCAGGGTTGACCATCTGGTCCATGGTGCAATACCTGCGCGCTGCCTGGCCGCACCTGAGTGCACCTGGGGCGGGTAAATAAAGTTTTTTGAATCAAAGGCTTGACGGGCTTTCTTGAATGGTTAGAATGGCGCCCGTCAGATGCTGACAGCAAGCGGGAATAGCTCAGTTGGTAGAGCACGACCTTGCCAAGGTCGGGGTCGCGAGTTCGAGTCTCGTTTCCCGCTCCAGTTTATATGGGCCGTTTAAGCGGCCCGTTTGTTTCAAGGCTGAGTAGCAGAGTGGTTATGCACCGGATTGCAAATCCGTGAACGCCGGTTCGATTCCGACCTCAGCCTCCAAACATTAAAGCCCGGTAAATCAATGATTTCCGGGCTTTTTTGTTGGGGATGCAGGTGCCCTTGGCGCTTGTTAGGCCGGCCGATGGGCTATATAGTCCACCCCCAGCGCATGCTCCAGGCATGCGTAGCGCTACCGCCCGAATGGCGAAATCGGTAGACGCAGGAGACTTAAAAAATCCTGATTCCAGGAAAAAATCCCTTGTAAATCAAGGGTTTGGCCTGAATCAGATATGCTATGTAGCGAATATGTAGCAAATTGTAAAAAATGCCCCGATGGCGAAATAGGTATACGCAGCGGACTTAAAATCCGCCAGACGCGAGTCTATGCCGGTTCAAGTCCGGCTCGGGGCACCACTTCTTGGCCAGCCGCCACCCTGATTCCCGATGCCTGGCCGCCTGCTGCTCTGCTCGGGCGATGAATTGGCACAGGGTTTCATTGCAGCGCCTGGGCAGGTGCCGGCCATGCACAATGGCCAGGTAAGGCTCTGCTTCGGGGTGATGCCTTAACAGGCGAATATCAGTCATGCGCGGCGCTCCTTGCAGAGAAAGCCCCCAGACGATCCTGGGGGCTGTCCTCTCGCCTTACTTACACTTCAAGAAGGCCAGGCCGGTGGCCTTGCGCTCGACTACCCGCGCCCAGTGTGCAGCCGCGCCCAGCTCGGCAATGGTTGGCGACTCGCCGGCGATGCTGCCCTCGATCCACTGGAAGCCCAGCGGGTGAACGGCCAGGTTCACACGGCTGTGCAGCACTTGCTGCCCGCCACCGTTGCCCGCGCTCGGCTTGTTCTCCACCTCGGTGCCTGCTGCGATGCTTGGAGCGGTCAGGCCGTAGCCCACAGCGCCAGCGCCGAACAGTGCGCAGGTGTAGACGCCACCGACCACAGGCATACCGTCATCAGAAACGACGGCAAGGCCGCGATAGGTCGGCAAGCGCATGGAGCCATTGCTGGGCTGCACAAACTCGATCAAATCAGCCTTGAGCGCACGGCGGTACAGGTCGGAGTGCATCGCAATGCCCACGACGTCGCCCATCGCATCGCCAAGGGTGCCGGCTGCGTCGATCACTGCTTCAGGGCTGAACAGCGCGGCGTTGCCAGTCTCGGCGCTAATGTCGAGGATCATGTCGCCAGAATCGTTGGCCACGTTGCTGGCAATCACGCCGTTTAAGGTCGACACAAGACGGCGCTGCATCTGCCGTTCCCAGTAGGCGCGAACACGCTCCTGAATACGCACCAGGGCATCGGCACCGGCAAGCTCACTGGCCAGGTTCATGGCTGCCCATGACTGGTGCAGGTAGGACTTGCGCACGACTTGTTTGCCCGCTTGGATCTTGCGCGGCACGGCCAGTTCGTCGGGGTCATCCGATACGGTGTTGGCCTCGTCGTTGGGTAGGTCACGCCAGAACGGCACATTGAAGGCGTGTGCGCCGACTGCAAGCTGTGCATTGATTACGTCGTTAGGCACGACGATGCCGGACGCTACAAGCGCCGTGCGCTCCATCGTGTTTTGGGTGATATAGCGGGTGAATGCCGACGGTTCGATGATGTCGGAAATCTGAGTAGTAGCCATGGGGTAAACCTCGAATCAAAAAGGGGATTGATTCGCCAGGTCACAGACGCGAGCGGGTAAAGCGGGGTGGCCACAGGCCAGGGAGGGGGTTGCGGCCCTCACAGAAGGCCGCTTGTTACATTATAACACTAGCGCAAGCCAAAGCCAGAAGGCTTGGCGGTCGGTACCTTGTCGGTGGTGTGGTACGCACGGCCCGCGCCGGTAGCGCCGCCACCCGTTGCGCCGCTGGATTTGAGAAGCCGGCCAATGGTCTTTACCGCGCCGGAATCGTAAAGAGCGTTCAAGCCCTTAACGGTCAGCGTGACCGGCTGGCCTTGATGCTCCAGGCGCTTGCCTTCCTTGTCGTGGAAATAGTCCTGCCCGTCATCGCCGCGCACGACGTCGACGTGATGGCTCAGCTCTCGCCACAGGATTTCCGCTGAATCTTCCACAGCCGCCGCTTGCAGGATCTCGTCGCGGGGCAGTTGGATCGTCAGATAGTCGAGGCGTGCGGTCGTTTCGTCGCGCTGCTTTTCGGCTGCGGCCAACTTCTCGGCCATCTCGTCGCGCTGAGCCACAGCGGCCCGCTTTTCGCTGAGTAGCTGGGTGTTCTTGTCCTTTAATTTCTGGATCTCGTCTTGCAGTTGCTCGACGGTCTTGGCGTCTTGGGTCTGCTCGGTCATGGTCTGTCCTCGTGGATCTTGAGTTGTTGGGCGTAGATGCTGAGCAAAGCCACGGCCTTGCCGGTGTCACTGATTGCGCCTTGCGATTTCAACCGGCCTGATACCGTCAGGCGGCCATGCTTGGGCAGTCGCTCGACTAGCGCCGCCTGCTGCTCGTTTCGGAAATAGACGCGCACCGAACGCCGCGCCTCGGGGCTGTTTACGGTGCAGAACTTGGCCCCGGTCGGGTCTTGCTGCAAAAACGTGACGATCTCGCCTGTTATGGTTGCGCTCAGCATGTTCCACCCTCCTGGGCAGTGGTCTAGAAACAAAAACGGACGGCGACTTTCGGCATGGCCTTGTGAGCCATTGCGTGTGCGGCAAGACCGAGCGCGGCATTGGCGCGATCGTCATGCGCCCCGGCTGGGTGGTCGATAACGTCACCCGTGCGCCCCGTCCGGCGCTCCAGGCCGCACAGTTGGTTTGCCAGCACAGGGTCAGGCGGCAACTCGATACGGCCAGTGAACAGCAGCGGCAAGGCGTCGATATAAAGTTGGCTGCGGTTCTTGTCCGTGAATTGCAGGGTGATGCCGTGACGGGCGAAAGAGTCAGCCGGAAAGCGTCCTGCATAGCGGTCGCTGCGAACGGTGCGGACGTTGTAGTCGTGCAGGATCTTGGAGAAGGCTTCGATGGTTTCATCAGGCGAACCACGCCGCGCCCATACGCCACACACCACGACGGTGTTGTCCTTATCGCGGTAGCCAATGGCCAGGGTGAACTCGTCGGCGTTGGGGTTGCTGCTGCCCCCGGACGGGTCGACAAAGGCCGTGTAGGTGTGGCCCGGCTGGTGCGGAACGATCAGCGGAAAGTCGCGTGTGCAGCCTTCCACGACGTTGCGGTCGACATAACTGCTTATCCCGTCGCGCCACTCGCCCAGCCACTCGGTTTTGGCCGCCTCGGGATCTTCTGCAAGGGCTTCTTCGATCACTCGGGGATCAAGCGTCGGGTTGAACTGCGTAGTAGCACCTTTCACGACTAGGACGTCTGAGTCCTGGCCATAGTGGCGCTTGTACTGCTCATACATAACGCCGCGCTTGGCCCATGGCGAGCTGATACCGATCAGCAGGCCGCCTGTTGTGGCCAGGCCAGGACGTGCCGCACGGACGATTTCCACGTCTGCGGCGTCGGTTGATTCCGAGCGTAGAAAGCACAGCTCGTCGAAGATACAGGCGAGGATGGCGCGACCACGCACGGCCCTATAGTTGCTGGTCGTGACTTCGATGCTCACCCGGTTATTTAGGTGGATCTCCTCGGCCCCGCGCTTTTCAACCATGGCCGATAGCACAGGGCTGGCGTCAATCATGCCCGCGATAAAGCCAAGCATGATCTTGGCCTGGGTGCGGTCGGTGGCGAACAGTACAACGGTGCCGCGCTCACCTACTGCCAGCTTGTCGGTTAGCCCTTCGAGCGCCGCGCCGACGGTGGCCAGGTAAACGGCGATGGCTGCGGCGTTCTGGGTCTTGGCTGAGCGCCGGCCAGCGATTACATACAGTTCGCGCACACGCTCGCCAGGCGGCTCTCTGTCGCCCGCTAGCTGCTTGAACAGCGCCAGGCGGTCGTCACCCATGGGCAGCCCGAAAGCGCCGCTGAGAACGGCCCGCCAAGCCTCCCAGCTCTCGCCAGCGAAGGCGTCACCGAACAGGGCAGGGGTCTGCATAGCCTCTAGGATGTTCACTTGCCAGCCTCCTTGCGCAGCAGGTCGGCCAGCGATACGTCACGCGCCTGGCGCTGCAATCCCAGCTTGGCCAGAATGCCTTGGGCGCTGTTGCAAGCCTGAGTCCATTTGCCGACGTCGAAGTCCGCACCAGCGGCCAGGCGTTGTTCCTCAGTCCTTAGCCAATGTTCGAGCCACAAGAAGCGCTCCACTAGGCTGCGCTGCTGATAGCTGAGCGCGGGCAGGCCGCCAAGGTCGGCGGTTAGGGCTTCGTATCGCTGGCGTAGATCCTGGGCAACGGCAGTGCGGCCATCTAGCTCGGCCATAAAGCCGGCGCGGAACTGCTCGGGTACTGCCTGGGCTTTGCTCATATTCACGGCCTAAATGCTGGGCAAGTGCTACATATCTGCTTCACATTTTGACAGGACAGCTCTGTAGGCCATATATAACGGGACTTAGAGCGTCTTTTAATAGGGACAATATATCCCTTGGGTGAATGTTTTTAGGCTTGGCGGGAAGGGTAGTGGCGTTTTTCGGGGTGATGGTTGCGAGTAGATTCCAAGCGGATTTGCTGCCTTTAAGCAAAGGGGGATAAGTGGAATAAATGGGATAAATCTCAGCCCCTATATGAGATATGTCACTGACAGTTTTGCCCTTGGGGTTGGAAAAAATACCAATAATCCCACTAATCCCCCTTTTCAATGAAAAGCCCCAGCGGGTGCCGGGGCTGTTGTTGGTTAAAACCGCATGGTGACGCGCCATCCGGGTTCCTTGCGTTTCTGGTCGCCTGGGTCAACTCGCAGCCCAGCGACCACACGCCCTTTGTGCCGTCGCAGCCATCCGGCAAAGTACCTGCTGTTAAACCCTCCACGCGGGGGCGAGATCTCGCTTACTGCTTCGATCAATGCGGCCTCGGCTTTGGTCTGGCTAAAGTCAGCACTGCCCACTAGCTTGGCAATCTCGCGCACCTTAACTTCACGGTCGCCGTATAGCTCCCACCAGGCTTGCAGCACTTCAATGTGCTGTTGGTGGTAGGGATCTTCGGCCTTGCTCAGTTGCAGGACTTCCACCGGGTCAGCCATGGGGGCAGGTGTGACGCCCTCACGGATCAGCCAGCACACGCACTGGCGCACCAGGCTTTCCCATTCGTCGAAGCTCCCAAGGCCACCAGCAGCGACAACGGGCGCGCCTTCCCACTGATAAGACAGCAGCACGCTCAGCAGGTCGGCCCGGTAGGCGTCCAGGCGGTCGCGGATCAGGTCGCGGGGGTTGAACGCGAACTTGCGGCGCTCGGGTGACTCGCAATCGGCGTCCAGGCCAATCGGCAAAATGCGCCGGAACGTATCGCCCCCAGCGGTGACGTTGTTGCCGTTCAGCACCCACAGCACGCGGTTGATTGCGCTCCGGGTTTCGGACTGGCCCAGAATGCGCCCCTCGGGTTCGGCGCTGGTCAGAAATACACACAGGTCGGTGCTGTCGATAACGCC
This sequence comes from Pseudomonas fluvialis, assembly GCF_002835605.1. NCBI lineage: Bacteria > Pseudomonadati > Pseudomonadota > Gammaproteobacteria > Pseudomonadales > Pseudomonadaceae > Pseudomonas > Pseudomonas fluvialis. Next base: position 151,944 of record NZ_PIYS01000003.1, on the reverse strand, counting down.
GGTCAGGTTGTCCAGCACAGCACCGGCCCGGCCTGTTAGCAGAACCGAGAACAGGCGTTTGCCGATTTCCTCGGGGTTGCCCTCGGGCAGCGGCATAGCCTTAACAGGCGCACCCACCAGCAGCATTAGGCATTCACTCAGCAGGGTTTTGCCGGTGCCTGCCGTGTAGGCTCTCACCAGATAGCCCGGCGCTGTCGGCAGTGCAGCACGGCAAACGGTGGTCAGCAGTGCAGCCAGAAACACGCCCCGGCTTGTGTCGCTGTCGAACGGGAACAGGGCGAACGGTTCCCAGATCCGGCGCAATGTCTCCACCAGGGCGGCACGGTCGAGCGGGTGCGGCGTTGGGCGGCTGTTGCTGTCGCTCAGGTACAGCAGCCCGGTTGCCTCATCGAAGCCCGGTTGAGTGATAACGCTGCCATCCGGGCGCATGACGGGAAACGATACCAGGCCGGTTACTTTCGGCAGATCCCACGCACCTCGAGCGGCCATCACGCGGGCGGCCACCTTGTCGGGGCAGTCACGCACCGACCATTCACCTCCACCAGCGGCCCTACTGTCGAACACCAGAAAGCGGAACGCGCCCTCTAGGTACGTTTGCAGCCACGGTTTTTCTACAGTCAGCAGCTCGTCATCAGCCAGGCGCATCAGGCGTCCACCTCGCTCGAATATCTCGCCATCGACTGCCAGGCGCTGCATGATCTTGGGCAGTACCTGGGGCAGCTCTCCCTGTTGCAGCTTGAGCTGTTGGACGGGTCGCAGCAGTCGGTAACGGGTGCCGCCATGCGCGTGGCTGTATATGTAGGGCGCGCCACCGCTTTTAAGGTTGGCCCATGCAATGCGCTTGTCGCCGTTGGAGTAATCCGGCTCGAGCGGATCATGGAAGCGCTCGCCGTGCCACTGGTCGGGGTTGTCCAGCAGATCCCCCACAGTTACCCGGCGGCCACTCGAGTGGATCAGCTCGAAGTCACCGAACAGGCGGCCACGCTCCACAGCATCACGCAGCCGCTCGCGTGCTTCGGCCTGCTCAGCTTCGGGCAGGTCGCCTAGTGCCGCCAGGCGCTCATCAATCCACGTTTCGCGTGCTAGGTGGATCTCTGCCAGCAGATCGTCACAGCCACGCTCAGCGGCCTGAATGTCGGCCAGTTGCTGGCGCTCGGCTTCGGTTAGATCCGGCAGGGCTTGAGCGGTGTCCAGCGGTGCGGCGTCATTGTTCAGCGGTTCGGGTGCGGGGCGGCGTGCCTCGAGCGGGGGAAGGCACACAGGCGGCGCGGCAAAGTCCAGGCGGTTGGTTTGCCAGACGCTGGCGTCCACCGGGGCGCGGCTCAGGGTCTGGCCTGATTTGCTCACCACATAGCGACCATGCCCGGCCAGCCACAGGCGTTCAAACAGGGCTTTACCTGCTCGCGGAATGTCGCGGGCATCAGCTACCAGGACATACAGCCGCTGCCCTCGAATGCCTGTTATCTGCTCGCCGGTTTCGCTGTTGTAAATACAGCTCGAGCTGCTAACGCCCCACACACAGGGCGCATCAGCCAGGGCGGGGGCGACCTTGTACAGCAGCGCCAGCCACTGGTCACGGGCCAGAGGCTCATCACCGGGCAGCGGGTCGCCGTCCAGCAGCAGCCAGCCCGGCCCCGCGTGCCAGCGGAATGTTTCCTTTGTCCGGGCGATGGTGCCAGGGGCTGCGGTCGGCAGTTGCGCTTGTGTGACCACAGGCGCGGACGACACAGGCGGCAGGCCAAAAATCAGCGCCTGATTGCACTCCAGTTGCTCGAGCGCTTCGGCAAGCTCGGCAGGGGTCGGCAGATCCACAGCGTTGACGTGACCGGCGATCATTTCCCCGGCGTGCTGCTTTACCGGCTGGCCGTCCTTGAGCTGCCAGAGTTTGGTCAGGCGTTTCGGGTTGTTGCTTGTGGCGATGGTGACAGGGGCGGTCATTGGCGCACTTGGCTGTAGGAGGCCGTTTGCTGTAGTGCTAAACTGGAAGTGCGAACTTTCGGGGCTGCTCTCATGGGCGGCCTTTTTTATTTCCGTCATTTATGCCCCCTTATTCTTCGGTGGTCGAAGTGCGGGAGTTGGCGTCAATCCACGCCATAACATCTTCTGCGCGGTATCGAACATGCCTGCCCAGCTTTACAAAGCGCGGGCCATCGCCGGCCCAGCGGGCGCGCTCACACCATGCAGTTGACTTGCACAGATAGGCGGCCAGGTCGCGCTGGGTCATCAGGCGGGGAAGGGCGCACAACTCAGCGGGGAGCTGTGCGGGTGTTGCGGGGGTGGCTTGGTGGTTTTGCATTTGAAGTGGCCTCACTCAGATTTGAACAAGGCCAGTTTTTCAAACAAAAACAATGAGTTATATTTGCTCGGCGTAGGGTAAATATGTTTTTCGTACGCCTGGCATAGTTATTTTTTCTTGGATGGTCTCCCGCCCTCCCTCGCATAGTCCGGTGCAACTTTCCCTATCCACTTACGAACAGTGGTAATGGTCTTTGGCTTTTTATCACCGAGCATTGACCATATGCGCTCAGAGACTTCTCCAACCTTCAAGGATTTGCTTTCGTCCGCATTCCATATGCGCCGAGCTTCTTCTTGAGCTGAGTTAATCACTGATTGCCTCTGCTGGTTTGCCTCATCGATAGGCTGTTGCCTTCTTTGCTGCATATCTATCAACTGGTCAATACGTGCTGCATCCATGTTTTTCATTGCGCGAAGAAAGAATAATCGGAAGTTCTTATCGTCTCCGCTTCTGTAATAATCTCGAGACACTGCAAGGTATTTCAAAATTACGAGCTTTTGAGTTGTGCTATCTGGCAATTTCGTGGCGCTTTCTGTCCATAGATCAATTATGGTTTCAATGTCGCCGTCGAATTGAAGGCTTTCTGACTCAATCCATAGCGCTTCCAGTTGAGCACTGGCCAAGGTAAATGGGCTAGCTAATTTGTCGCTCATCCTGCGGCCCTCATCTGAATAACCTGGGCGCTCGGCTCGGCCTCGTCATGCAGCAGACGCCACAGCTTTTCCAAGGCTTCGACTTGCTCCTCGTGCATGGGGTCGTGCGCGTAGTGTTTTGCCTGAACGCCGCCTAGGCCATGGCTGAGCAGGCGGGCCAGCACGTCACTAGATACCCGATAAGGCGCTTTCATCAGGCGCGTTTCGATGGTGGCGCGGATAACCTTGCCGGTGAATGGTTCGCCTTCCAGCTCGCCGGCCTGAGCCATTGCCGCGCATATGTCTGACGCAATGTTGCTGATATAGCTGGCGTGCATCGGTGACAGGCCGCCATTGCTAGAGAACACAAACTGCCCTGAGCCGGTGACGTTTTTTATGCACTCCAGCGCCTGGGGGAGCAGAGGCACCCAATAGACTCTTGGCTGCTGTCTGCGGCCTTTTCCGTCTGCCATACGCATCAGTTTTGCGTCGTGGTCGATGTCGGCCAGGGTGACGCGTGCGAGTTGTTCCATGCGCTGGCCGCCTGTGAGAACGTGCAGCATGGCGATGCTGCGGCGCGGCTCGGGCAGATCTTGAGCGCGTCGCCAGTAGGCGCGGAACTCAGCCAGGGACAAAGCGCGCTCGCTGGCCTGTGAACTGCCTGCGACCTTCTGTATTACCTGTGCAGGGTTTACGGTCAGGCGCATGTCGCGCATAGCCTTGGGCGCTTTCACGTTGCCACGGGCGTTTATGGCGGCAGTGAATGCCGTTTTTATGTAAGAGCGGATCTTGTCCGCCTGTCTTGGCAAGCCTTGGTCGTTGAGCTTGGCGATGATTTCCACGCAGTCATCTATCGTTATTTCGTGCGCTGGTTTTTTCCACAGCTTGGGGAAAGCCGTCTGTATGTCTTTCTTGATCGCATTGCCCACATTCCGCGCACTAGCTTTGCCTGCGGCCTTGAGCATGTCCGCATAGGCTGTCATCATCTCGCCAAATGTAACGGCACCTTGCTCCCGCTTGTCCTTGGTGCGTGGATCAATTCCTTTTCGCATGGCGCTGAGCGCCTCTTCTGCATCGGCTCGTGCCTGCTCTGCTGTCAAGGCTGGCCCGAACTTGCCAATGGTGAACTTGACTAGCTGTTGAGTGCCGCGCAAGCGCCCCTGCACAAAAAAGGTTTTGCTACCGCCTGGGGATAGGCGAACGCCGAAGCCCGTTAAGGCTGAATCCCACACGACGATCTGTTTTTCTGGGTCAGGTTTGAGGGCTTCAACCTTGGTTTTGGTGAGTTTGATTGGCTCAGGCATGGCATGTCCCTATGTAGCGGATATGTAGCGGCTGAGTTCAAAATAACTAGGCCGCGTTAGGGACTAAGTATGCTTCAAAGCCCCGTGGTTGGCGACTAAGTGCTGTTACATAAAAGCTATTCAGGGTGGCCGATTGAGACTTAAAATCTCTCGCCAGCAATGGCGTGCCGGTTCGAGTCCGGCTTCGGGCACCACTTTCGCCGGTAGGCGCGCGTTTTTGCCTGCCGGTCTGCTTCCGGTGGCTGGTTAACCCGCTTGCCGGTCTAACAGCCCTCCTGCCGGGAGTCCCGTATGTCCCAGATGTCGATCGAATCCTTTGATGACCTTCTCTTGCTGGCCCGCCAGCAGCCTGATCCGCAGCGTCTGCTGTTCGTGTTTACTCAGCCGGAGCTACCGGAAGGGCATACCGCCGAGCAGGCGGAGCGCTTTGCGGCGGGTGCGGGTGGCCATCTGGCCCCGGTAGTCTGTGTGGATAAGACGCCCGAGGAGTTGAGCAGCTTCGCCGCCCTGGTTGAGGAGTCACAACAGGCTGCCCAGGACTGGGTGGTGATGTTTGTTGCCGCGCTGTCTGGTCAGGCTGGCGTGGGGCCGGGAGAGGAGCAGGTCGAGCAGTCGTTGCGTTATATGGTCGAGGGGATTCGTACTGGGCGAGTCGCCAGCTTCCTTGCTTTTGATCGGCAGGGCAGTTTGTTGCAGTTGAGCAATGGCTGATCAGCTGGCCAGGTTGAGGCGGTTGCGACCGTTGCGCTTGGCCTGATACAGCGCCTGATCGGCTCGCTGTTGCAGTCCGTCAGCGGACTCGCCGGCTTGTAGCGTGGCGCAGCCCAGGCTGATCGACATCTGCAGGGCCTGCCCCTGGAACACCACTTGCAGATTGTGTACGGCCTGGCGCAGGCGTTCTCCGACCATCGCCGCGACCTCGCTGCTGGTGTTCGACAGCAGCACCAGAAATTCTTCGCCACCATAGCGAAATACCATATCGATGTTGCGCAGGCTGGCCTTCAGTACGCCAGCTACTTCGCGCAAGGCCTCGTCGCCCACGCTGTGACCGTAGTTGTCATTGATGCGCTTGAAGTGGTCGATATCCACCATCAGTACTGACAGCGGCTGGCTGCTGCGCTTGGCTATGTCCACTTCGCGCTGCAGGGCCTGATTCATGGCGATGCGGTTGCCGGTCTGGGTCAGCGGGTCGCGCAGGGCGCTGAGCACAGCTTCCCGATACAGCAGGGCATTGCGCAGCGGGAACAGCAGGCAGCTGAGCAGGGTTTCCAGTTGTGCCAGTTCGCCTTCATCAAAACGCAGGGCACGCCGGAAGGTGAGGTCGCCCAGGTACTGGCCGTCATGGCTGAGACGATAGGCTGCCGAATGTGGCGCACGCTGGCCCAGCTCAATACGCAAGTCATCGTTGCTGTGTTGATAGCAGAGTGCGTCCAGGGGCACCAGGCGCTGTACCTCCTGGAAGAACAGGCCCAGGATGCGCTCGGCTTCCAGGCTGGTCTGCAGTTGCAGGTTCAGTTGCCGACGCAGTTCGCCCAGGGTCACCGGTTTGGGAGAGGGGCGACGCTTGCCGGCAAAGCCCAGGCGTTGGAGCTTGGCGGCATCGAAGTCGATGGTGTTGCTGCGGGTGGGCGTCGGCATGGTCGCTAACCTCTAACGCGTAATGCGATGGTGAGGTTGTTTAAGCGATTTCCATGCCAATTATATTATTCGTTTTAAATCAATAAGATACGTTTGCCGTTGGCGATTTTCTCGAATGCCGCGCCGACAGTCTGGCGCTTGTTGGCGGCAATCCATTGCCGCACTTCGCTCCGGTGACGGAAAGCCGTCACCGAGGTTGCTTATTGCGCGTTGAGCGCCTGGCCGTTGATGCCCTGGCTATCCGGCCCCATGAGATAGAGGTACAGCGGCATGATGTCTTCCGCCGCGGGGTTGCTGGCCGGGTTTTCGCCGGGATAGGCCAGGGCGCGCATGTCGGTGCGGGTGGCGCCTGGGTTGATGCTGTTGGCGCGCACCTGGCTGATTCCCTCGACCTCGTCAGCCAGTACCTGCATCAAGCCTTCGCAGGCAAACTTGGAGACGGCATAAGCCCCCCAATAGGCGCGTCCCTGGCGACCGACACTGCTTGAGGTGAAGACGACCGAGGCGTCTGCGGAGAGCTTAAGCAGCGGCAGCAGGGTGCTGGTGAGCATGAAGGCGGCGTTGACGTTGATCTGCATGACGCGCATGAAGTGATCGCCAGACAGCTGTTCGATCGGCGTGCGCGGCCCCAGTACCGCGGCATTGTGCAGCAGGCCGTCGAGGCGGCCGAAGGCGCCTTCGATGGTTGCGGCCAGTTCGTCATACTGGTGAGGCAGGGCGGTTTCCAGGTTGAAGGGAATCACCACGGGCTGGGCATGCCCAGCCGCTTCGATCTGGTCATACACCTGGTTGAGATTTTCTTCGTTCTTGCCCAGCAGTAGCACGGTAGCACCGTGTGCCGCATAACTCTTGGCGGCGGCGGCACCAATGCCGCGCCCGGCGCCGGTGACCAGAATTACTCGACCTTTGAGCAGATCGGGGCGGGCTTGATAGTCGAACATGGAAGAGCTCCTTCGCTGAGCGTCCAGCTTCAGGCAGCAAGGCTGCAAGTCTGTGCCCGGCATGCCGAGAAAAAGTCGGGGGTACGGTTCAATGGGGTGCGCTGCTCAGCAGCCGCACAGTGCGTTGTCCAGCACGCTGCGTAGTTCGCCGGGATGGTTGACGATCACGTCCGCGCCCCAGTGGCTAGGGTGGTCCTCGGGATGGATGTAGCCCCAGGTCACTGCCGCTGTCCGGCAGCCGGCAGCGCGGCCGGCAGCAATGTCGCGCTCGTCATCGCCTACGAACAGCACTTCGCCCGGTTGCAGGGCCATCTGCTGGCAGGCCAGCAGCAGCATGTCGGGTGCCGGTTTGCTCTGTGCGACATGTTCGGGGCAGAGCAGCACGGCGCTGCGTGTGTGCAGCTGCAGCTGTTGCATGATCGGCTCGGCGTAGCGTAGCGGTTTGTTGGTGGCTACGCCCCAGCGCAGATGGGCACGCTCGATATCACTGAGCAGTTCACTGATGCCTGGATAGGGCCGGGTCAGCACCGCGCAGTGGGCCTGGTAGCGTTGCAGGAACTCCTCGCGCAGGGCCTCGAAAGCGGCAGTGCCGGGCGCTTCGGCAAAGGCGGCGGCAACCATGGCCCGTGCGCCGCCTGACACGACATCACGGATAGCCTGGGCCGTGATGGGCTGCAGGTCGCGGGCACTGCGCATGGCCTGAATCACGGCAATGAAGTCCGGCGCGCTGTCGAGCAGCGTGCCGTCCATATCGAAGAGCACTGCACGCAGACGCATCAGGCCTCCTTCAGGGTCTGGATCATGTAGTTGACTTCGACATCCGCCTCCAGCTTGTAGCGGCGGGTCAGCGGGTTGTAGGTCAGGCCGATGATGTCGCGGACTTCCAGGTCGGCTGCGCGGCACCAGGCGCCCAGTTCAGAGGGGCGAATGAACTTCTTGAATTCGTGAGTGCCGCGCGGCAGCAGGCGCAGTACGTACTCTGCGCCGATGATGGCAAACAGGTAGGCCTTGGGGTTGCGGTTGATGGTCGAGAAGAACACCTGGCCACCTGGCTTGACCAGGCGCTGGCAGGCGCGGATTACCGAGGCGGGGTCCGGGACGTGTTCGAGCATTTCCAGGCAGGTGACCACATCGAACTGCTCGGGCATTTCTTCGGCCAGTGCCTCGGCAGTGATCTGCCGGTAATCGACGTTGACCCCGGATTCCAGTTGATGCAAACGCGCTACCGCCAGGGGGGCTTCGCCCATGTCAATGCCGGTAACGGTGGCACCACGCTGCGCCATGGCTTCGCTGAGGATGCCGCCGCCGCAACCGACGTCTAGCACGCGCTTGCCGGCCAGAGGGATGCGCTGATCGATCCAGTTGACCCGCAGGGGATTGATGTCATGGAGCGGCTTGAACTCGCTGTGGCGGTCCCACCAGCGGTGGGCAAGAGCTTCGAACTTGGCGATTTCAGCGTGATCGACGTTGCTCATCTGGGGTCCTCAGGCAGTCGCTGTCGGGCTGCCGGTAATGCGCCCGGCCCATTGCTGGGCCTGGCTGATCAGTTGTTCTTCGTCCTGGCGTAGCAGGCGTCCATTGTCCAGCAGTTGCTTGCCGGCAACCCATAGGTGGCGGGTGCACTGGCGGTTGGCTGCATAGATCAGTTGTGAAACCGGATCATACAGAGGTTGGCAGCCGAGCCCCGAGAGGTCGAAGCTGACCAGGTCGGCCAGTTTGCCGATTTCCAGTGAGCCGATTTGTGTGTCCAGGCCCAGTGCGCGGGCGCCATTGAGCGTAGCCATACGCAATGCGCGATGGGCGTCCAGGGCCTGCGCCGAACCGGCGACGGCCTTGGCCAGCAAGGCGGCAGTACGGGTTTCGCCGAGCAGGTCGAGGTCGTTGTTGCTGGCGGCGCCGTCCGTGCCGATCGCTACATTGACCCCGGCTTGCCATAGGCGTTCTACCGGGCAGAAGCCGCTGGCCAACTTGAGGTTGGACTCCGGGCAGTGGATGACGCTGGCATTGCTTTCCACCAGCATGGCCAGGTCGCTTTCGTCGATCTGGGTCATGTGCACGGCTTGCAGGCGTGGTCCCAACAGGCCCAGGCGCTGCAGGCGAGCCAGCGGGCGTTGGCCGTGGCTGGCCAGGCTTTGCTCGATTTCCCCGGCGGTTTCGTGGATGTGCATGTGGATACCGGCATCCACTTCCTCGGCCAGCATGGCGATGTTGGCCAGCTTGTCGTCACTCACCGTATAGGGCGCATGCGGGCCGAAGGCCACGCTCAGGCGTGGATGCTGGCGTAGGTCATCGAACAGTTGCAGGCCATGGCGTAACGCGTCCTGGGCATCCAGTGCACCGGGCACTGGGAAGTCGAGCAGAGGAATGCTGATCTGTGCGCGCACGCCGCAGGCATGCACCACTTCGCTGGCAACCTGCGGATAGAAATACATGTCGGCAAAGCAGCTGATGCCAGCCTTGACCTGTTCGGCGATCGCCAGAGCGGTGCCGCAGCGCACGAATGCCTCATCCACCCAACGGCTTTCCGCAGGCCAGATATGCTCCTGCAGCCAGCTCATCAGTGGCAGGTCATCGGCCAGGCCGCGCAGCAAGGTCATGGCGGCGTGTCCGTGGGCATTGACCAGTCCGGGGCAAAGCAGCTGCCCGGGCAGTTCACGTACCTCGCGGGCCTCCAGGCGTAGCGCCTGTTCGCGTGGAGCAATGAGGGCGATGCGTCCGTCACGAATGCCCAGCGCATGTTCACGCAGTACCACGCCAGCCGGTTCCACCGGTACCAGCCAGGTGGGCAGTAACAGCAGGTCGAGCGGGGCAGGCTGGTTGGGCATCGCAGGGCTTCCGGCGGATTGGGTCGCGCAGTATAACCGAGGCATGCGTTTCGTGACCTGGCTGCGGCAATGCCGCATTGGGTGCGTATACTGCGCGACCTTTATGTAGAGGGAGAGTGTTATGCGCGAGCAGTTGCTGGCGGCGGAACAAATCCAGGCCATCCACTGGCGCGATGACGCCTTGTACCTGCTTGATCAGCGTCTGCTGCCGGAGCAGCAGGTCTGGCTGGCGTTCGACAGTGCGGCCGGGGTGGCGCGGGCGATTGCCGAGATGATTGTGCGCGGCGCTCCGGCCATCGGTATCGCTGCCGCCTATGCCGTGGTGCTGGCTGCCCGGCAGCGCCGGGATCAGGCGCTGCCCGCGCAATTGGCCGGGCTTGAGGCCGATTGCCGTTTGTTGGCAGCCGCACGCCCTACGGCAGTCAACCTCAGCTGGGCACTGAATTGCATGCGTGAGCGCTGGCTGCGTCTGCGCCCCGGCGAAGACCTGCTACAGGTTCTGGAAGCAGAAGCGCGAGGCATTCATGCCAGTGACCGCGAAGCCAATCTGACCATGGCGCAGTACGGCATGGAACAGATTCGTCGTCACCAGGCCAGTCGGCAATGCCTGCTCACCCACTGCAATGCCGGTGCCCTGGCGACGGGAGGCTTTGGCACTGCGCTGGGAGTAATCCGCGCCGCGCATCTGGCCGGCCTGGTGGAGCGGGTGTATGCCGATGAAACCCGCCCCTGGCTGCAGGGCGCCCGCTTGACCGCCTGGGAGCTGGCCGAGGATGGTGTGCCGGTCTACCTGAATGCCGACGTGGCAGCGGCGCATCTGATGAAGAGCGGGGAAATCACCTGGGTGATTGTCGGCGCTGACCGGATAGCCGCCAATGGTGATGTAGCCAACAAGATCGGTACCTATCAGCTGGCCATCAATGCCATGCATCATGGCTTGCGCTTCATGGTGGTGGCTCCCAGTTCGACCATCGACATGAGCCTGGCGCATGGCGACGACATTCCCATCGAGGAGCGTGATGGCCGCGAATTGCTGGAGCTGGGCGGGCAGCGCGTGGCTGCCGAGGTGCCTGCGGTCAATCCGGTGTTCGATGTCACTCCCGCCGACCTGATTGACGTGATCGTCACTGAAAAAGGTGTGGTCGAACGCCCCACGGAAGAGAAAATGGCCCAGCTGATGAGTCGCAAGCGCTTGCATTGAGTGGCTTGGCCGGCTGCTGCCAGCTGCTGCGCTTGTCGGCAGCCTTGTGGCGCCGTGCTGTGGTACTATCGGCGGCTTATCGCAGGACCCCGCTTATAACAAGGAACCTGGCTACCTATGGGCGAACTGGCCAAAGAAATCCTCCCGGTCAATATCGAAGACGAGCTGAAACAGTCCTACCTCGACTACGCCATGAGCGTGATCGTCGGGCGTGCGCTGCCGGATGCGCGTGATGGCTTGAAGCCGGTGCACCGCCGCGTGCTGTATGCCATGAGCGAATTGGGCAACGACTGGAACAAGCCCTACAAGAAGTCCGCCCGTGTGGTCGGTGACGTGATCGGTAAATACCACCCGCACGGTGACATTGCTGTCTACGACACCATCGTGCGCATGGCCCAGCCTTTCTCGCTGCGCTATATGCTGGTCGATGGCCAGGGTAACTTCGGTTCGGTGGACGGCGACAATGCCGCGGCCATGCGCTACACCGAGGTGCGCATGGCCAAGCTGGCCCATGAGCTGCTGGCCGACCTGGACAAGGAAACCGTCGACTGGGTGCCCAACTACGACGGCACCGAGCAGATTCCTGCGGTCATGCCGACCAAGATCCCCAACCTGCTGGTCAACGGCTCGTCGGGCATCGCCGTGGGCATGGCCACCAACATCCCGCCGCACAACCTGAGCGAGGTGATCGACGGCTGCCTGGCGTTGATCGACAACCCCGAGCTGACCGTCGACGAACTGATGCACTACATCCCCGGTCCGGATTTCCCCACCGCGGGCATCATCAACGGCCGCGCAGGCATCATCGAGGCCTACCGCACCGGTCGTGGGCGCATCTACATGCGTGCCCGCGCTACCGTCGAGGAGATGGAGAAGGGCGGTAACCGCCAGCAAATCATCGTTACCGAACTGCCCTACCAGCTGAACAAGGCGCGGCTGATCGAGAAGATTGCCGAGCTGGTCAAAGAGAAGAAGATCGAAGGCATCACCGAGCTGCGCGACGAGTCCGACAAGGACGGCATGCGCGTGGTCATCGAGTTGCGTCGTGGTGAAGTCGGCGAGGTGGTGCTGAATAACCTCTACGCGCAGACCCAGATGCAGAGCGTATTCGGTATCAACGTGGTGGCCCTGGTCGACGGCCAGCCGCGCACGCTGAACCTCAAGGACATGCTCGAGGTTTTCGTTCGTCACCGTCGCGAAGTGGTGACCCGTCGCACCGTCTACGAACTGCGCAAGGCGCGCGAGCGTGGCCACATCCTCGAAGGCCAGGCGGTCGCCCTGTCCAACATCGACCCAGTCATCGAACTGATCAAGGCTTCGCCGACGCCGGCCGAGGCCAAGGAGCGCCTGATCGCCACGGCCTGGGAATCCTCTGCCGTGGAAGCCATGGTGCAGCGTGCTGGTGCCGATTCCTGCCGCCCGGAAGACCTGGATCCGCAGTATGGTCTACGCGAGGGCAAGTACTACCTGTCGCCCGAGCAGGCCCAGGCCATTCTTGAGCTGCGCCTGCACCGCCTGACCGGCCTAGAGCACGAGAAGCTGCTGGCCGAGTACCAGGAAATCCTCACCCAGATCGGCGAGCTGATTCGTATCCTGACCAGTGCCGAGCGCTTGATGGAAGTGATCCGTGAGGAGTTGGAGAAGGTCAAGGCCGAGTTCGGCGATGCCCGCCGTACCGAGATTCGTGCCAGCCAGGAAGACCTGACCATTGCCGACCTCATTCCCGAGGAAGAGCGTGTGGTGACCATCTCCCATGGTGGCTATGCCAAGAGCCAGCCGCTGGCTGCCTACCAGGCCCAGCGTCGCGGCGGCAAGGGCAAGTCGGCCACCGGGGTGAAGGACGAGGATTACATCGAGCACCTGCTGGTCGCCAACAGCCATGCCACCCTGCTGCTGTTCTCCAGCAAGGGCAAGGTCTACTGGCTGCGCACCTTCGAGATCCCCGAGGCTTCGCGTACTGCGCGTGGTCGCCCGCTGGTCAACCTGCTGCCGCTGGACGAGGGTGAGCGTATCACCGCGATGCTGCAGGTCGACCTGGAGGCCTTGCGCCAGCAGGCCGCCGAACAGGGCGAGGAGCTGGACGACAGCGATGGCGCAGTGATCGAGGGCGAGCTGGTCGAGCCTGAAGTAGCTGACATTGCCGAAGAGCTCGATGGTGAAGTGGCCGATGATGAACAGGATGAGCCGACCGGCGCCTACATCTTCATGGCCACCGCCTTCGGTACCGTGAAAAAGACCCCCCTGGTGCAGTTCAGCAAACCGCGCTCCAGCGGCCTGATCGCCCTCAAGCTGGAGGAGGGCGACACGTTGATCGCTGCTGCGATCACCGATGGTGCCAAGCAGGTCATGCTGTTCTCCGATGCCGGCAAGGTGATCCGCTTCAAGGAAAAACACGTCCGCACCATGAGTCGTATCGCTCGCGGCGTACGAGGCATGCGCCTGGCTGAAGGGCAGCGGCTGATTTCCATGCTGATCCCCGAGCCGGGGGCGCAGATCCTGACCGCGTCTGCGCGTGGCTATGGCAAACGTACGGCCATGGATGAGTTCCCGCGGCGTGGTCGTGGTGGCCAGGGGGTGATCGCCATGGTCATCAACGAGCGTAACGGTCAGCTGGTAGGCGCCATCCAGGTGCAGGACGGTGAGGAGATCATGCTGATTTCCGATCAGGGCACCCTGGTGCGTACCCGTGTCGACGAGCTGCGCGTAATGGGGCGCAACACCCAGGGCGTGATTCTCATCAAACTGGCCAGCGATGAAACGCTGGTTGGCCTGGAGCGCGTGCAGGAGCCCTCTGGCGTGGATGAGGACGAGCTGCTGGATGGCGAAGGCGATGATGATGCCGAGAGCAGTGTCGCCGAGGAATAACCGATAACCCCGTATGACGCACCGCCGCCTGGCCGGCGGTTGCGCTGAGCCGAGAGAACCACACGTGAAGCGAGCCCACAATTTCTGCGCCGGCCCAGCCGCGCTGCCTACCGCTGTACTGCAACGTGCCCAGGCCGAGATGCTTGACTGGCAGGGTAAGGGATTGTCGGTGATGGAAATGAGCCATCGCAGCGACGAGTATGTAGCCATTGCCGAGAAGGCCGAGCAGGATCTGCGCGACCTGCTGTGCATCCCCAACGACTACAAGGTGCTGTTCCTGCAGGGCGGGGCGAGCCAGCAGTTTGCCGAGATTCCGCTCAACCTGCTGCCCGAAGACGGCGTGGCCGACTATATCGAGACCGGTATCTGGTCGAAGAAGGCTATCGAAGAAGCGCAGCGCTACGGGCGAGTGAATGTCGCCGCGAGCGCCAAGGGCTATGACTACTTCGCCATTCCCGGACAGAACGAGTGGCAGCTGTCTAAAGACGCGGCCTACGTGCACTACGCCAGCAACGAGACCATTGGCGGCCTGCAGTTCGACTGGATTCCCGAGGTGGGCGACACCCCGCTGGTGGTGGACATGTCCTCGGACATCCTCTCCCGCGAGATCGACGTCTCCAAGTTCGGCCTGATCTACGCCGGCGCGCAGAAGAACATCGGCCCCAGCGGCCTGGTCGTCGCGATCATCCGTGAAGACCTGCTGGGTCGCGCCCGCAGCGTCTGCCCGACCATGCTCAACTACAAGATCGCCGCCGACAACGGCTCCATGTACAACACCCCGGCGACCTATTCCTGGTATCTCTCCGGCCTGGTCTTCGAGTGGCTGAAGGAGCAGGGTGGCGTTGCTGCGATGGAGAAGCGCAACAAGGCGAAGAAGGACCTGCTGTACAAGGCCATCGATGCCAGCGACTTCTACACCAACCCGATCCAGCCGAGCGCCCGCTCGTGGATGAACGTACCGTTCCGGCTGGCCGATGAGAAGCTCGACAAGGCCTTCCTGGCCGGCGCCGAAGCGCGCGGCCTGCTCAACCTGAAAGGGCACCGCTCGGTAGGTGGTATGCGCGCCTCGATCTACAACGCGACCGGCCTGGATGCCGTCGAGGCGCTGGTGGCCTACATGGCCGAGTTCGAGAAGGAGCATGCCTGATGAGCGACGTTGATCAGCTCAAGGCGCTGCGGGTGCGTATCGACAGCCTCGACGAGAAGATCCTCGAGCTGATCAGTGAGCGCGCGCGCTGTGCCCAGGATGTGGCGCGGGTCAAGACGCTGGCGCTCAAGGAAGGCGAAAAGCCGGTGTTCTATCGTCCCGAGCGTGAAGCCTGGGTGCTCAAGCACATCATGGAACTGAACAAGGGGCCGCTGGACAACGAGGAAATGGCGCGTCTGTTCCGCGAGATCATGTCCTCCTGCCTGGCCCTGGAGCAGCCGCTGAAGATCGCCTACCTCGGCCCCGAGGGGACGTTCAGTCAGGCCGCAGCGCTCAAGCATTTCGGTCATGCGGTGGTCAGCCAGCCGATGGCGGCCATCGACGAAGTGTTCCGCGAAGTGGCCGCCGGGGCGGTCAATTTCGGTGTGGTGCCGGTGGAAAACTCCACCGAGGGCGCCATCAACCACACCCTGGACAGCTTCCTCGAGCATGACCTGGTGATTTGTGGCGAGGTGGAACTGCGCATCCACCATCACCTGCTGGTCGGCGATACCACCAAGACCGACAAGATCACCCGTATCTATTCCCACGCACAGTCCCTGGCTCAGTGCCGCAAGTGGCTCGACGCGCATTATCCGAATGTCGAGCGGGTTGCCGTGGCCAGCAACGCCGATGCCGCCAAGCGCGTGAAGAGCGAATGGAACAGTGCGGCGATTGCCGGTGATATGGCTGCCGAGCTCTACGGTCTGAGCAAGTTGCAGGAGAAGATCGAAGATCGTCCGGACAACTCCACACGGTTTCTGATCATCGGCAACCAGGAAGTGCCACCAACCGGTGATGACAAGACGTCGATCATCGTTTCCATGAGCAACAAGCCGGGGGCTTTGCATGAGCTGCTGGTGCCGTTCCACAACAATGGCATCGACCTGACGCGCATCGAAACCCGCCCGTCACGCAGTGGCAAATGGACCTATGTGTTCTTCATCGACTTCGTCGGCCATCACCGTGATCCGCTGATTCGCGACGTGCTGGAGAAAATTGGCGAGGAAGCCGTGGCGCTCAAGGTACTGGGCTCTTATCCGAAAGCCGTTCTGTAAGCGCGGCCTAAAGGCTGAAGGCTAGACGACAAAAGCGGTACGGATGTGCCGATGAACTAGGGCGGGCTAGAGCGCTGATCGCTCAGCCTATAGCCCCCTGCGACTGGTGAAGCCAGTTGGAGCTGAAAATGAGTTGCGATTTCCTCGCCCTGGCTGTGCCGGGGGTGCAAAAACTCTCCCCCTATGTGCCTGGCAAGCCGGTGGATGAACTGGCCCGTGAGCTAAATCTCGACCCGGCCGGTATCGTCAAGCTGGCCAGTAACGAGAACCCACTGGGCCCCAGCCCCAAAGTGCTGGCCGCGGTGCAGGCCAGCTTGGCAGAGCTGACGCGCTACCCCGATGGCAGTGGGTTCGTGCTCAAGCAGGCGCTGGCTGAGCGTTGCCGGGTACGCCCGGAACAGGTCACGCTGGGCAACGGCTCCAATGATGTACTGGAGCTGGTAGCGCGTGCCTGGTTGGCGCCAGGGCGCAATGCGGTATTCAGTCAGTACGCCTTTGCCGTCTATCCGATTGCCACGCAGGCTGCCGGTGCCGAAGCACGCTGCGTGCCGGCGCGTGACTATGGTCATGACCTGCCGGCCATGCTGGCGGCGATCGATGGCAATACCCGGGTGGTGTTCCTGGCCAATCCTAACAACCCGACCGGGACCTGGTTCTCGGCCGAGGCTTTGGAGGCGTTCCTCGCCGCGGTGCCTGAGCACGTGCTGGTGGTGCTGGATGAGGCCTATATCGAATACGCCAGTGCCAGCGACCTGCCCGATGGCCTGGATTACCTGGCACGCTATGCCAATCTCATCGTTTCCCGCACCTTCTCCAAGGCCTACGGCCTGGCTGCCTTGCGGGTCGGTTACGCGCTTTCTTCAGCGCAGGTGGCCGAAGTGCTCAACCGCGTACGCCAGCCGTTCAATGTCAACAGCCTGGCATTGGATGCGGCCTGCGCGGCCCTTGCTGATGAGCAGTACCTGGCTGCCAGTCGTGCACTCAACGATGCCGGCATGCAACAACTGGAAGCAGGTTTTAGCGCACTTGGCCTGCGCTGGATAAGCTCGCGGGGTAATTTCATTACCCTCGATCTGGGCCGCGATGCGGCACCGATCAACCAGGCGCTGTTGCACAAGGGCGTGATCGTCAGGCCGTTGGCTGGTTATGGGCTGGCGAATTTCCTGCGTATTTCCATCGGCACCCAGGCCGAGAATGCGCGCTTCCTGCAGGCGCTGGGCGAGGTGCTGCAGGGTGTCTGATTCGCGTGCAATGCTTTCCTCGCGGCAATCCGGCCCGCCGCTGTTTGGTCGTCTGGTGGTGATCGGCCTGGGACTCATTGGTGGTTCCTTCGCCAAGGGGCTACGTGAACGTGGGCTGTTCTTCGAAGTGGTGGGTGTCGACCTGGATGCACAGTCCTGCCAGCTGGCCGTGCAGCAGGGCGTGGTCGACCGCTGCGAAAGCGACCTGGCCAAGGCCTGCCAGGGGGCGGACGTAATCCAGCTGGCTGTGCCTATCCTGGCGATGGAGAAACTGCTCGGACAACTAGCGCAGCTGGACCTCGGTGATGCGGTGCTGACCGATGTAGGCAGTGCCAAGGGCAGCGTGGTGCGTGCCGCGCGTCGTGTGCTGGAGGGGCGCCTGGCGCGCCTGGTGCCGGGACATCCGATTGCCGGTTCCGAACAGAGTGGGGTGGAGGCGGCCAAGGCCGATCTGTTTCGTCGCCACAAAGTGATCCTGACCCCGCTGGCGGAGACGGATGCTGCGGCGTTGGCGCGCATCGACCTGCTGTGGCGCGAGCTGGGTGCCGATGTCGAACACATGGATATCGAGCACCATGACCAGGTACTGGCAGCCACCAGTCATCTGCCGCACATGCTGGCCTTTACCCTGGTTGATTCGCTGGCCAAGCGCAGCGAAAACCTGGAGATCTTCCGCTATGCCGCGGGAGGTTTCCGAGACTTTACCCGTATTGCCGGCAGTGACCCGGTGATGTGGCACGACATCTTCATTGCCAACCGTGATGCCGTACTGCGCACCCTGGACGCCTTCCGCGATGACCTGGATGCTCTGCGCGAAGCCGTTGCCGAGGGTGATGGTCATCACCTGCTCGGGGTGTTTACCCGTGCCCGGGTAGCCCGTGAACATTTCAGTAAAATCCTGGCCCGTCGGGCCTATGTGGACGCCATGCATAACAACGATCTGATCTTTCTTGCCCAGCCGGGTGGTAGCGTCAAGGGCCGTATCCGGGTTCCGGGCGACAAGTCCATCTCGCACCGTTCGATCATGCTCGGCTCGCTTGCCGAGGGGACTACCGAAGTCGAGGGTTTCCTCGAGGGTGAAGATGCCCTGGCTACCCTGCAGGCCTTTCGTGACATGGGGGTGGTTATCGAGGGGCCGCATCATGGTCGGGTAACCATTCACGGCGTCGGCCTGCACGGTTTGCAAGCGCCACCTGGGCCGCTCTACCTGGGTAACTCGGGTACGTCGATGCGCCTGCTGGCCGGTTTGCTGGCCGCGCAGCCCTTTGATAGCACACTGACTGGTGATGCGTCGTTGTCCAAGCGCCCGATGAATCGTGTGGCTAAACCGCTGCGTGCCATGGGTGCAGTGATCGAGACCGGGCCGGAAGGTCGCCCGCCATTGACCATTCGTGGCGGCCAGCGTCTGACCGGCATGGACTACGAAATGCCCATGGCCAGTGCCCAGGTGAAATCCTGCCTGCTGCTGGCGGGCCTGTATGCCGCCGACAGCACCTCGGTCAGCGAGCCTGCACCAACCCGCGATCATACCGAGCGGATGCTGCGTGGTTTCGGCTATCCGGTGTCTGTCGAGGGCAACACGGCGCGCGTGGCTTCCGGCCACAAGTTGACGGCTTGCCATATCGAAGTGCCGGCGGATATTTCCTCGGCGGCGTTCTTCCTGGTTGCCGCCAGTATTGCCGAAGATGCGGATGTGCTGCTGGAGCATGTCGGTATCAACCCGACACGCACCGGGGTGATCGATATCCTCAAGTTGATGGGTGCCGATATCAGCCTGGAAAACCTGCGCGAAGTCGGCGGCGAGCCGGTGGCGGATATTCGCGTGCGTTCCGCGCAACTCAAGGGTATCGATATTCCTGAGGATCTGGTGCCGCTGGCCATCGACGAGTTCCCCGTGCTGTTCATTGCCGCCGCTTACGCCGAGGGTCGTACCGTGCTGCGCGGTGCAGAGGAGCTGCGCGTCAAGGAGTCTGACCGCATTCAGGTCATGGCCGATGGTCTGCAGGCTCTGGGGGCGCAGGTCCAGCCGACACCGGATGGCATCATCATCGATGGCGGGCGACTGGCGGGTGGTGAGGTCTGGGCGCATGGCGACCACCGTATCGCCATGTCTTTCAGTGTGGCTGCGTTGCGCGCCGATGGTGTGATCCGCATCCATGATTGCGCGAATGTCGCCACCTCTTTTCCCAACTTCCTGGCGCTGTGTCAGCAGGTGGGTATGCGCGTGGCGCAAGAGGGTAAGGCATGACGGCCCAGGTTATTGCCATCGACGGGCCGAGCGGCTCGGGCAAAGGCACGCTGGCTGGTCTGCTGGCGGCGCGTCTGGGTTGGCGGTTGCTGGACTCCGGCGCCCTCTATCGGCTGCTGGCCTATGCCGCCGGCAAGCATGGAATTGCCCTGGACAATGAAGCGGCGCTGGCGATGCTGGCGGCCAATCTCGATGTGCAGTTCGTTGCCGGCGGGATCATTCTGGAAGGGGAAAGCGTTACCGAGCGCATTCGCAATGAGCAGGTCGGCGCCGGGGCGTCGCAAGTGGCTGCCCTGCCGGCTGTGCGGGATGCCTTGCTGCAGCGCCAACGGGCATTTCGAGAGGCGCCTGGCCTGGTGGCCGACGGGCGTGATATGGGCACGGTGGTGTTTCCCGATGCGCCGCTGAAGATTTTTCTTACCGCCAGCGCGGAAGAGCGGGCGCGTCGCCGTTACCTGCAGTTGAAAGCCAAGGGTGAAGATGTTAGCCTGCCGAGTCTGCTAGAAGAGATTCAGGCGCGGGATGACCGGGACATGAATCGTGCGGTTGCTCCGCTCAAGCCGGCAGTCGATGCAATTCAGCTGGACTCGACGGAAATGTCCATCGAGGAAGTGCTGGAACGAATTCTCCAGGAAGCCGCCCAGCGCGACTTACTGGATTGAAAGACCACAGGCGTGGTCGCAAACGTTGTGCCAGGAGTCCAGTCATCGTCCTGCATGGCGTTTTTACGTGAACGAACCCACATTGTCTGGAATGTGGTTTGGGCAGATAGCCTGCCCTTGATCAACAGGAATCAACATGAGCGAAAGCTTTGCAGAACTTTTTGAAGAAAGCCTGAAAACCCTCGACATGCAGCCGGGCGCCATCATCACCGGCATCGTGGTCGACATCGATGGTGACTGGGTCACCGTCCATGCCGGTCTGAAGTCCGAGGGCGTCATCCCGGTCGAGCAGTTCTATAACGAACAGGGCGAGCTGACCATCAAGGTAGGTGACGAGGTCCACGTTGCACTGGACGCGGTTGAAGATGGCTTTGGTGAAACCAAGCTGTCCCGCGAAAAAGCCAAGCGCGCGGAATCCTGGATTGTTCTGGAAGCGGCCTTCGCTGCTGAAGAAGTGGTCAAGGGCGTCATCAACGGCAAGGTCAAGGGTGGCTTCACCGTTGACGTCAATGGCATCCGTGCATTCCTGCCGGGTTCGCTGGTTGATGTTCGTCCGGTGCGTGATACCACTCACCTGGAAGGCAAAGAGCTGGAGTTCAAGGTCATCAAGCTCGACCAGAAGCGCAACAACGTTGTCGTTTCCCGTCGCAGCGTGCTGGAAGCCGAGAACAGCGCCGAGCGCGAAGCCCTGCTGGAAAACCTGCAGGAAGGCCAGCAAGTCAAAGGTATCGTCAAGAACCTCACCGACTACGGTGCGTTCGTTGACCTGGGTGGCGTCGATGGTCTGCTGCACATCACCGACATGGCCTGGAAGCGTATCAAGCATCCGTCGGAAATCGTCAACGTTGGCGACGAGATCGATGTCAA
The DNA here is from genome assembly GCF_002835605.1 of Pseudomonas fluvialis. Taxonomy (NCBI): domain Bacteria; kingdom Pseudomonadati; phylum Pseudomonadota; class Gammaproteobacteria; order Pseudomonadales; family Pseudomonadaceae; genus Pseudomonas; species Pseudomonas fluvialis. The sequence continues at coordinate 130,980 of NZ_PIYS01000003.1, read as the reverse complement.
GGTGCTGAAGTTCGATCGCGAGCGCAACCGCGTATCGCTGGGTCTGAAGCAACTGGGCGAAGATCCGTGGGTTGCCATCAAGGCCCGTTACCCGGAAGGGACCCGTGTTACCGCTCGCGTCACCAACCTCACCGATTACGGCTGCTTCGCCGAGCTGGAAGAGGGTGTCGAAGGCCTGGTGCACGTATCCGAGATGGATTGGACCAACAAGAACATTCACCCGTCGAAAGTCGTTCAGGTTGGCGATGAAGTGGAAGTTCAGGTTCTCGACATCGACGAAGAGCGTCGTCGTATCTCCCTGGGCATCAAGCAGTGCAAGTCCAATCCTTGGGAAGACTTCTCTGGCCAGTTCAACAAGGGCGACAAGATCTCCGGCACCATCAAGTCGATCACCGATTTCGGTATCTTCATCGGCTTGGACGGCGGCATCGATGGTCTGGTTCACCTGTCCGACATCTCCTGGAACGAAGCCGGCGAAGAAGCCGTGCGTCGCTTCAAGAAAGGCGACGAGCTGGAAACCGTCATCCTGTCTGTTGACCCGGAGCGTGAGCGTATCTCCCTGGGCATCAAGCAGCTGGAAGATGATCCGTTCAGCAACTACGTTTCCCTCAACGACAAGGGCAGCATTGTCCGCGGCGTAGTCAAGGAAGTAGATGCCAAGGGTGCCATCATCACCCTGGCTGACGAGATCGAAGGCGTGCTCAAAGCCTCTGAAATCAGCCGTGATCGCGTTGAAGACGCGCGCAACGTGCTGAAGGAAGGCGACGAAGTTGAAGCCAAGATCATCAGCGTTGATCGCAAGTCCCGCGTTATCAGCCTGTCCGTCAAGTCCAAAGACGTCGAAGACGAGAAGGACGCGATGAAAGAGCTGCGTAACAAGCAGGAAGCTGAGAGCACTGGTCCGACCACCATTGGTGATCTGATCCGTGCCCAGATGGGCAACCAGAACTAAGTTCTGTGTTTCCAGCAAAAGGGCGACTTCGGTCGCCCTTTTGCATTTCAGTGCAGGCTGAACGCTGTCAGCCCTGCCTTTCAAATTGCTCGAGGCTGTCGCGGGCAATCTGTCGTCCCAGCTGGATCAGCTCAGGGGCCTTGTAGAACTCAAAGAAACGACAGACGCGCTTGGGCACGTTGATCAGCAGGTCCGGCGGATAACCGGCAATCTTGTACTGCGCCAGCGAGCTTTGCATGACCTCGAAACTCTGATTGACCAGCTCCAGCAGGGAAGCCGGCCCGTTGATCTCGGAAACCTGCGAGCCACTGGCCGAGCGTGCGGCGCGCGGGGTGGCTGGCTCGTCAGGCAGTTCCAGTTCGCTACTGCGGCGCAGAAAGGGTAAGCGTTCACCCAGGCTGCCCATCAGCTGATCCAGGCGTTGCTTGAAGGCTGCAGGCCGTTCGATTTGCGGCAGGCTGTAGTGCCGGTGATTATCGCCGTTGAGGTTCACCGCAATGATCAGGTCGCAATGACTGGAGACCACCGGAATGATCGGCAGCGGATTGAGCAGGCCGCCATCGACCAACATGCGTGAGCCTTGCACGACGGGGCTGAACAGGCTGGGAATGGCTGCCGAAGCGCGCATGGCCTGATGCAGGCAGCCTTCCTGGAACCAGATCTCCTGCTGATTGCTCAGGTCGGTGGCTACCGCCGTGAAGGGAATGGGCAGTTCCTCAATGCTGATTTCACCGAGGATGTCGCGAATCTTGCCGAAGATCTTTTCACCGCGAATGGCGCCCAGGCGAAAGCTCACATCAAGCAGGCGCAGGACGTCCAGATAATCAAGGCTTTCGCACCATCGGCGGTACTCGTCGAGTTTTCCGGCCGCATAGATGCCGCCGACTACTGCGCCCATTGAGCAGCCGGCGATGCAGTCAATCTGATAGCCGCGGGCCAGCAGTTCTTCGATGACGCCGATGTGCGCATAGCCACGGGCGCCACCCGAACCCAGTACCAGGGCAACACGTTGGCTCATGGGGTTTCCTTGTGGATAGATGAAAGCTGCCAGCGGCGCAGCAGGTATTTTTCCAGTTCGCTGAGCAGGCAGATCAAGACGGCTACGGGCAGGCAGTACAGCCAGCCTTGCCAGCCGATGCTTTGCGTGGCGAACAGCTGCTGCAGCCAGGCTAGCTCGATGAAGGCCAGTTGCAGGACAAGCAGTATGCCAACCATTGTCCAGGCCATGGGGTTGTCGCGCCAGGCGAAGTTGGCCACACCATGCAGGCGTCGCGTACTGAACAGATAGCCCATTTCACCCAGCACCAGAGCATTGACTGCCAGGCTGCGGCTGGCCTCCAGGCTCCAGCCCAATTGCTGGCTGTAGAGGAACAGCCCGAGGCATGCGCCGCTCAGCAAGAGCGAAACGAAAACAATGCGCCATAGCAGCAGGCCGGAGAGTAAAGGCTGACGAGGGTCGCGTGGCGGACGCTGCATAAGCCCGGCTTCTGCCGGCTCAAAGGCCAGGGCCAGGGCCAGGGTCACGGCGGTGACCATGTTTACCCAGAGAATTTGTAGGGGAGTGATGGGCAGTTGTAGCCCCAGCAGGATGGCGCTGAGCATGACCATGGCCTGTCCGCCATTGGTCGGCAGAATGAACAGAATGGACTTCTTCAGGTTGTCATACACGGCACGGCCCTGAGCAACGGCACGCTCCAGGGTGGCGAAGTTGTCATCGGCGAGGACCATCTGTGCCGCTGACTTGGCCGCTTCGGTACCTTTTATGCCCATGGCGATACCAATGTCGGCTCGTTTGAGGGCGGGGGCGTCATTGACGCCATCGCCAGTCATGGCCACCCGTGCGCCACAGGCTTGCAGGCGCTGTACCAGGCGGAGCTTGTGCTCGGGAGTGGTGCGGGCAAATACAGCTGTTTCGTCCAGGCAGGCATCCAAGGCCGGATCGTCGAGCTCATCAAGTTGCGCCCCGGTCAGTGCGCGCGTACCGACCAGGCCCAGACGTGCCGCGATGGCTGTAGCCGTGGCGACATGGTCGCCAGTGATCATCTTCACCGCGATGCCGGCGCTGTGGCAGGCGGCAATGGCGCGTATAGCCTCCTCGCGGGGCGGGTCCTGCAGGCCAACCAGTCCGAGCAGGATGAACTGCGCCTCGATGTCGGCATAGTCGAGTTGCTGCTTATCAGCCGGCATCCTGCGCATACCGATGCCGAGCATGCGCAGGCCCATGCTGGCACCCTGATGCAGGCAGTCTTGCCAGTAGTTACGGTCGATAGGACGCGCCTGGGCGTCCTGCCATTGTTGGTCAGCTACCTCCAGCAGGCGTTCCGGCGCGCCGATCCAGTACAGGTAGCCATTGCCGTGATGGTCGTGATGCAAGCTGGCGGTGCAACGGCGTTCGCTGCTGAAAGGCAGGCTGTCCACGCGCGGCTGTTCGGCATGCTCGGCGCTACTGTCCAGGCCCAACTTGCCGGCCAGGGTGAGCAGCGCGGCCTCGGTAGGATCGCCGCTGATCTGCCAGGTGTCCTGGTCGCGGTACAGGGTGCCATGGTTGGCCAGCAACCCGGAGCGTGCCAATTGCAGCACCTCAGCGGGGATTTTTTCCAGCGTTTCGCCGCAAGCGTTGCACAGCGCACCGTAGGGGGCATAGCCAATGCCCTCGACCTGATAGTGCGCGGTGGCACAGAACAGGTGTTGTACGGTCATTTCGTTGCGCGTGAGGGTGCCGGTCTTGTCCGAGCAGATCACGGTCACGGCACCAAGGCTCTCCACGGCAGGTAGCCGACAGATGATCGCCCGCTCGCGGGCCATGCGCTGTACGCCCAGTGCCAGGATAATGGTCAATACGGCGGGCAGTCCTTCGGGAATCGCCGCCACTGCGAGGCTCACGCTGGCCATGAGCAGTTCCGCGCTACTGTAGTCGCGCAGTAGAAATCCGAAGGCCAGGGTAGCCGCCGCCAATACGAGAATGACCAGGCTGAGCTGCCGGGCAAAACGTGCCATGTCGCGTAGTAGCGGCGTTTGGAGTACCTCAACCTGTTGCAGCAGGTGGCTGATGCGCCCGAGTTCGGTAGCCTGTCCGGTGGCGACCACGACCCCGTAACCACTCCCCGTGCTGACCAGGCAGCCGGAGTAGGCCATGCTTTGCCGGTCGGCCAGTACGGCGCTGCTGCTCACTGGCTCGCTTTGCTTGTCAGCGGGAAGCGATTCGCCGGTCAAGGCCGCTTCTTCGATGCGCAGGTCGCGGCAGTTGAGCAGGCGCAGGTCGGCCGGTACGCGATCGCCTTCTTCGAGCAGGACGATGTCACCGGGTACCAGTTGTTCGGCGGGCAGCTCTTGCAAGCCGTGTTCACGGCGTACCCGGCAGTGCAGGCTGAGCAGGCCGGCAATGGCGCGCATGGCCTGCTCGGCACGGCCTTCCTGAATGAAACCGACCAGTGCATTGATCAGGACTACGCCGAGGATCACCAGGCTGTCCAGCCAGTGGCCGAGCAGCAGCGTCAGGCCGGCACAACCTAGCAGGACATAGATCAGGGTGTTCTGCATCTGGCGCAGAAAACGGCGCCAGGCCGGTAGCGGAGGGGCCGACGGCAGACTGTTGGGGCCATACTGCTGAACGCGTTGCTGCACCTGCTCGGCCGTCAGCCCGCTGGACTGGCTGTCCAGCTGCTGCAGACAACTTGCACCGTCCAGAGCATGCCAGGCTGGGGTGTCATGATGCGTTTGCATAAGGCCTCCTGCATGAATGATGCGTTTCATCCTGGATGACAGACTGCCTGCCGCACCGGGCATAAATCAATAAACAGCCGTGCAGGGCGAGCGCATCTGGTAAGTAAACATGTCACGGAGCTACCGTCGTCGGTTGCGACGACTTAGCATGTGCCTATCAGGACGAGGAGACTGTTCATGCACGATACGCTGCAAGCCTGTCAGCAGGCGATCAATCAGGTATTGCTGGGCAAGCAGACCCAGGTTCGCCTGGCGTTGGCCTGTCTGCTGGCACGTGGTCATCTGCTCCTTGAGGACCTGCCCGGCATGGGCAAAACGACCCTCAGCCAGGCGCTGGCACGGGTGCTTGGGCTGAGTTATCAACGCATCCAGTTCACCTCCGACCTGTTGCCGGGGGACATCCTGGGTACTTCGGTATTTGATCGCCAGAGCAGTGCCTTTGTCTTTCATCCCGGGCCGATCTTTGCCGAGCTGGTATTGGCTGACGAGATCAACCGAGCCACACCGAAAAGCCAGAGCGCCTTGCTGGAAGCTATGGAAGAAGGGCAGGTCAGTATCGAGGGGCAGACCCGCCCGTTGCCCGATCCTTTTTTCGTCATCGCCACGCAGAACCCGGTGACCCAGAGTGGCACATTCGCCTTGCCCGAATCGCAGCTCGATCGTTTTCTCATGCGCCTGTCACTTGGTTATCCGTCGCTGGCGGCAGAAAAGGCGCTGCTGCTCGGCGAGCAGCGACGCGCCTTGTTGCCGCGCCTGGAGCCGTTGCTTGACCATGCCCGTCTGGCCCAGTTGCAGGCACTGGTACCACAGATTCGCGCCAGCGATGCACTGGTCGATTACGTGCTGCGCCTGGCCCAGGCTACCCGCAGTCACACGCAATTCGCCTGGGGGCTGTCGCCGCGTGGCAGCCTGGCATTACTGAATGCAGCCAAGGCCTGGGCACTGCTGGAACAGCGTGATTATGTGATTCCCGAGGATGTACAGGCGGTATTGCCCGCGGTAGCCGGGCACCGTCTGCGCGAGGCCAGTGATGGCAGTGGGCAGAGCGGCCATGGGTTGGTGCAATGGCTGCTGCGTGAAGTGCCGGTGCTTTGATGTACCACAGTGGATGGCTACAGCGCGGCTGGCGCGGCTGGCTGGATCGGCGCATACCGGCGGCGCGCCAGCTGGAGCTAAACCAGCGACGGATTTTCATCCTGCCAAGTGCTGCCGGGGTGACCTTCGCGGTCACCTTGCTGGTCATGCTGCTGGCGGCGATCAATTACCAGAACAGCATGGCCTATGCGCTGACCTTTTTGCTCGGCGCACTGTTTGTCGTAGCGATCCTGCATACCTACCGCAACCTGGCGGGCCTGCAGCTGAGTGCCAGCAATAACAGCGCAGTTTTCTCAGGCGAACAGGCCGCTTTTACTGTGCAGTTGCATAGCCCGCAGCGTGCCAGGCTGGCTATTGCGCTGGGCTGGTCGGCGGATGCCCTGGAATGCCTGGACGTGCCTGGCGATGGCCAGGCGGAGTGTCGCCTGAGCCTGCCGGCGAGCCGGCGCGGCTGGCTGCTGGCACCGCGTCTGCGCGTGGAAAGTCGCTATCCGCTGGGCCTGTTGGTGGCCTGGAGTTGGCTGGATCTGCAGCAGCGTGTGCTGGTCTATCCGGCTCCGCTGAGCTGCACGCTACCACCGCTGGCAGCGGGGCAGCAGGCCGAGGAGCTGGACGGACGACGTGCCCGTGCTGAGGGTGTTGATGACTTCGCTGGTTTGCGCGCCTACCAGCCAGGCGATGCCTTGCAGCGCCTGGACTGGAAGGCCTATTCGCGTGGCCAGGGCCTGCAGGTTCGACAGTTTCAGGCCTTGGCCGGGCATGACTGGTGTCTTGACCTAGCGGTTATGGAGGGTGATCTGGAAAGCCGTTTGAGTCAGTTGTGCCATTGGGTGCTGCAGCTCAGTGCCCAGCAGCAGCCCTTTGCGCTGCGCCTGGGGGGGCTGGAGATTGCGCCGGGCAGTGGCGCCCAACATCGCGAACAGTGCCTGCAGGCACTGGCTTTGTATGGGAAGGCCGCATGAGCAGTAGCCCGATGCTCACGCGCCATGCGCTGACCTGGCTGCTGCTGGCACAAGCTTTGGCGATCATTCCGCACCTGCTACATGTGCCGCTGTGGATCCTCGCACTCTGGCTGTTCTGTCTAGGCTGGCGTATCCAGATTGTCCGCATGCGCCTGCCAGCACCCAAGACGGCGGCCAAGCTCTTGCTGTTGCTGTTGGCGGGGAGCGCGGTGTACCTGTCGCGGGGTAGTCTGGTTGGTCTGGAAGCCGGTGTGGTGCTGCTGGTCGCCGCATTCATTCTCAAACTGGTGGAAATGCACAGCCGGCGGGATGGCCTGGTGCTGATCTTCCTCGGCTTCTTCGTGGTGCTGACCTATTACCTGTTCGATAGCAGCCTGCTGGCGGCGTTATACAGCCTGTTGCCGATCAGCGCACTGCTGACCGCGTTGATCGCCTTGCAGCGTCCTGCTGGTACGCTGGGTGCTCGGCATAGTTTACGCACGGCCAGTAGCCTGTTGCTGCAGGCGCTACCGCTGATGCTGCTGATGTTCCTGCTGTTTCCGCGCATCGCACCGCTGTGGAGCCTGCCGGTGGCCAAGGAGCGTGGCGTCACCGGGTTGGCAGAGAGCATGAGCCCTTATGACATGGTTGAGCTCAGTCGCTCCAGCGAACTGGCCTTCCGTGTCACGTTCGAGGGGCCCTTGCCGCCCCGTGAGCAGCTTTATTGGCGTGGCCTGACCCTGGAGCACTTCGACGGTCGGCGCTGGTCACGGCGCGACAGTGCTTTTTCCGGGCAGGTGGCGCCGAGCTGGCAGCCGCAGGGCGAATCCTTGAGTTACAGCGTGATCATGCAGCCCACGGGCCAGCCTTGGCTGTTCAGCCTGGACACACCGCAACACGCCATCCCTCGGGTGGACATGCAGCAAGGGTTCTATCTGCAGCGACGGCGACCCGTCGATCAGTTATTCAGCTATCAATTGACTTCCTGGCCCGAGGCCGTTCGCGAAGCCGAAGCCGCACCAAGCAATCTGCGTGCCTCACTACGCCTGCCTGCCCAGGGTAATCCGCGTGCGCGGGCCTGGGGCAACGAGTTGCGCGCACGCTTCGCTGACGACGAACAGCTGGTGGCGTATCTGCTGGAGGAGTTCAATCGCCAGCCATTCGTTTACACCCTGCGACCTCCCAGCTATGGCGAGGAGGCCGTCGACGAATTCCTTTTCGATCAGCGCCGAGGTTTTTGTGCCCACTATGCCGGCGCCATGACGCTGGTGCTGCGCGCCGCGGGTATTCCGGCGCGGGTGGTGGCAGGCTATCAGGGTGGCGAATTCAATCCGCAGGGCAGTTATCTGCAGGTACGCCAGTTCGATGCCCATGCCTGGGTGGAATACTGGCGTCCGGGGCAGGGCTGGCGAAGCGTCGACCCCACCTATCAGGTGGCGCCGCAGCGTATCGAGATGAGCCTGCAGGATGCGGTCGCCGAGGAGGGCAGCTTCCTGGAAGGCGAGCTGCTCTCGCCGTTGCGTTATCGCGACCGGCCCTGGCTCAATCAGCTGCGCCTGCACTGGGAAAGTATCAACCATGGCTGGCAGCGCTGGGTGCTGGGATACCAGGAAGAGCAGCAACTGGCTTTCCTGCAGCGCTGGTTGGGACAACTGGATGGCTGGCGACTAGCGAGCTGGTTGGCGGGCCTGGCTGTGCTGGCTATGGGGGTGTTGGCCCTGTGGCTGTTCAAACCCTGGCAGCAACGAGGCACGCCCGCGCAACGCCTGTTGCTGCGTTATGAACGATTGCTGGCACAGCATGGATTGCCCCGCCAGCCGGGCGAGGGAATACGTGCCTACGCCCGTCGCGCGGCGCGCAAGTTGCCTGAGCAGGCCACGGCTATCGAGGCGTTCAGTCGCTACTACGAGCAGTTGCAGTATGCCGAGCGGGGTGATCTGTCCGCACTGCGGCAGGCCTATGTGCAGCTGCGCCGGCGTATGCAGCGATGGCCCTGGTCACGCTAGCGGGGCAGGGCAGCGCTGTCTGGCTTGTCGGCTGAAATGCACGCTTTGAATTTGCCTGGCAGGTCACTAGTATCGCCCTTCCAGCAGTCAGGCGAGGAGCCGGCATGAACTTCCAGGAACTACTCGACGCCCAGCGCACTGGGCAGCTCGCCGGGCTGCCGGAGGACTGGGGGCAAGGGCGTACGCTGTTTGGCGGCATGATGGCCGCGTTACTGCTGGACGCCATGCGTCAGCAGGTGCCGGCGGAGCGCTGTCTGCGTGCCTTGTCGATCAGCTTCATTGCTCCGGCAGCGCTGGGGCAGGGTATGCAGGTCGAAGTCGAACTGCTGCGCGAGGGGCGCGCCGTCAGCCAGTTGCTGGCGCGAGCCAGCCAGGATGGACAGGTGGTAGCGCTGCTGCAGGGCAGTTTCGGGGCCTCACGCCTTTCGCAGGTACAGGTTGCTGGGCTACCAGCGCCGTCTTTCAAAGCGGCTGAGGTCTGCCAACGCATGCCCTGGTTGCCTGGCATCACGCCTAATTTCACCCAGCATTTCGACATGCGCTGGGCGGTGGGTGGCCTGCCTTTCAGCGGCAATCTTTCACGGGAAATGGGCGGTTGGGTGAGTTTTGCTGACGTGCAACTGGCCGATCAACGTCTGGATGAGTGCCATCTGCTGGGGCTGGTGGATGCCTGGCCGCCGGCCTTGCTGCCACACTTGAAGGCACCGGCTGCCGGCAGTTCGCTGACTTGGACCATCGAGTTCATGCAGCCCTTGCAGGTCTGTGCAGCAAATAGCCGTTTTGCCTACCTGGCAACCATCGAGCACGCCGCCGATGGCTATGGCCATGTAGCGGCGGGTTTGTGGGACAGTCAGGGCCGGCAAGTGGCCATCAGTCGACAGACGGTGACGGTGTTTGCCTGAATGATTGGCCAGGCTGCCTGAGCAGTCTGGCCATATCTCATAACTTGAGCTGTTGAATGGCTTTTGCCAAGTCGCTGGCCAGGCCAGCCAGTTGGTCGCTGATGGCTGCGGAGTCGAGGGTTTGACCAACGGTTTGTTCGGTTACATCGCGAATACCGATCACTGAACGAGTCATTTCCTCGGCAACCTGGCTTTGTTGTTCGGCGGCCACGGCAATCTGCGTGTTGCTCTCCCGCATCTGCGCTACCGCTTCGGCGATGGCCGTGAGCGCCTGGCTGGCTTCCTCGGCCTGTTGTACGCAGCCATCGGCCTTGTAAGAGCTTTCCTGCATGAATTCCACGGCATCACGGGTGCCGCTTTGCAGGGCATTGATCATCTGGGTGATTTCGTCAGTCGAGTCCTGTACGCGCTTGGCCAGGTTGCGGACTTCGTCGGCTACTACGGCAAAGCCCCGGCCCATTTCCCCGGCGCGCGCGGCTTCGATGGCTGCATTCAAGGCCAGCAGATTGGTTTGCTCGGCGATGCCATGAATCACGCTGACTACGCTGCTGATGCGCTGGCTGTCTTCGGCCAGCTTGCCGATCATCTCTGCGGTTTGCTGTACGCCGTTGGAGAGTTCGGCAATCGATTTGCTGACCCGTCCAACGACCTGGCGGCCTGCGCCAGCCAATTGGTCGGCCTGCTGCGAGCGGTCGCGGGTATCGGCGGCATGCTGCGCGATATGGTGCACGGTGGTGGACATTTCGTTGATGGCCGTGGCGGCCTGATCGGTTTCACTCTGCTGTCCCAGCATGCCTTGGCGAACCTGCGTCATGCTGCTGGCCAGGCGTGTCGTGCCCTGATCCAGGTCGCGTGCTGCGCTGGCTACAGTGCCCACCACACGCTGGTAGCAGGTCTGCATGGCATTGAAGGCCGACGCCATCTGGCCTACCTCATCACGGCCGCGCATGGGCGCGCGCGCCGATAGATCACCGGTCTGTTCGACGTGCAGCATGACATCCTTGAGCTTGTGCAGACTCTTCAGGATGAACTGGATGAGCATCTGCGAGGCGCCCAGCAGCATCAGCATGAGGATCAGCACGGCGCCTGCATAGGCGAAGAAGCGATCACAAAACACTTGCCAGAGGCTACTGCTGTAGGCAGGTACCGCGTAACGCAGGCCTTCGTTGCCTGAGGTCACCACCACGCCACTGAGCATTGGCTCATCAAACAACGGGTTGTGGGCAATGGCCACCCAGCCGCGTGCGTTGGCGGATAGGCTGTGGCTCAGGCGTGGTGGTGTTTCACCTTCCTTCCAGCTGAACCATGCCCCGCTAGGTGGCGTTTGCCCGGCGGGCCAGGCGGCCAGCAACACGGCTTGCTGTTCAGCGGCCTGTCTGGCTTGTTGCTGGCGGGCATCCTGCTCCAGGTGCATGGCAAACAGCACCAGCAGCAGAGTGATGAAGAAGACGACGGCATTGACCGCCCAGAACTTGTAGCGCAGGGAAAGATCGCGAATCCAGTCGCTCATGGGATGCTCTTCTTATGTTGTGCCGGCAGTCGGTCTGCAACCGCTCTGCCCGCCGCCAGAGTTGAGTGGTCAGTCATGTTTAACGGCCTGCCAGGCAGCTTCTTGAGGCTCGGGCAGGGTAAAAAAATCACGCGCAACCCGGCTGGTTGTACTGGCTAGCTGGGCAACCGATACACCTCGCAAGCCAGCCAGGGTGGTGAGGGTTTCAACCAGGTAGGCGGGTTCGTTACGTTGTGGCCTGGGCTTGAGATGCAGCGAACGGGGCACCAGGTAGGGGGCATCGCTTTCCACCATCAGGCGTTGTTCGGGAATATCTGCAACCAGCCCCTGCAGCTCAAGCCCCCGTCGTTCATCGCACAGCCAGCCGGTAATGCCGATATGCAGGTCCATGTCCAGGTAGCCATACAGACTCTGGCGATCACCGGTAAAACAATGGACAACCGCCGCCCTCAGCTGGTCACGGTAGTCACGCAGTATAGCCAGCAGGCGTACCGAGGCATCACGCTCATGCAGGAAAACCGGTAGGCCCAGGTTGGCGGCCAGCTCCAGTTGGGCACAGAGTGCTGCTTCCTGCTGGGGACGGGGAGCGAGGTCGCGATAGAAATCCAGGCCGCATTCGCCCACAGCCCGCACGCGAGGCTGGCTGAGTTGCTCGGCCAGCTGTGCGGCCTGGGAAGGCTGCCATTGCGCGCTGTAGTGCGGATGAATCCCGGCGGTGCAGAACAGCCGGCTGGCTGTGTCATCCAGCTCCAGGCACAGTGCATGTGCCTGTTCGTTGTCTGCAAGGCTGGTGCCCGTCAGTACCAGCTGTTCGACACCTGCTGCCTGGGCACGCTGCAGAAGCGCCTGGCGATCACCGGCAAAGCTGGGATGGGTCAGGTTGACCCCGATATCGACCAGTTGCATGCAGCCTCCTGAAGAAATGGCTGGCAGCATAACAAAAGTTGGCGCCTAAAAATTGTCGCAGAGCAATCTGCCATCATGAGCCGGAGGCTTGTTCGCGGCTACGGCGTTGTTCTTCGAGCAATTGCTGCGCGCCGCTCAGGCGCAGGCGCTCCTGTTCACTGAAGCGCTCTGCCGCCAGTTGCTCAATGGCTTCGGCACGCGCCTGTTCGCTCAGCCCCTGGTTGTCGAGGAGTGCCTGTTTGTCCTGGAGATACTGCTCCAGGCGGCTTTGCCATTCTTGGCGTTGCTGATCGAGTGCTTCTAGCCGTGCGGTGGCTTCGGCGCCGACCAGCTGTTGGCGAAGCTCGCGCAGTTGCCGACTATCACCGCCGGACTCTAGCAACAACTGGGTCTGCGTACGCAGCTCGCTGTGCAATTGTGGCAGCAGTCCTTCCTGCACGCTTTCCGGCAGCCCGGCGCGCAGTTGATCGATGGCCGCTGCGCGTTGCGCGGGACTCAGGCTGCTGTCGCGCTGAATGGCCATGCGTTGCAGGGTGAAATGATTGAGTCCTTCCTCGTTCTGGAAGAACGCCTGATGCCACTGTGGATCGAAGAGCCGTGCACGCAGGGCCTGTACCGCGCGCTCGCGTTGCAGCATGGCTTGCAGGTCAGGCAGTTGCGGCCAGTTGCCTTCCAGCTCAACCAGTTGCTGCTTGTACTGCAGGTACTGCTCAAGCACAGCCAGCGCCTGGCTGCGGGCAGGCTCATCGAGGCTGTCACGAATATAGTCACGCAAGCGTTGCAGCGTCGCGGGCAGGCTGTCTTCACCCATGGCTGCCAGGAAATAGTCGAACAGCTGGCGAACGTCCTCGCCGGGTAGCAGGTTGCCGGCGGCATCCAGCGTGAACCCCCCGTCAATCTCCGTGCCGCGGAACGACGCAGGCAATGCCTGGCGAGGTTTGGCTGGCGTCTGGCGCGGGCTGTCGCTGGAGGGCTCGCTCAAGGCCAGCGCTGGCGTGGCGGTAGTCTGTGCAGACGAACTCGCAGGTGCTTCAGCCTGCGGCGTGGGGGAAGGCTGACGCCATTGCAGCCAGGTCAGTACCAGTACAAAGCTCAGCGGCGCCAACAGCAGGTATTTCTTCACGGGTGACTCCACAAACAACATGGCCAGCGGATGCGAACAGCCGCTGGCCATGGGGTTACAGATCGACTACTGACTCAGAGGCCGGCGTTCTTCAGGCGATTGGCCTGTTGCCGGTACACGGTGACCGGGCTGGTCTCGAACAGGCTGGTCAGGCCAATGAACTGGTTGACCTCGTCGAGGTGGTTCATCCGGTAGTTGTCACGGATGACCATGCCCAGGCGCGAGCTGCAACGGCCTACCAGGCCATCGTTTGCATCCTTGAAGGTCAGCGAGCTGACGCCCATCAACAGATCGCTTGGGTCGAGCATGTTGGTCAGCGGGCTGGTGCCACTCCACGAGTAGTAGCTCACGCCATTGACCTTGTAGGCCCCTTCGCCACAGGCGGTGGTCGGCAGGCCTTGCGGGAACTTGGCATTGAAGCGTGCCGCGCCTTCGCTGTTGAGCGACTCCAGGGTGCCCAGTGCATTCTGCGGGGTTGTGCTGGAGCTGCCGGAGAGGAAGTTGATCATCGCGCCGAGGCCATTGACGATCCCGGCCAGCAGGGTTTCACCCGCCGATCCCGGAGGTACCTGACGAATGAAATCAGCGGTATCGGAACCCTTGTGTGGTGCGCCGACGCTGGTAACAGAGGCGACCAGGTCCGGGCGAATGGCTGCCACGTAGCGAATGGTCGGGCCGCCATGGCTGTGGCCGACCAAGTTGACCTTGCCCTTGCCGCTGATCGCGGCAATTTCCTCGACCTGGCGCAGCAGCTGTTCACCCCGGGCCTCGGAGGTATCCAGCTGGCTGACCTCGGTGATGTACACCTGGGCGCCGTCGCGACGCAGGGCCGACGGAATGCCATACCAGTAGTCGACACCCAGAATGCTGTCGAAACCCAGCATGCCGTGAGTCAGCACGATAGGGTACTTGGTTTTGGTGTAGCCACTGGAGCCAAACAGAAAGGCATGGCTCGGTGCGGAGGCCAACAGGCCGGCACCCAGGCAGAGGGCGAGCAGGGTCTTGTTCTTGTTCATCTGTGCTCTCGATTGAATAGGCAGAAAGGGCTTTCCCTGCGCCAGCTCGCGCACCGTCCTGGTGGCGTACGACTGCCAGCAAATAGCAGGAAACGTGCCATGGTTGGCAAAGGCTCTGCGACGGGCTGTGCCTTTCGCAGATACAAGCCTTGAGGGGAGCTGGTGTTACCGATGGCAACCGCCGTATCGCGTGCGGTAGCAGAAGGCCGGATTTTTTGCTGAAAAGCAGCTGGCGCATGGGTAAGATGGCTGCGCGCCGATTTAGTCAGCTACTTGCGGGGCGCCGCCGGCCCAGATTGCCGGTAACAAATTCCGCTAAAGCGCTGGCCCCGGTGTTGCCTCGCACCGCTGCCCAGCTGCAGCAACGAGGCGGAGTATCCAGCATGTCCCCACATCCCCGCATTTTGCGCCTGAGCGCGATCACCCAGGCTTGCCGTGCCGAGCTGCCACGCGTTCTCCTCAGCCCAGACCTGCAACTGGCCCAGCTGGCACAATGGAGTCGTGCCGTGTCGGCACCAAAGCTCGATAGCCTGGATAACTGGCAGCAACTGCTTGGCGAGCCGGATGATCACTATCACTTTGCCGCGGTACGCAGTACGGCGGCTCCAGGCGACTGGCTGGTGGAACTGTTGCGAGTGGCACGCCAGGGGGTGATCCTGCGGCGTGTCGATCAGTCCCGGTAGAAGACCTGGATCAGGTGATAGCCGAAGCTGCTTTTCACCGGGCCATGCACCTCGCGCAGAGCCTTTTTGAAGATCACCTGATCCACCGCACGGACCATTTGCCCAGGGCGAACTTCGCCCAGGTCGCCACCGCGCTTGCCGGACGGACATAATGAGTATTTGCGCGCCAGCATGTCGAAGGCTTCGCCAGCGGCGATGCGTTTTTTCAAGGCGGCTGCTTCAGCTTCCGTCTTGAGCAGGATGTGGCGTGCCATTGCCTTGGCCATGGAGGGACTCTCGTAATGGTCAAAAGGCTATTTTGCCTGCGCACGCGCGCATTTGCTCAGTCGCGTAGCGCCGGCAGGTCACGGAACAACTCCAGCGTCTGTGGATTGGCCAGGGCGTCGGTGTTCTTCACCGGTCTGCCGTGCACCACGTTGCGCACCGCCAGCTCGACGATCTTGCCGCTGATGGTGCGCGGGATGTCGGCGACCTGGACGATCTTCGCCGGCACATGGCGTGGCGTGGTGTTACTGCGGATCACCTGGCGGATCGCGGCCTGCAGCGCGTCATCCAGCACGACACCTTCGCGCAGACGGACAAACAGCACCACGCGCACATCGCCTGCCCAGTCCTGGCCGATGGCGATGGATTCCAGCACCTGCGGCACCTTTTCCACCTGGCGGTAGATCTCGGCGGTGCCGATGCGCACGCCGCCGGGGTTGAGCACGGCGTCGGAGCGACCGTGGATGACCAGGCCGCCGTGTTTGGTGATCTCGGCATAGTCGCCATGGGCCCAGATGCCGGGGAAGCTGGCGAAGTAGGCCGCGTGGAATTTCTCGCCTGCCGCATCGTTCCAGAAGCCCACTGGCATCGACGGGAAGTGGCGGGCGCAGACCAACTCGCCTTTTTCGCCGGTCACCGGACGGCCTTCATCGCTCCATACCTGCACGTCCATGCCCAGGCCCTTGCACTGCAGCTCGCCGCGCCATACCGGCAACACCGGGTTGCCGAGGGCGAAGCAGGAGACGATGTCCGTGCCGCCGGAGATGGAGGACAGGCAGACGTCGCGCTTGATGTCGCGGTAGACGTACTCGAAGCTCTCATGGGCCAGCGGCGAGCCGGTCGAGAGAATGGCCTTCAGGCGGCTCAAGTTGTGTGTTTCGCGCGGCCTGGCACCGGCCTTTTCCAGGGCGGCGATGAACTTGGCGCTGGTACCGAAGAGGCTGATGTTCTCGGCGTCGATCAGGTCGATCAGGCGCTCGGCCCCAGGGTGGAAGGGCGAGCCGTCGAACAGCACCAGGCTGGCGCCCAGCGCCAACCCTGAGATCAGCCAGTTCCACATCATCCAGCCGCAGGTGGTGTAGTAGAACAGGGTGTCGTCGGCCGTCAGGTCGGTGTGCAGGCCCAGTTCCTTGACGTGCTGCAGCAGGGTGCCACCGACGCCGTGGACGATGCACTTGGGCACGCCGGTGGTGCCGCTGGAGTAGAGGATGTACAGCGGCTGCTCAAAGGCGACTGGCGTGAACTGCGGCTCGCCGCCGGCCTGGTAGAAGTCCTGCCACAGGCTGACGCGGGCGTTGCTGCGGAAGTCGTCCGCCTGGGCTTCAGGGCGGGAGTAGGGCACCACCACCAGCTGTGCCAGCGAGGGCAGGCGTTCGAGGATTTCGTTGAGTTTGCCGGTCAGGTCGAGGTTCTTGCCGGCGTAGCGGTAGCCGGCGGCGGCGATCAGCACCTTGGGTTCGATCTGGCCGAAGCGGTCGATCACCCCCTGGGTGCCGAAGTCCGGTGAGCAGGACGACCAGGTCGCCCCCAGGCTCGCTGTGGCCAGCATGCCCGCCACGGTCTGCCAGGTATTGGGCATAAAGGCGGCCACGCGGTCACCCACGCCAACACCGGCGGCCTTGAGGCTCTGCTGCAAACCGGCGACATGCGCGGCCAGTTCGGCGTAGGAGAGCTGCTCGCGCGAACCGTCCTCGCCAATGGCAATCAGCGCCGGATGCGCGTCGCGGCGGCGTAGCAGGTGCTCGGCGAAGTTCAGGCTGGCGCCGGGGAACCAGTGCGCGCTGGGCATGGCTGGGCCTTCGCGCAGAACCGCCTCGGGCTGCTGGGTAAAACGCACTTCGAAGAAATCGACGATGGCCTGCCAGAACGCCGCGCGCTGCGCCACGCTCCAGGCGTGCAGGGCGGGGTAGTCGGCCAGCTGGAGGGCGTGGCGTTGGTTGACGAAGCGGCGGAACGCATCCATGCGGCTGGCAGCGATGCGTTCGGCGGACGGAGCCCAGAGCGGGGTGTGCATGCTCAGACTCCCTGACAGCCAAGGCGGGCGCGGGCCACGCGTGAGCCATTGGGCTTACCGAGCACGTCGCAGATGCGCTGGCCGGCGGCGATCAGTTGCTCCATGTCGATGCCGGTGTGGATGCCCAGGCCATTAAGCAGGTAAAGCACGTCCTCGGTGGCAACGTTGCCGGTGGCGCCCTTGGCGTACGGGCAGCCGCCCAGGCCGGCGACCGAGCTGTCGAATACGGCAATGCCTTCCAGCAGGCTGGCGTAGATATTGGCCAGGGCCTGGCCGTAGGTGTCGTGGAAGTGCCCGGCGAGCTTTTCGCGCGGGATGTCACGACCGACCACCTCGAACAGGCGGCGAGTCTGCCCGGCGGTGCCAGTGCCGATGGTGTCGCCCAGCGAGACTTCGTAGCAGCCCATGGCGAGCAGCTCGCGGGCCACCGCAGCGACCTGCTCGGGTGCGATTTCGCCCTCATAGGGGCAGCCAAGCACGCAGGAGACATAGCCGCGCACGCTGATGCCGTGGGCCTTGGCCGCGTCCATTACTGGGACGAAGCGCTCCAGACTCTCGGCGATGGAGCAGTTGATGTTGCGCTGGGAGAAAGCCTCGGAGGCCGCGGCGAACACTGCCACTTCCTTCACCCCAGCCTCGACGGCAGCCTCGAAGCCCTTGAGGTTGGGCGTCAGCGCTCCATACACCACGCCCGGCTTACGCTGGATGCCGGCGAACACCTCGGCGCTGCCGGCCATCTGTGGCACCCACTTGGGCGAGACGAAGCTGCCCACCTCGATGTAGACCAGGCCGGCGGCGCTTAGGTCGTTGGTCAGGCGTACCTTGTCGGCCACGCTGATCGGCTGCTTCTCATTCTGCAGGCCGTCGCGCGGGCCGACTTCAACCAGGCGGACATGTTGCGGCAGGTTCATTGTGTTCTCTCTCGCTTCGTAGGTGGCCCTCAGGCCTCTTCCAGCTCTACCAGGGCGGCGCCTTCGCCGACCATGTCGCCCTCGGCGCAGTACAGTGCCTTGACCGTGCCGGCATGCGGCGCGCGGATGCTGTGCTCCATCTTCATGGCCTCCAGCACCACCAGGGCGGTGCCGGCTTCCACGGTCTGGCCGGCTTCGACCAGCACGCGGACGATACTGCCGTTCATCGGGGCCGTCAGCCCGCCGTGCTGGGCGTGGCTGGCCTCGGCCTCGGCGATCGGGTCGACTCGGCGTACCTCATGCAGGCGCCCCTGCCATTCCAGATAGAGCGCATCGCCCTGGCGAATTGCCCGGTGCGCGCGGCGCAGGCCATCCTGCTCGCTCCACAGCTGCTCGCCCTGCAGGCGCGATTGCGCGGGGCCTCGCAGGTACACGGTGTGGCGCTGCTCGCCGCTGCGCAGGTGCACATCGGTTTCCGCGCTCAGGCCGGAGCGCCAGCCGCTGCTGGTAGCCCAGGGCGAGTGATAGTCCTCGTGGCTACGGCGCGGCGCTTCGCTCTGCAACCAGGCTTCGGCGGCCAGTTGCCAGAACTCGCCCGGCAGCTCGGTCACGGCCGGCAGCAGTTTTTCCTGATGGCGAGCGATAAAGCCGGTATCCAGTTCCGCGTTGGCAAAAGCCGGATGGGCCAACACGCGACGCAGGAAAGGCAGGTTGCTGGCGAAGCCACCAACGGCGGTTTCTTCCAGCATGGCCAGCAGACGTTGGCGGGCTTGTTCGCGATCCTCGCCCCAGGCGACCAGCTTGGCCAGCATCGGGTCGTAGAAGGGCGAGACGGTATCGCCCTCGGCCACGCCGCTGTCCACCCGGCGGCCCTCGCCGGCAGCGGGTTCGCGATACAGCTTGAGGTCCCCGGAGGCGGGCAGGAAGTCATTGTCGGTGTCCTCGGCGTACAGGCGCACTTCGATGGCGTGGCCATTCAGCGGCACTTGGTCCTGGGTGATCGGCAGCGCCTCGCCGCGGGCCACGCGGATCTGCCAGGCCACCAGGTCGAGGCCGGTGATGGCTTCGGTGACCGGGTGCTCCACCTGCAGGCGGGTATTCATCTCCATGAAGAAGAACTGGCCGCGGGCATCGAGCAGGAACTCCACGGTGCCGGCGCCGACATAGCCGATTGTCTGGGCGGCCTTGACTGCCGCCTCACCCATGGCGCGGCGCAGTTCGGGTGAGAGGCCGGGGGCCGGGGCTTCCTCGACCACTTTCTGATGACGGCGCTGGATCGAGCAGTCGCGCTCGTTGAGGTACAGGCAGTTGCCGTGGCTGTCGGCGAATATCTGGATCTCCACGTGGCGCGGCTGCAGCACGTATTTCTCCACCAGCATGCGCGCGTCGCCGAAGGCCGACTGCGCTTCACGCCGGGCGGATTCGAAGGTTTCCGCGAGCTGATCCTCCGTTTCGACCACCTTCATGCCCTTGCCACCGCCACCGGCGGCGGCCTTGAGCAGCACCGGGTAGCCGATGCGCTCGGCGGCGACGCGGAAGGTCTCCACGTCCTGGGCCTCGCCGTGGTAGCCGGGCACCAGCGGCACGCCGGCTTCTTCCATCAGCGCCTTGGCCGCGGACTTGCTGCCCATGGCATCGATGGCGGAGGCAGGCGGGCCGAGGAACACCAAGCCGGCGGCATCACAGGCGCGAGCGAAGCCGGCGTTCTCGGAGAGGAAGCCGTAGCCCGGGTGGATGGCCTGGGCGCCGCTGGCCTTGGCCGCGGCGATGATCTTGTCGATCAGCAGGTAGCTGTCGGCCGGCTTGGCGCCGCCGAGGTTGACCGCCATGTCGGCCTCGCGCACATGCCGTGCATGGGTATCGATGGCGCTGTGCACGGCCACGGTCTGCAGGCCGAGGGCCTTGGCGGTGCGCATCACCCGGCAGGCGATTTCGCCGCGGTTGGCGACCAGCAGGGTGTCGATGTGCGTGTGGCTCATGCTTGCGGCTCCTGCCGGAGGTTTGAACGTTTATCCAGCGCTTTGCCGAGCAAGGTGTGCAGGGAGGAAATCATCATGCTTATTGCTCCTGCCAGGCGGGCGTGCGTTTTTCCAGGAAGGCGTTGAGCCCCTCCTGGCCTTCGGGGCTGACACGGATGCGGGCGATGGCGTTCTCGGTGTAGCGGCGCAGGTTGGGGCTGAGTACGCCACTGGCCACTTCACGCAGCAGGTCCTTGCTGGCCTGCATGGCTTGCGGGCTGTTGAGCAACAGGTTGTTCACCCAGGCTTCGACCTGGGCATCCAGCTCGGCGGCCGGGTAGGCCTCGGCCAGCAGGCCCAGCTCGCGGGCGCGGCTGCCGGAGAAACGTTCGGCGGTCAGCGCATAGCGGCGTGCGGCGCGCTCGCCCAGGGCCTGGACCACGAACGGGCTGATCACCGCCGGCGCCAGGCCGATGCGCACTTCGGACAGGCTGAACAGCGCGTCGTCCGCACCGATAGCCATATCGCAGCAGCTGACCAGGCCCACGGCGCCGCCGAAGGCCGCGCCCTGGACTACGGCCAGGGTCGGGATCTTCAGGCCGTTGAGGTTGTACATCAGCTCGGCCAGTTCGCGGGCGTCATTCAGGTTGGCGTTGTAGTCGAGCTTGGCCGAAGCCTGCATCCAAGCCAGGTCGGCGCCGGCGGAGAAGTGCTTGCCGCGGCCGCGCAGCAGCAGGAAGCGCAAGGTCTTGTCGGCGGCGATCGCGTCGATGGCGAGGATCAGCTCGCGGATCATCTCGGCGTTGAAGGCGTTGTTTTTCTCCGGTCGGTTGAGCCACAGGGTGGCGAAGCCCCGTGCGGAGCGTTCAAGTTCAATAGTCTGAAATGGGGGGGTGTGCATATTCGATTTCCTGCAGACGAAGGCCTGCGGCCCTTGGCTTGAGGCTGGAGGGCTGGACGTCAAGCCTCCAGCCGCCCTCCAGCGCTGTTCTCGTTGTTCGTTACATTCTGAACACGCCGAACTGGGTCGGCTCGATGGGCGCATTGAGGCTGGCGGACAGCGCCAGTCCGAGCACGTCGCGGGTCTGCGCCGGGTCGATGACGCCGTCGTCCCACAGGCGGGCGCTGGAGTAGTAGGCGTGGGCCTGCTGTTCGTACTGGGCAACGATGGGCTGCTTGATGCGCGCTTCTTCCTCGTCGCTGAACGGATGGCCGGCGCGGGCCGCCTGCTCGCGCTTGACCTGCACCAGCACGCCGGCAGCCTGTTCGGCACCCATCACGCCGATCCGCGCGTTGGGCCACATCCATAGGAAACGCGGCTCAAAGGCGCGGCCGCACATGCCGTAGTTACCGGCGCCGAAGCTGCCGCCGATGATCACGGTGAACTTCGGCACCTTGGCGCAGGCCACGGCGGTGACCAGCTTGGCGCCGTGCTTGGCGATGCCGCCTTCCTCGTACTTCTTGCCGACCATGAAGCCGGTGATGTTCTGCAGGAACAGCAGCGGGATGCCGCGCTGGCAGGCCAGTTCGATGAAGTGCGCGCCTTTCTGCGCCGCCTCCGCAAACAAAATACCGTTGTTGGCGAGGATCGCCAGCGGGTAGCCGTGGACGTGGGCGAAGCCGCAGATCAGGGTGGTGCCGAACAGCGCCTTGAATTCATCGAACTCGCTGCCATCGACCACCCGCGCAATCACCTCGCGCACATCGAAGGGCTGCTTGGCATCGGCCGGGATCACCCCGTACAGCTCGTCCGCTGCGTGGAGCGGGGTGATGGGCGTGCGAGCCTGCAACTGACCGAGCTTGCGCCAGTTCAGGTTGGCGATGCAGCGCCGGGCGATGGCCAGGGCGTGCTCGTCGTTTTCCGCGTAGTGGTCGGCCACGCCGCTGGTCTTGCAGTGCACATCGGCGCCGCCCAGCTCCTCGGCGCTCACTACTTCGCCTGTGGCGGCCTTCACCAGGGGCGGGCCGGCCAGGAAGATGGTGGCCTGGTTGCGCACCATGATGGTCTCGTCGCTCATCGCCGGCACATAGGCGCCGCCAGCGGTGCAGGAGCCCATGACCACGGCGATCTGCGGGATGCCCTGGGCGCTCATGTTGGCCTGGTTGAAGAAGATCCGCCCGAAGTGCTCGCGGTCGGGGAACACCTCTTCCTGGCGCGGCAGGTTGGCGCCGCCGGAGTCCACTAGGTAGATGCATGGCAGGCGGTTCTGCTGGGCGATGGTCTGCGCGCGCAGGTGCTTCTTCACGGTCAGCGGGTAGTAGCTGCCGCCTTTCACCGTGGCGTCGTTGGCGATGATCATGCACTCGACGCCTTCGACGCGACCGATACCGGCGACCACGCCGGCGGCCGGTACGTCTTCGCCGTACACCTCGTGGGCGGCCAGCTGGCCGACTTCGAGGAAGGGCGAGCCGATGTCCAGCAGGCGGTTGATGCGCTCGCGCGGCAACAGCTTGCCACGCGAGGTGTGGCGTTCCTGGGCCTTGGCGCCGCCACCTTCGTGGACGCGGGCGAGCAGGGCGCGCAGGTCGTTGACCTGGGCGAGCATGGCTGCGCTATTGGCGGCAAACTCCGCCGAGCGCGTGTTGATCTGGGTATGCAGGATGGTCATAAACCCCTCGAAACAGCGCTATAGGCTGGAGGCTGGACGAGGGCTGTGGCTGCTTTCCGTCGAGCCTTCAGCCTCGAGCCTCCAGCGGCTTTATTTGGTCTCGTTGAACAGCTCGCGGCCGATCAGCATGCGGCGGATCTCGCTGGTGCCGGCACCGATCTCGTAGAGCTTGGCGTCACGCAGCAGGCGGCCGGCCGGGTATTCGTTGGTGTAGCCGTTACCGCCCAGCAGCTGGATGGTGTCGAGGGCCATCTTGGTGGCCATTTCTGCGGTGTAGAGGATCACCGCGGCGGCGTCCTTGCGCGATTCCTCGCCGCGGTCGCAGGCCTTGGCCACGTTGTACAGATAGGACTTGGAGGCGTTCATGCCGGCGTACATGTCGGCCAGCTTGCCTTGCACCAGCTGGAACTCGCCGATCGACTGCTTGAACTGCTGGCGTTCATGCACGTAGGGCAGCACCACGTCCATGCAGGCGCTCATAATCCCGGTGGGGCCGCCGGAGAGCACGGTGCGCTCGTAGTCCAGACCGCTCATCAGCACGCGCACGCCGGCACCCTCGGCGCCGAGGATGTTCTCCTCCGGCACTTCGCAGTCCTCGAACACCAGCTCGCAGGTGTTGGAGCCGCGCATGCCCAGCTTGTCGAGCTTCTGGTGACGGGAGAAGCCCTTGAAGTCGCGCTCGACGATGAAGGCAGTGATGCCCTTGGAACCGGCATTGCTGTCGGTCTTGGCGTAGATCACATAGGTGTGGGCGTCGGGGCCGTTGGTGATCCACATCTTGTTGCCGTTGAGCACGTAACGGTCGCCGCGCTTCTCGGCGCGCAGCTTCATCGACACCACGTCGGAGCCGGCATTCGGCTCGCTCATGGCCAGCGCGCCGATGTGTTCGCCGGAGCACAGCTTGGGCAGGTATTTCTGCTTCTGCGCCTCGCTGCCGTTCTTGCGGATCTGGTTGACGCACAGGTTGGAGTGGGCGCCGTAGGACAGGCCGACCGAGGCCGAGGCGCGGCTGATCTCCTCCATGGCGATCACATGTGCCAGATAGCCCATGTTGCTGCCACCGTATTCCTCTTCCACGGTCATGCCGAGCAGGCCCATGTCGCCGAACTTGCGCCACATGTCCATGGGGAACTCGTTGTCGCGGTCGATCTGCGCCGCACGTGGGGCCAGCTCGGCCTGGGCGAACTGGTAAACCGAGTCGCGCAGCATGTCGATGGTCTCGCCGAGAGCGAAGTTGAGGGTTGGATAGCGCATGGTTCCACCTTTCATTGTATTTGTTAGCTTTGGTAGATAAGTGCTTGTCAGGCTTGAGTTTGTTCTAACGCGGCAAGGCAGCGCTCCTCGGCCGTGTCGAGTTCCAGTTGCATCTGCTGGATGTCCAGTAGTTGCTGTTGCAGCTGGGCGCGCCGCTCGGCGATCTTCTCCATGAACGTATCCAGCTGCTTGCGGTTGCCGCCGGCCGGGTCGTACAGCTCGATCAGTTCCTTGCATTCGGCCAGGGAAAAGCCGATGCGTTTGCCACGCAGAATGAGCTTAAGTGCCACGCGGTCCTTGGCTGAGTAGATACGTTCCTGGCCGCGTCGCTCCGGAGCGAGCATGCCTTGCTCTTCATAGAAACGAATGGCCCGCGTGGTGATATCCAACTCACGGGCCAGGTCGGAGATGCTGTAGTAGATTTTCGACATATAAGCATTCATTGCATGGGTTGACGTTAACGTAAGCGTAATTGACGTTAACGTCAACCTGCGGCGCCCTGACAAGCATCCGTGCGGGATGCTGCGCTTTTTGTTGAAGCCAGGATGGTCAAGCCTGTCAGCCTTGTTTAGGCTCTGCGTTTTCGACGGGGAAGGAGTGGACCATGAGGCGTTTTGCTTGGCTTGGCTTGCTGCTGGCTCCGCTGTGCATGGCCGGTGAATCGCGGGTCTACCTGCTGGCCAACGTGGAGTTGGGCGGAACCACCTTCGGGCAAAGCGTGCTGCTCCACGAAGCAGACATCACGCGCCTGGAGGACTGTGAGTCCGTGCGCCTGCAGAGCCTGCGTGACAAGGACTGGGGCCGATATCACCATGTGTTCCAGCGGCATAAGGCCAAAGGCTACACAGTGCAGATCAGCTACCGCTGCGTGCTCAGCGAGCAGGCCTTCGAGGCCTGGCATGACCGTGATCGCTACGACCATACCTATTTATTCCTTGTCGACGGCGAACAGCGCCTGCGCGTGGAGAAAACCGCCAATATGGCGCGCTGTACCACGCAATTGGCCAGCCTGCGTTTGCCGGCCGGCACCCAGGCGCATTGCGCCAAGTCCAACCAGCGCCTGCTGGTTCCCTGACCCACCTGCCCAAGAGGTTCAAGCAATACCCGCCATGACCGAGCGCGCCCATCCCCTGCGTATCTGTATTCTGGAAACCGACGACCTGCGACCGGAGTTCGTCGAGCAATACCGAGGCTATGGCTGCATGTTCGAGCAGCTGTTTGCCCATCAGCCGATTCCGGCCCGCTTCGAGATTTTCAATGTGGTCGCCGGGCATTATCCCGACGAGCAGCAGCACTATGACGCCTATCTGGTTACCGGCAGCAAGGCCGATTCTTTCGGCAGCGATCCGTGGATTCAGGTGCTCAAGGACTATCTGCTCAAGCGCTACGCGGCCGGCGACAAACTGCTTGGCATCTGCTTCGGCCATCAGTTGCTGGCCCTGCTCCTGGGGGGCAAGGCTGAGCGGGCCAGTCAGGGCTGGGGGCTGGGTAACCATGTCTATCAGCTGCATGAGCAAGCCGAGTGGATGCAGCCGGCCCTTCCGGAACTACACCTGCTGATCAGTCACCAGGACCAGGTGACCGAATTGCCGCCGCAGGCCACGCGCCTGGCCAGCAGCGACTTTTGTGCCAACGCCGCCTACCGGATTGGTGACCAGGTGCTGTGTTTCCAGGGCCACCCGGAGTTCGTCGCCGACTATTCCCGCGCGCTGATGGAGGTGCGCCAGCAGCAGTTCGCCGAACCTGTGTACAAGCGTGCCCGGGAAAGCCTCGAGCGTGAGCATCACGGCAAGACGGTAGGTGAGTGGATGATGCGTTTCGTCGCCAACGCGCGGCGTAGCGCCTGAGGTGAACGTCGGGCGCCCTTGCGGCGCCCGTTGTTTATTCAGCCCTTGGCCAACTGCAACTGGTTATCCAGGCGGGCGATGCAGGCCTGCATCTGCTCACGGCAACGTTCGATCAATGCCGGCAGGTCGTCCATGCTCAGCCCGCTAGTGGGAATGGCAGGCAAGGATTCAATACGAATGCGCCCGCCCAGCCAGCGGTTGAGGCTGAGTTTGCCGGCATAGGTACTGACACACACCGGAATGATCGGCACCCCGGCGGCGATGGCCATCTGGAAGGCACCCTTCTTGAAGGGCAACAGGCCCTTGCCGAGATTGCGCGTGCCTTCGCAGAACACCCAGATCGAGGTGTCCTGATGTTGCAGTGTTTCGGTGGTGGTGAGCATGGCCTGCTTGGCCTGGCGCGCGTTGCCGCGATCGATCAGCACGTTGCCGGCCAGCCAGTAGAGCTGGCCGAAAAAAGGCACCCACTTGAGGCTTTTCTTGCCGATGCTCACGGTGCGTTTCGGGACCACCTTGCCCAGCACGTAGAGGTCGTAGTTGGACTGATGGTTAGCGACGATCACACAGGAGCGCTGATGATCGCGCAGTCCTTCGGTGGCGGTATCCACCTTGATATTCAGCAGGCGCAAGGCTGGCCAGGAATACAGGCGCGCGCACAGGCGGCTGTTGTCCGGGTTGAACGGACGGCACAGGCCGAGAATCAGGCCGAGCGTGCCGGCGATCAGAAAGTGTATGCCCATCATCGACATACGCAGGGTAAACAGCATGGATATTCGCCCAAATGGCAGGAAAAGGGCGCGCAGTGTACGGGTGTGCGCTGAGCACGGCAATTGATGCCGATCATGCCGGCCGTGCAGACCTGCGCCGCCGGTCAGGAACAGGTATGCTCCCGGCCGTATGCCAATAGCGTTTGGGAGTGAATTGCCATGGCCTTTGATTTCGACCTGTTTGTCATCGGTGCCGGTTCCGGCGGCGTGCGCGCAGCGCGCTTTGCTGCCGGTTTTGGCGCGCGCGTGGCGGTAGCCGAAAGCCGCTACCTGGGCGGCACCTGTGTCAATGTTGGCTGTGTGCCGAAAAAGCTCATGGTGTACAGCGCGCACCTGCACGAAGACCTCGGCCTGGCGGCGAGTTTCGGCTGGCAGGTCGAGCAGGCGCGTTTCGACTGGGCGACGCTGGTCGGCAACAAGGATCGTGAAATCCAGCGTCTCAATGGTATCTACCGCAACCTGCTGGTGAACAGTGGCGTGCAGTTGCTCGAAGGGCACGCACGGCTGGTCGATGCCCACCATGTCGACGTGGCCGGCATACGCTACAGCGCCGAGCACATCCTGATTGCCGTGGGCGGCTGGCCGCAGCGCCCGGACATCCCGGGTATCGAACATGCCACCGACTCCAACCAGGTGTTCCATCTTTCGGAGCAGCCACGCCGCGTGCTGGTAGTCGGCGGCGGCTATATCGCTGTGGAGTTCGCCTCGATTTTCCATGGCCTGGGCAGCCAGACCAGCCTGCTGTATCGCGGTGATCTGTTCCTGCGCGGCTTCGATCAGGCGGTACGCCTGCACCTGCGGGATGAGCTGAGCCGCAAGGGCATCGACCTGCAATTCAACAGCGATATCCAGCGCATCGAACGGCAGGCCGACGGCTCGCTGCTGGCCTGCCTGGCCGATGGCCGACAAGTCAGCGCCGACTGCATCTTCTACGCCACCGGGCGGCGCCCGATGCTCGACAACCTGGGGTTGGAGCAGGTGGACGTGGCGCTGGATGAGCGGGGCTTCATCCAGGTCAATGACCGCTACGAAACCAGTACCCCGTCGATCCTGGCGATTGGCGACGTGATCGGTCGTGTCCAGCTTACGCCCGTGGCATTGGCCGAAGGCATGGCAGTGGCACGCCGTCTGTTCCAGGCGCAGAGCTATCGTCCGGTGGATTACCAATTGATCCCCACCGCAGTATTCAGTCTGCCGAACATCGGCACGGTAGGTCTCAGTGAAGAACAGGCACGTGCCGCCGGCTATTCGGTAAAAGTCTTCGAAAGTCGCTTTCGCGCCATGAAACTGAGCCTCAGCGATTGCCAGGAGCGCACGCTGATGAAGCTGGTGGTGGATGCCGAGACTGACCGCGTGCTGGGCTGCCATATGGTTGGCGCCGAGGCGGGGGAGATGCTGCAGGGGATCGCCGTGGCGCTCAAGGCCGGGGCAACCAAGCAGGTGTTCGATGAAACCATCGGCATCCACCCGACGGCCGCCGAGGAGTTTGTTACCATGCGCACCCCGTTGTAAGGCCTGCCTGGCATGAGTATCGAACAACTTTTCTACCTGTCCGACCTGTTTGGCGTGGCGGTATTCGCCATTACCGGCGCACTGATGGCCGGGCGCAAGTCCATGGATCTGTTTGGCGTGCTGGTCATTGCCATCATCACCGCGCTGGGCGGCGGTACGCTGCGCGACCTGATCCTCGACAATCACCCGGTCAGCTGGATTCGCAACGACCTGTATATCCTGGTGGCGTCGCTGTCGGCAGTGGGTACGGTGCTCTGGGTGCGTCTGACCCGGCCCATCCATGAGAGCGGTCTGCTGCTTGCCGACGCCTTCGGACTGGCGGTATTCACGGTGATCGGCACGGAAGTGGCCCTGCAGAATCAGGTGCCGAACAGCACCGCGGTGATCATGGGGGTGATGACCGGCGTGGCGGGCGGGGTGATGCGCGACGTGATCTGCAACGAGATTCCGCTGATCTTCAAGAAGGAAATCTATGCCACGGCCTGCATTGCCGGCTCGCTGACCTTCATCGTGTTGCGTGATCTGGGCACGCCGCACTGGCTGGATACCGGCATCGCCATGCTGGTGGTGCTGCTGACCCGTGTAGCGGCGCTGCGCTGGGGCCTGGCGCTGCCGCGTTTCCATCTGCTCGACCGGGATTGAGCATGCTGCTGCGTCTTGACCATCTGGTACTCACCGTCAGCGACCTGTCGCGTAGCCTGGCTTTCTACCAAGAGGTATTGGGCATGCGTCATGAGCTATTTGGCGAGGGACGCCATGCGTTGTGCTTTGGCCAGCAGAAGATCAACCTGCATCTGCACGGACATGAGTTCGAGCCCAAGGCTGCTGCTGTTCAGGTGGGCTCGGCCGATCTGTGTTTGATCACCGACTGGTCGCTGGCCACGTTGCAAGAACACCTGGCGGCTCTGCAGGTGCCGGTAGAGCAGGGGCCGGTATTGCGTACCGGCGCCCTGGGGCCTATCGAGTCGCTGTACCTCCGCGACCCTGACGGCAATCTGCTGGAAATCAGTCGCTACCTCTGAGCAAGCGAACGCTCAGTGGTGCGCGGCGCTGCTACCTTCCTGCACCTGAACTTCCACCTCGATGCTGCCAGCTTTCTCGAACTGCAGGGTCAGCGGGAAGCGGTCGCCGGCCCGCAGCGGTTGGTTGAGCTGGAAAAGCATCACGTGGTAGCCGCCCGGCGAGAACTCCACCTGCGCGCCGGGTGCCACGTCCACGGCGGGCACATGCACCATCTTCATCAGGCCGTTTTCATGCACATGGTTGTGCAGTTCGCTCTTGCCGGCGCGCGGTGTGCTGACGGCCACCAGACGATCCGCGCTGTTGCCCCGGTTTTCCACCAGGAAGTAAGCGGCGCCCGCCGGAGCATTCGGCGGCATGGCGCGTGACCAGGGATGATCGATGTGCAGGTCGGCCAACTGATAGTCGTGTGCCTGCGCGAGGGGCAGGGCCAGCAGGGAGAGCAGGGGCAGGGCGTACTTGAGCATGATGACTCCGCAGGGTGGGGAAGCTGCCGGCTAGCATAAGCTGCACCGAGCGGACTGTCTTGTGCTGGATCAATGCCGGCAAGGCTGGTCGGTATCGCTGGGCTGTGCTTCACTGAGCACTCAATTCCTACCAGCGCACAAGGAGATTTCCATGTCCCAGGTTACCCTCAAAGGCACCCCGTTTGCCGTCCTCGGCCAGTTTCCCCAAGTAGGCGAGACCGCCAAGGATTTCCGTCTGGTCAACGGCGACCTGACGGATGTCGGCTTGCAGGACTTTGCCGGCCAGCGCAAGGTCCTGAATATCTTCCCCAGCGTGGATACGCCGACCTGTGCAACCTCCGTGCGGACCTTCAACGCCCAGGCCGCCAGCCTGGCCAATACCGTGGTGCTGTGCATTTCTGCCGATCTGCCGTTCGCCCAGAAGCGCTTTTGCGCCGCCGAGGGGCTGGATAAGGTAGTCAACCTGTCAACCCTGCGTGGTGCAGCCTTCCTCACGGATTATGGCGTGGCCCTGGCCAGCGGCCCACTGGCCGGTCTGGCTGCCCGTGCGGTGGTGGTGCTGGACGAAAACAACCGCGTGCTGCACGCCGAGCTGGTCAGCGAGATTGCCAATGAGCCGGACTATGCCGCGGCATTGGCAGCCCTGCAGTAAGTCTGGCTAGTCCAGCCAGGCCTGTGCCAGGGCGATCAGCAGCAGATAGCGCGCGCCCTTGGCCAGGCTGACCAGCAGCAGGAACACCACGAGTCGCTCGCGCAGCAGCCCGGCAACCAGGGTCAGCGGATCGCCCAGCACCGGCATCCAGCTGAGCAACAGGCTCCAGCGTCCATAGCGGCGGTACCAGGCCTGGGCCTGTTGCAGGCGCTGCTCGCTGGGTTGCCACCAGGCCTGGTTGACGCGTGGTTGCAGCAGCAACAGGCCCAGCCCCCAGTTGACCAGCGAACCCAACACGTTACCCAACGTGGCAACCAGCCAAAGCAGCCAGGGTGCTTGCTGTCCGGCGTGCAGCAACGCCAGCAATACGGCCTCCGATTGCGCGGGAAACAGCGTGGCGGCGAGCAGCGCACTGAAGAACAGGCCCAGATAGGCCGACACGGATGTCACACACAGCGCTCCGGGCGGATGATAGGGCGACGATCATAGACAGCCTGCAGAAACAGGGCGAGTGCTTATTGTCGTTGCGTCTTGCTGAGGAAGCATTGGCATGACAGACAGTCCGGGGCGTTCAATAATACCTATTTAACATAATGCACATTATGCGAAATTACATAACGCATCAGCAGGAAGGTCAATGCCGCGATTCTGCGGCATCTATTCCACTATGCCAGGCTGTCAACGAACACCTAGCGTGCATCATCCGGCGTGTTCGACCAATCGCCGCCCAAGGCCACGGTGAGTTTTACGCTGCTGATCAACAAACTGCCTTGCAAGCCGATCAGCGTGCGCTCGGTTTGCAGTGCGGTGTTTTGCGCGCTGATTACGTTCAGGTAGTCGACGGTGCCGGCGCTGTACTGGTTCTCTGCCAGGCGCAAGGCATCGCGGGCGGCGTCCAGGGCTTGTTGACGTAGCTGGATTTCACGCTGCAAGGCGTCCTGTAGCACCAACTGGTCTTCGACCTCGGCAATCGCCTGCAAGACCTGTTGCCGGTAATCCGCCACGGTCTGTTCGTACTGCGCACGCGCCTGTTCGACGCGTGAACGCAACAAGCCGCCGTCGAACAGGTTGAGCGCCAGCTGCGGGCCGAGTGACCAGGCCCGATTGGGTGCACTGATCCAGTCGCCCAGCTGGCTGCTGCGATAGCCGGCACTGGCACTGAGGCGAAAATCCGGGAAATACGCCGCTTCGGCCACACCGATTTGCGCGTTGGCGGCCATCACCCGGCGCTCCGCGGCTGCCACATCGGGGCGGCGTTCCAGTAAGGCCGAAGGCAGCTCGGCACGCAAGGCCGGCAGGCTGGG
The DNA here is from genome assembly GCF_002835605.1 of Pseudomonas fluvialis. Taxonomy (NCBI): domain Bacteria; kingdom Pseudomonadati; phylum Pseudomonadota; class Gammaproteobacteria; order Pseudomonadales; family Pseudomonadaceae; genus Pseudomonas; species Pseudomonas fluvialis. The sequence goes on along the minus strand of NZ_PIYS01000003.1, from coordinate 99,544 downwards.
CAGTTCACGGCGCCCGCTGAGTTGCAGCTGGCCGGGTGTCTGGCCCAGCAAAACGGCGATGGCGTGGCGCAATTGGGCGATTTGCCCATCCAGCTCTACGGCCTGCGCCTGGGTGTTGCGCAGCTGGGTGATGGCCTGGCTGACATCCGCGCGACTGACCAGTCCTGCCTGGTAGCGGCTTTCGCTCATCTGCAAGGCCCGCTGGTAAGCCTTGGCCGTCTCTTCGAGCAGATCGCGCTGGCGCAGTTGGCTGCGCAGTTGCAGATAATTCTGCGCCAGTTCACTTTGCAGACTCAGGCGCAAGGCGGCCAGTTCTGCCGCGCTGGCCTGGGCGCTGCTGTCGGCGGCTTGCAGTTCGCGGCGCACCTTGCCCCACAGATCGACTTCCCAGCTCATCGCTAGGTTGGCGTCGTAGCTTTTGCTGTGCTGCGCCGCACTGCCCTGCCCCTGTCCGCTGCGTTGCATGCCGGCGCCCAGATCCAGGCTGGGGAACAAGCCAGCCCGCGCGCCACCGGCCAGGGCTCGCGCCTGGCGGTATTGTGCTTCGGCACTGGCCAGACGCAGGTTGTCAGTTTCGAGCTGAGTGAGCAGGCGGTCCAGTTCGGCGTCGGCATAACCCTGCCACCAGCGCCCTGCGCCAGATATATCGGCTGGCGTGGCGGCTTTCCAGCCGGGCATGGCCTGGTAGTGCGTGGCTTGCGGCGTGGCCGGACGCTGGTAGTCAGGGCCGATGGTACAGCCGGCCAGCAGCAGGCTGGACAACAGAAACAGGGGCGGCAATGCATTCATGACAGACGTTCCAGGCGAGACAGGGAGCGGCCGCGCAAGCGCAAGCGCAGGCGCTCCAGGCTGAGATAGACCACCGGAGTGGTGAACAGGGTCAACAACTGGCTGAGCAGCAGCCCGCCAATCACCGCCAGGCCTAGCGGCTGGCGCATTTCCGCGCCTTCCATGCCGCCGACCAGCAGCGGCACGGCACCCAGCACCGCGGCCAGGGTGGTCATCAGAATCGGCCGCAGGCGCAACAGGCAGCTCTGGCGGATGGCCTGCAGCGGGTCGAGGCCCTGTTCGCGCTCCAGTTGCAGGGCCAGGTCGATCATCAGGATGGCGTTTTTCATGACGATGCCGATCAGCAGGAACAAACCGAGCAGCGAGATCAGGCTGAACTGCCCGCCACTCAGCTCGATGGCCAGCAAGGCACCCAGGCCGGCCGAGGGCAAGGTGGAGAGAATGGTCAGCGGGTGCAGGTAGCTTTCATAGAGGATGCCCAGCAGCAGGTAGACCAGCAGCAAGGCGCCCAGCAGCATCAGTGGCTGGCTTTGCTGGGCCTGCTGGAATTGCTGGCCGCTGCCGCCCAGGCTGCCCTGGATTTCCCCAGGCAGGCCGATGGCCGCCATGGCCCGGTCGATGGCGCGTACCGCCTGGTCGAGGCTCACGCCTTCGGCCAGGTCGAAGTTGATGTTTTCCACGGCAAACTGGCCGTCATGGGTGACCCGGTCGTCGGCCAGGCTGCGCTCGAAGCGGGAAAACGTCGCTAGCGGCACACGCCGGCCATCGCTGGCGATCAGGTGGATCTGCTTGAGTACCTGCGGTGACTGCGCGTAACGCGGGTCGACCTCGAGCACCACCTTGTACTGGTTGAGGCTGGCATAGATGGTGGAAACTTGCCGCTGGCTGAAGGCGTTGTTGAGCAAGGCGCTGACTTCGTCCATCTGCAGGCCGAGGCGGCGTGCCGCCACCCGGTCGATGACCAGGCGCACCTGCTCCGCGCCGCTGCCGTCATTGGCGTCGATGGCGGTGAGTTCCGGCAGGCTGCGCAACGCCTCGGCCACACTGCGCCGCCACTGGCGCAACAGCTGCAAGTCGCTGGACAGCAGCTTGTACTCGTATTGCGAGCTGCTGCCCTGGCGGCCACCGAAGAACATCAGGTCCTGATCGGGCATCAGCATCAGCCGCCCGCCCGGTACCAGCGGCAGATTGCGGCGCAGCCGGGCCACCACCTGCTCCGCCGAGTCACGCTCGGCCATCGGCTTGAGCCGCACGATCATGAAGGCGTTGTTGCTGGCCCCGTCGCCGCCGATGAAGCCGGCGACGCTGTGCACCGCGGGATCTTCCAGCACGGCGCGGCGGAAGATTTCCATCTTCGGCTGCATGACCTGGAACGACAGCCCGTCGTCGCCGCGAATGAAGCCGGCCAGCTGGCCGGTGTCCTGCATCGGCAGCAAGGTCTTGGGTACCTGGATGTACAGCGCCACGCTCAGGCCGATGGCCAGTAACAGGCTGGCCAGCATCAGCGCCGGGCGCGCAAGAGCCCAGTCCAGGCCACGCTGGTAGCCGGCCAGTAGCCTCTGGTTGGCGCGCTGGCTGAATGCGACGAGGCCACTGCCCTGCTCCGCCGGCTCGGCCTTCAGCCAGCGGGCGCAGAGCATTGGGGTCAGGGTCAGCGATACCAGCAGGGAAATCAGGATGGCCACGGCCAGGGTGATGGAGAACTCGTGGAACAGCTGGCTGGCCAGTCCGCCCATGAACAGGATGGCGACGAAGATCACCACCAGCGACAGGTTCATCGCCAGCAGGGTGAAACCAACCTCGCGGGTGCCTTGCAGCGCAGCCTGCAAAGGCGGCATGCCCTGGTCGATATGCCGGGCGATGTTTTCCAGCACCACGATGGCGTCGTCCACCACCAGCCCGGCGGCGATGATCAGCGCCATCAGCGTCAGGTTGTTCAGGGAAAAGCCGGCCAGATACATCACCGCAAAGGTGCCGACCAGGGAAACCGGCACGGCCAGCGCGGGAATTAGTGCCCGGCGCGCGCGGCCGAGAAACAGCCAGACCAGCAGGATGACCAGGCCCACGGCGATCAGCAGGGTACGTTCAGCCTCGGCCAGGGTGGCGCGGATCACCGGCGAACGGTCCATGGCGACGTCCAGTTCGACACTGCTCGGCAAGACCGCCCGCAACAGCGGCAACTGCGCCTTGATGTCGTCGATGGTCTGGATGATGTTGGCCCCGGCCTGGCGGTTGATCACCAGCAGCACGGCTTCCTGATCATTGAAGAAACCACTGTTGTAGCGGTTCTCCACGCTGTCTTCGACTTGAGCCACATCGGCCAGGCGCAGGATGGCGCCATCGCGCTGGCGGATCACCAGATCGCGGTATTGCGCGGCGTGGCTCAACTGTTCGTTGGCCTGCACCTGCCAGTGGCGCTGGGCATCCTCCACCTGCCCCTTGGGCCGGCGCAGGTTGGCGCTGGCGATGGCGGCCCGCACTTCGTCCAGCGCCAGGCCGTAGTGTTCCAGTTGCTGCGGTTGCAACTGCACGCGCACTGCCGGCAGCGAACTGCCGCCGATCTGCACCTCGCCGACGCCCTGTACCTGCGCCAGGCGCTGGCCGAGCAGGCTGTCGGCCAGGTCGTAGAGCTGGCTCTTGCTCAACTGTGGCGAGGTCAGCGCAATCACCATGATCGGCGCCTGCGAAGGGTTGATCTTGCGATAGCTGGGCGGGCTGCGCATGCCACTGGGCAGAAGCTTCTGCGCGGCATTGATGGCGCCCTGCACTTCACGGGCGGCGGCGTTGATATCGCGGCCCAGCTCGAACTGCAGGATGATCCGCGTGCTGCCCTGGCCGCTGCGGCTGTTCATCGAACTGACCCCGGCGATGCTGCCCAGCGCGCGTTCCAGTGGTGCGGCCACGGTGGTGGCCATCACCTCCGGGCTGGCACCGGGCAGGCTGGCCTGCACGGTGATGGTCGGGAAGTCCATGTCCGGCAGCGGTGCCACCGGCAGCAGGCGGTAGCTCAGCGCGCCGACCAGCAGCAAGGCCAGGCTGAGCAGCAGCGTCGCCACCGGACGCTGGATAAAGGGCGCGGACAGATTCATCGCGGGCGATGCCTCACTGGCCAGCCGGCGCGACGGCCTGGCCACGCAAGCGCTGGCTGAGGCGGTCGAAGAACAGGTAGATGACCGGCGTGGTGAACAGGGTCAGCAACTGGCTGGCGATCAGCCCGCCGACCATCACCAGGCCCAGCGGCTGGCGCAGCTCGGCCCCGGAGCCGGAGGCCAGCATCAGCGGCACGGCACCGAACAGCGCGGCCAGGGTGGTCATCAGGATCGGCCGGAAACGCAGCAGCGCCGCCTGGTAAATGGCCTGCTCGGCGCTCATGCCCTGCTCGCGCTGCGCCTCCAGGGCGAAGTCGATCATCATGATGGCGTTCTTCTTGACGATGCCGATCAGCAGGATGATGCCGATGATGGCGATCAGCCCCAGTTCGCTGCCATCCAGCAGCAAGGCCAGCAAGGCGCCAACGGCCGCCGAGGGCAAGGTGGAGAGAATGGTGATCGGGTGGATATAGCTCTCGTAGAGCACGCCGAGCACGATGTACATGGTCAGCACCGCGGCGAGGATCAGCCACAGGGTGCTCGACAGCGAGGCCTGGAAGGCCTGTGCGGCCCCCTGCAGGCGGACTTCCACGCCTTCCGGCAGGCCGCTGGCCTGGCGGGCCTCCTCGAGCGCCTGCAAGGCATCGCTGAGAGCCAGACCTGGCGCCAGGTTGAAGGAGAAGGAAACCGCCGGGAACTGGCCGATGTGGTTGATCACCAGGGCTGCCGGGCGCTGTTCGAAACGCGCCAGGCTGGCCAGCGGCACAGGCACCCCGCCGCTGCCGGCGACATGCAACTGTTCTAGCGCCTGCGGGCCGGCCTGGCTGGCCTCGGCACTTTCCAGCACCACGCGGTACTGGCTGCTCTGGGTGAACACCGTGGAGATCTGCCGCTGGCCGAAGGCATCGTAGAGCGCATCGGTAATGCTGCTGACGCTCACGCCCAGCCGTGCGGCGGCATCCCGGTCGATTTCCACGTAGACCTGCAGGCCCTGTTCCTGCTGGTCGTTGCTGACGTCACGCAGGGCCGGCTGGGCCTGCAAGGCGGCCAGCAGGCGCGGTGCCCACTCGTGCAGCAGCGTGCTGTCCGGCGATTCCAGGCTGAACTGGTACTGGGTTCGGCTGACCTTGTCCTCGATGGACAGGTCCTGCACCGGCTGCAGAAACAGCTCGATGCCCGGCACGCCGGCCAATGCCGGACGCAGTCGCTCGATGACCTGCTGTGCGCTGACTTCGCGCTCGCCGTGCGGCTTCAGATTGATCAGCAGACGTCCGCTGTTGAGCGTGCTGTTGTCGCCATCCACACCGATATAGGCACTCAGGCTGGCCACTGCCGGGTCGGCGAGGATGACCTCGCTGAGGCGCTGCTGGCGTTCGCTCATGGCCTGGAAGGAAATCGACTGCGGCGCTTCGGAAATACCCTGCAGCAGGCCGGTGTCCTGCACCGGGAAAAAGCCCTTGGGCAGCGCCAGGTAGAGCAGCACGGTGAGCCCCAGGGTGGCCAGCGCCGTGGCCAGGGTCAGCCGCTGGTGGCCCAGTACCCACTGCAGGCCACGGGCATAGCCGGCGATCAGGCGGCTCAGCCAGTCATCCTCCGCGTCGGCATGCTGCCGGCCGGTCTTGAGCAGGCGCGCGCACATCATCGGGGTAAGGCTGAGCGAGACCAGCAGGGAAATCAGGATGGCCACGGCCAGGGTAATGGCGAATTCGCGGAACAACCGGCCCACCACGTCCTGCATGAACAGCAGCGGAATGAGTACGGCAATCAGCGAGAAGGTCAGCGAAATCAGCGTGAAACCGATCTGCCGGGCGCCCTTGAGCGCGGCATTCAATGGTGTTTCGCCCTGCTCCAGGTAGCGGGTGATGTTCTCCAGCATGACGATGGCGTCGTCGACCACGAAACCAGTGGCAATGGTCAGCGCCATGAGGGTCAGGTTGTTCAGGGAAAATCCGGCCAGGTGCATCACCGCGAAGGTGGCCACCAGCGACAGCGGCACCACGATGGAGGGAATCAGCGTGGCAGACAGTCGGCGCAGGAACACGAAGGTCACCATCACCACCAGGGCGATGGCCAGCAACAGCTCGTGCTGCACATCGCGCACCGCGGCGCGGATGGTCTGCGTGCGATCCGTGAGCACCGTCACCTGCAGGCCGCCCGGCAGGCTGGCCTGTAGTTGCGGCAACAGCGCCTGCACGCGCTCGACCACCTCGATGACATTGGCTCCCGGCTGACGCTGGATATTCAGCAGCACGGCACGGTTCTCGTTGGCCCAGGCGGCCAGCCGCTGGTTTTCCGCCCCATCGATGATCTGCGCAACATCGCGCAGGCGCAGGGTGGCACCGTCCTGGTAGCCGAGGATCAGCTCCGCGTAGTCCTGTGGGCTTTTCAGCTGGTCATTGGCATCCAGCATGGACACCTTGGTCGGCCCGTCGAAGTTGCCCTTGGGCTGGTTGACGTTGGCCGCGTTGACCAGTTGCCGCACGTCGCTGAGGGTCATGCCGTAGCTGGCCAGGGCCTGCGGGTTGACGCGAATGCGCAGCGCCGGACGCTGCCCGCCGGCCAGGCTGACCAGACCTACCCCGCTGACCTGGGCGAGTTTCTGCGCCATGCGCGTATCCACCAGGTCATGTACGCGTGGCAGCGGCACATGCTCCGAGGTGATGGCCAGGGTCAGTACCGGGGTGTCGGCCGGGTTGACCTTGTTGTACAGCGGCGGGGTCGGCAGGTCGTTGGGCAGCAGGTTGCTGGCCGCATTGATCGCCGCCTGCACCTGTTGCTCGGCCACGTCCATGGACAACTCCAGAGCAAAGCGCAAGGTGATCACCGAGGCACCGCCGGAGCTGCTCGAGGACATCTGCGCGAGGCCGGGCATCTGGCCGAACTGACGCTCCAGCGGCACGGTGACCGCACTGCCCATGACCTGCGGACTGGCTCCGGGATACAGGGTCATCACGCGAATGGTCGGATAGTCCACCTGCGGCAGTGCTGAAACGGGGAGCAGCCGATAGGCGAGCAGCCCAGCCAGCAGCAGGGCCAGCATGCACAGGGTGGTGGCGACCGGACGGAGGATGAACGGACGGGAAATGTTCACCCGCGCGGCCCCCGCCCCGCGCCCTCGCCCTGCCCTGGCCGCGGGCCAGGTGCGGCTTCACTGGCCGGCTTGGACAGGCCCTCGACCACCTCTACCCTGGCGCCGTCCTTGAGGCGATCGGTGCCTTCCAGCACCACCTGCTCACCGACACTGAGCCCGGACAGAATCACGCTGTGCCGTTCGTCACTGGGGCCGACCTCGACTGCGCGCAGGCTGACCTGCTGGTCCTTGACCACGAAGACGAAGTTGCCCTGGTTGCCGAACTGCACGGCGGCGACCGGCAGCAGCAGGCTGTCCTTGAGGGTGCGCGCGAGTACCCGCACATTGACGAACTGGTTGGGCAGCAGGTGCTCATCCTGATTGGCGAACTGTGCCTTGAAACGCAGGGTGCCGGTCGTGGCATCGATCTGGTTGTCCATGCTCAGCAGCTCACCGCTGGCCAGACGCTGTTGCTCGCTGCGGTCCCAGGCTTCCACCGGCAGGCGCTGGCCGGCACGTACGGCCTCGATCAGTTGCGGCAAGAGGCTTTCGGCCAGGGTGAACTGCACGGCGATCGGCTGGGTCTGGGTGATGGTCAGCAACGGCGTGCTGTCATTGGCACCAACCAGATTGCCGACATCCACCTGACGCAACCCGGCCCGGCCACTCAGCGGCGCGCTGATGCGGGTAAATTGCAGGTTCAGGCGGGCTTCGGCCAGGCTGGCCTGGCTGCTCTTGAGCTGACCACGGTATTGCTCGACCAGCGCGCGTTGGCTGTCCAGGGTCTGCCGGGCAATGCTGTCATCCTCGGCCAGTTGCTGATAACGGCGCAGCTCCTGTTCGGCATTGCGCAGTTGCGCCTGGGTTTGAGCCAGGGCGCCCTCAGCCTGCTGCACCGCCACTGCATAGGGGCGTGGATCGATCCGCGCCAAGAGCTGGCCCTGCTGCACCGTTTGACCTTCGCTGAAGCCGAGTTCCACCAGTTCGCCGGCCACCCGGCTGCGAACGCTCACCGTATTCAGCGCGCTGACCGTACCCAGCGCCTTGAGGTAGACGGCAAAGTCGCCCTGGCTGACCGTGGCGACACGTACCGGAGTGACCCCGCCCCAGGCTCCTCTGCCCATGCCCGGACCCATTCCGGGACCGCCAGCCGGTGCACCACTGCCCTTGCCCTGCCACCAGAAAAAGGCCCCGCCGAGCAAGATCAGCAGAACCAGCCAGGGCCAGTAACGACGCACGATGGACAGCGGGAATGCAGAGGAAGCAGGCATGATCGACCAGTGATAAATAAACGAGGCCAAACGATAAGCACTCTCGCGTGTCGCGCCTAGTCTCTTTACCCGTCATTTACCTTGGCTAAGCGCTTGTTGGCAAAGGCAAAGCACTGCGTATGCCGGGCGCTGGTGGTAGCATGCGCGCCCATGCAGATCAGTCATTTCCAAGCACAGCTGGCCAGCCTCGGCGCCAAGCCATGCCATATCGGACGTATCCAGCGGGCCTGGCTCAAAGGCCTGCCCCTGGACAGTGGTACGCGCCTGCAAAAGGCCGAGAACTTCCTGCCCCTCGCCGTGCGCCAGGGTTTGCCAGCCCTGTCGGAACAGCTCGATGGCCTGCTGCGCCTGCACAGCAGGCATCCTGCTGCCGATGGCTCCGAGCGCCTGCTGTTGGCCCTGGCCGACGGCCAGCTGGTCGAGAGCGTGTTGCTGCCGCGTGGCGGCCTGTGTGTGTCGACGCAGATAGGCTGTGCGGTAGGGTGCCGTTTCTGCATGACCGGCAAGAGTGGCCTGCTGCGTCAGTTGTCGAGCCTGGAACTGCTCGCCCAGCTGGCCCAGGCGCGGCGTCTGCGCGCGGTCAAGAAAGTGGTGTTCATGGGCATGGGCGAGCCGGCGCACAACCTGGATAACGTACTACAGGCCATCGACTTGATGGCCGGTGATGGTGGCATCGGCCACAAGAACCTGGTGTTCTCCACGGTGGGCGATCCACGGGTCTTCGAACGCCTCGGCCAGCGCGAGGTAAAGCCGGCGCTGGCCCTGTCGCTGCACAGCACCTGTCCGGTCAAGCGCCGCGAACTGCTGCCCAATGCCGCACCTCTCAGCCCGCAAGAACTGGTCGAGCTGGGCGAGGCCTATGCTCGCCGGGTGGACTACCCGATCCAATACCAGTGGACCCTGCTCGCTGGAGTCAATGATGGCCAGGATGAGCTGGATGGGCTGCTGCGTCTACTCAAGGGCAAATTTGCCGTGCTTAACCTGATCCCCTACAACAGTCTGGAAGGCGACAGTTACCAGCGCCCCTCCGGGGAGCGCATCATCGAGATGGTGCGTTACCTGCACAGCCGCGGCGTGCTTACCAAGGTGCGCAATTCCGCCGGCCAGGATATCGACGGCGGCTGCGGCCAGTTGCGTGCCCGCGCCGAGCGACGCATCAAGACCCGGCAGCTTGACTGATACCCCGCGACCGCCTGCCGCAGCGGGCTTGACGGCTTGCTGCCTGACGCCCAGCATGTACTCCCCTGAGTATCTAACTGCCTGGAGCACAGCATGAAGAACGCCCATGATCTGGTTGCCGAAGCCAAAGCGCTGATTCGCGAGGTGAGCCTGGAACAGGCTGATGCCGCCATTCGTGATGCCGCAGCATTGATCGACGTGCGCGAGCCCGAGGAATTCCAGGCCGGGCACTTGCCCGGGGCGATGAATATCCCGCGTGGCGTACTGGAGTTTCGCCTGAGTGCGATGCCGGAGCTTGAGGCCCGCGATCTGCCGCTGCTGATCTATTGCAAGACCAGTGGCCGCGCGGCGCTTGCCGCACGCAGTCTGCAGGAGATGGGCTATCTGCAGGTACAGTCGCTGGCCGGTGGCTTCGATGCCTGGCAGGCCGCTGGCAAGCCGTTGGTTGCGCCACAACTGCCCAGCTTCGAATAAATCCGGGCTGCGCGAAGCCTGCACAGCCGTTACCATGCGCGCTTTTGCAGCTCGCCACGCCTTGTGCCAATGCGAGCCGGGTGAGCAGCCATGATCGAGCGTGAACGTCTCCGGCAGATCTTCCGACTGGGCCTGCCGATCATGGGCGGCATGCTCAGCCAGAGCCTGCTCAACCTGATCGATGCGGCCATGGTCGGCCATCTCGGGCAAACCGCGCTGGCTGGGGTGGGCATCGGCAGCTACGCCAACTTTATCGCCGTGGCCCTGGTGATGGGCCTGGGTGCCTCGGTACAGGCGATGGTGGCGCGGCGCCGTGGCCAGGGACTGCAGGCGGAGCTGGCGGTGCCCTTGAATGCCGGCCTGCTGATCGCCCTGTTGCTGGCCCTGCCGATTACCCTGTTCGGCGTATTGCAGGCGCCGCGCATCATTGCCCTGCTGAACAACGACAGCGCTGTGCTGGCCGTGGCAGTCGAGTACTTCGAGTGGCGCGTCCTGGCGGTGCTGGCGGTCGGTCTGAACTTCGCGTTCCGTGGCTATTGGAACGGCAGCCACCGTTCCGGGGTGTACATGCGCACCCTGGTGATCATGCACCTGGCCAACGTGGTGATCAGCTACAGCCTGATTCACGGACTGTTCGGCCTACCAGTCATGGGCGCACCCGGTGCCGGTCTGGGTACCAGCATTGCCTTGTACCTGGGCGCGCTGCTGTATGGCTGGCAGACCTGGCAGGCCGGGCGCAGCCAGGGTTTTCTCCGTAAACCTCCAGCGCTTATTGAAGTGCAGGCCATGTTGCGCCTGGCCCTGCCCAACTCACTGCAGCAACTGTTCTTCGCCGCCGGCATCACCGCACTGTTCTGGATCATCGGCCAGGTGGGCACGGCGGAACTGGCGATTGCCCATGTGCTGATCAACCTGGCGCTGTTTCTCATCCTGCCGGGTATCGGCCTGGGCATGGCGGCCACCACCCTGGTCAGCCAGAGCCTCGGCCAGCAAAACCCCGAGGCCGCCTATCGCTGGGGCTGGGATGTGGCGCGGGTCACCGCGTTGTGCCTGGCACTGCTGGGGGCGCCGTTCTGGCTGCTGGCTGAGCCGATCCTCGGACTGTTCGTCAGCGACCCGCAACTGATCGAGCTGGGCGCCTGGCCGCTGCGCCTGACCGGCCTGGGCATGGCGCTGGACGCCGTGGCCCTGGTGCTGACCCAGGCGCTGCTGGGTGCCGGCGCCAGTCGCACGGTGATGCTGGTCAGCCTGGGCAATCAGTGGTTGTTCTTCCTGCCCCTGGCCTATCTGCTGGGCCCGGTACTGGGCTATGGACTGCTAGCCATCTGGAGCCTGCAAATCATCCAGCGTGGGCTGTCATCGACACTCTTTGCCCTGATCTGGCAGCGCCGCCAGTGGACGCAGATCCGCCTGTAGAAACAGTCGGCCAGGACGCAACAGAATTTGCGATGGGTTCATTCCGGCAAGGCTACGAAAGGTGTGGCAGAAGTGCGCCGAGTCACTGAAACCTGCCTGCAACGCGGCATCGGTCAGGCTGGCTCCACCTGCCACCAGGCAACTGGTGACGAACAGGCGATGCCATTGCCGGTAACGACGAACGGGAATACCCACCTGCTGACGAAACAACTGAGTGAGGCGTGACACGTTCAGCCCAACCGCCGCGGCCAGTTCGGCGATCTGCCGGTTACAGGCCACATCCTCCTGTATCAGCTCGACTACCCGCGCTATGCGCGGATCGCCGCGCACGGTTGCCGATTGTTGCTGCGGGTTGATCAGCTGCTCCAGCCAGGCAGCCAGCTCATCCAGCGTGACAGGCGATGCGGCCTGGCTTTGCTCATGCAGCCAGGCCAGAGCGGCATCCTGCTCAGCCAGTGCACCTCGCACAGGGCCGCGCTGCCATTGCAGGCGGGGTGACAGGTGCTGCAGGTCATGGCCAAACACATCCAGATAGCAGAGCGCGATGCGCCCGCCACCTTCTATCACCACTTTTTCACCCACTGGCAGCAACAGGCTGCTGGCTCGCAGGCTATGGCTGCCGCAGCGTGCCAACAAGGGCGCATCAAGGGCAAACAGCAAAACACTGGCGGCCAGCTGCAAGTGCACGGCGCCATCCAGTTCGCCGAGGTAGAAGGTGCGCTGTGGCCAGAGGTAAAGGAGGGTGTTGGCAGGCATGATCGGTCTCCGCGATCCAGCCGATATAGCCCATGGGCCGGCACCCTGGCGTTGTCTGGTTGGCGTTTTGCACGATTTCACCCGTATGGGTGAAATCGGCAGTTCTTACAAGTGGCCTGCCCCGGCCTGCTGTTCAGATAGCGTCCACTCCGCTGGCTGTGTGCGGAGCAATAACAACAAAAACGTCACACAGGACATCACCATGTCGAAAAAACTCGCTGTCACCCTGGCTGCCGCAGCCCTGGGTTGTTCTCTCACCGTGCAGGCCAACAGCGCCGCCACACGTCATCCGATGGTGCTGGTGCCGGGCATCTTTGCCTTCGATACGATTGCCGGCATCGACTACTGGTACAAGATTCCCAGCACACTCAGCCAACAGGGTGGCAAGGTCTATGTGCCGCGCATCAACGCTTTCGATAGCTCGGTAAAACGTGGCGAAGCGTTGATTGCCCAGCTCGAGGAAATCCGCGCCGCTTCAGCAGGCAAGGTGCAAAAGTTCAACCTTGTCGGGCACAGCCAGGGCGGCGTCACGGCGCGCTATGTGCTCAATACCCGTCCCGATCTGGTGGCCTCGGTAACCACCCTGAATACCCCGCACAAGGGCTCGCCGCTGGCCGACGTGGCCACCGGCATCGCCCCGGCGGGCACGCTGCAGGGGGTTACCTTCGAGGTGTTTGCCAATACCGTGGGTAACCTGGTCAACCTGATGTCGAACAACCGCAGAAGCCAGGCGGATGTGCGAGCGATGCTTGCCGAGTTCAATCGCCAGGGAGCGGCCGCCAATAACCAGCGCTATCCACTGGGTGTGCCCAGTACCGCCTGTGGCGAGGGGCCGGCCAAGGTGCGCGTCAATGGGCATGATGTCCATCTGTTCTCCTGGAGCGGAACCTCGCCGCTGACCCATGTGCTGGACATTTCCGACCCTTTGTTTGCCATCACCTCGCTGGCTATCAGTGAGCCCAACGATGGTGTGACTGGGCGCTGCTCCAGCCATTTCGGCAAGGTTCTCAAGGACAACTACCGGATGAATCACCTGGATGTGAACAATCATGTACTGGGCCTGGTCTCGCTGTTCGAGAGCAACCCCAAGACGTTGATGCTCAACCATGCCAACCGGCTGAAGAACCTCGGTCTGTAACTGTCTGCGACGCTGGCCCGCGGTCAGCGTCGCACGAGGCCTGCCTCCATGCGTCAACCCTACTATTACCTGCTTCTGCCGCTGGCTGCCTGCAGCGGCTTTGCCCTGCTCTGGGCCGTTTTACCGGCGCCGCAGCACCGCATGATCGAGCACCGCGCGACAGAGATGCCCGCTACCGAACTGCGTCAGATCAACCAGCGTATCCAGGCAGACGCCCGTCTGCAGCAAAGTGTGCCGCCTGCCCTGCCCGCCGGCCTGGCGGGTGCCAGTCATGGCGTACAACTGGTCACTGATGCTCAAGGGCACTTACACGTCGACGAAGGCTTGCTGCGGCTGTTCGAGTTCTATTTGCTGGCCCTGCAGGACGAGTCGGTCGCTCAGGTCCTGGCACGTATCCACCATGAACTGACCAGCCAGTTGCAACAGCCAGCCTTGAACCAGGCGCGTGAACTGTTGCAGCGCTACATCGATTATCGACTGGCCCTGCAGACCTTGCCGGCGCTGGCAGAGACGGCTGATCTGCCTGCCTTGCAGGCGCGTGCAGAGGCTTTGCAAGGGCTGCGCGAGCGCTATTTTAGCCAGTCCGAGGTGCAGGCGTTATTTGCTCGTGATCAGGCCGAAGAACAACATGTGCTGCGTCACCTGCAGGCCCAGGCAGTTGGCGCCAGCCCGGCTGAGCTGGCGGCGCTGGATGAGCAGTTGCCCGACGACCTGCGTGAAGCCCGCCGTCAGGCGACACTGCCGGGCGAGCTATATGCCCAGGTCAGCGATTTGCGCAGCCAGGGTGCGAGTGATGAACAGGTTTACCAGTTGCGTGCCCAGGCGCTAGGCACGGAGGCTGCGGATGAGCTGGCCAAATTGGATGCACAGCGTGCGCACTGGCAAACCCGCCTGCGCGACTTCACTCGGGAACGCTTGCAGTTGGACCAGGCCGGGTTGGCGGAAGAAGATCGCCAGGCCGAGTATCAGGCCTTGCTGAGTCGTCACTTTGCCGAGCACGAGCGGGTCCGCGTGCAGGCATTGAGTGAAGCGGGCTTGTTGCCGGGCGAGTAATTAGCGCAACAACGCGTCGATGCTGAAACGGTAGGCGCGCAGACGTGGGTTGGCTTGCCGGCTGTAGCGACGGAAATCGATACCCTGCCCCGGCTGGCTCAGCCGCTGCTCCAGGCGCAGGCTTTGTGCCGCACTCACCTGACGGAACAGCTTGGCAACCTGGTCCTTGCCGCCATAGTCGGCAAAATCAAGCCCTTTGGCATGGTCATGCAGCATGACCAGCGCCCAGGCGCCGAGCGTGAAGTGTCCCGTCACCAGCACTTCTATGTCGCCGGCCCGGTAGGCCTGGAACAAGGCAGTGGAATTGTTCAGGCCGGTTAGGTGCAGGTCACGCCCAGGCTGACGCCCCAGTTCGCGCGCGGCTTGCAGAACGCCGAAAGCCATCTCGTCGTTGGCCGACCAGACATGGCTCACCTGCGGGTAGCGCTGTAGCAGGCTGAGGGCCTGTTCATAGGCGCGTTGCCGATTCCATTCGCCATACACCAGTTGGCGCAGCTGTACCTTGGGGTGAGTCTGCAAAACCGCTTGCAGGCCTGCTTCGCGCAGGGTCGCCGAAGGTGTATTGCGGGCTCCGGAAAAAGCCAGCATTTCGATAGGCGCCGGCGTAGCGTGCAGTGCCAGCAACCCCTCGGCCATCAAGGCTCCGGCCTGTTGATCATTGACCACCAGGCTGCCGATCCAGTTGGCATGCTTTTCCCGGGACGCGCCGGTTCGCGCCTGCTGATCGGCAGTCAGGGTGCTGTGCAGGGCAAACAGCCGGCTTGGCGAATCGGCAAACAGCCGCAGCAACTCCGGACCGACATATTCCTCGTTGGTAAACAACAGGTAGTCCGGCTGCGGTGTCCGGGTGCGCAGTTCATGGGCCTGCTGCAACATGCGCTGCTTGTTGCGGCCGGCATAAACAACTTCCAGTTGCAGCCCCAGATCCGTGGCTGCGGCCTGCATGAACTGGCTATAGGTACGCCAAAAGGGCTCGTCGGCATGTCCGGGATTGAGAAACACCACACTGCTGGCCCAGCCGCAGGGCATCCAGGTGACCAGGAGCAACAACAGCGGCAGGCAAAAGCGCGGCATGATCGGAGCAACGAAGTTGTAAAAGGGCAGCGATTATAGTGGGTTTGCTGCAGTGCCCCTATTGAATGCCGCTATGGGAGTCATAGCGCTTTGCTATGACCGACTGCAAATTCCGGGTCAACGTCGACTTATTCTTTAAACTTCTTTCCATATGAACAAACATCACTTTTACGCATAAATGTGAGCTGGTATCTTGCGCCGCTCTGCCACGATTGTCGCGCCTGACGCGCCCCGCCGCCCTGACAGCGGCGCAGCAGAACATCCATGGCCTGACCAGCAGCCTGATCACAGGAAAATCATGTACGTATACGACGAGTACGACCAACGCATCGTCGAGGACCGCGTCAAGCAGTTCCGCGACCAGACCCGCCGTTACCTGAATGGCGAGCTTTCCGGCGACGAATTCCGCCCGCTGCGTCTGCAGAACGGTCTGTATATCCAGCGTTATGCGCCTATGTTGCGGATTGCCGTGCCCTATGGGCTGTTGGCCTCACGCCAAGTGCGCAAGTTGGCGCAAATTGCCCGTGACTACGACAAAGGCTATGCGCATATCAGTACCCGGCAGAACGTACAGTTCAACTGGCCTGACCTGGAAGATGTCCCGGAAATCCTTGCTGAACTGGCCAGCGTGCAACTGCACTCGATCCAGACCAGCGGCAACTGCGTGCGCAATACCACCACCGACCAGTTTGCCGGTGTCGCCCGTGACGAGCTGATCGATCCGCGCCCCTGGTGCGAAATCATTCGCCAATGGTCGACTTTCCATCCGGAATTCTGCCAGCTGCCGCGTAAGTTCAAGATCGCCGTGAATGGTGCCGGCAATGACCGTGCGGCCATCGAAGTCCACGATATCGGCCTCGAAGCCGTACACAATGCCGCCGGCGAGCTGGGCTTCCGCGTGCTGGTAGGCGGCGGCCTCGGGCGCACGCCGATGGTCGGCAGCTTCATCAACGAGTTCCTGCCGTGGCAGCACCTGCTGTCTTACCTGGATGCCATCCTGCGCGTGTACAACCGCTATGGCCGCCGCGACAACAAGTTCAAGGCGCGCGTCAAGATTCTCGTCAAGGCGCTGGGGGCGGAAGCCTTCGCCGAGAAGGTCAACGCCGAGTTCGCCCACCTCAAGGACGGCCCGACCACGCTGACCGAGGCGGAAGTCGAGCGCGTGGCCCGTCACTTCGTCGACCCGGCCTACCTCGCACTGGTCGATCTGGATGATGAGCTGTCTCGCCTGGACAACGAGCATCCGGGCTTCGCCCGCTGGCGTAGCCGCAATACCACGCCGCACAAAAAGGCCGGTTATGTAGCCGTGACCCTCTCGCTGAAGCCAACGGGCACCGCCCCGGGGGATGTCAGCGACAAGCAGCTGGATGCGATTGCCGACCTGGCTGACCGCTACAGCTTCGGCGAAGTGCGCAACAGCCACTTCCAGAACATCATCCTCGCCGATGTCGAGCAGCGTCGCCTGTTCGAACTGTGGGGTGAACTGCGTGAACTGGGCTTTGCCACCCCCAATGTGGGACTGTTGACCGACATCATTTGCTGCCCGGGTGGCGATTTCTGCTCGCTGGCCAATGCCAAGTCGATCCCGGTCGCCGAAGCCATCCAGCGTCGCTTTGATGACCTCGACTACCTGTTCGACCTGGGCGAGATCGATCTGAACATTTCCGGCTGCATGAATGCCTGCGGTCACCACCACGTGGGGCACATTGGCATCCTCGGCGTGGACAAGAAGGGTCAGGAGTTCTACCAGGTTTCGCTGGGCGGGCACTCCGGCCGTGATGCGCGTCTGGCACAGATCCTCGGCCCGTCCTTTGCCCAGGATGATATGGCCGATGTGATCGAGAAGATCATCGCCGTGTATGTCGAGCAGCGCCATGCCGACGAACTGTTCATCGACACCTATCAGCGCATCGGTATCGACCCCTTCAAGGAGCGCGTCTATGCAGCGAATCATTAAGAACAGCCAGATCATCGACGAAACCTGGCAGTTGCTGCCCAAGGACGCGAGCCTGGATGACATCCGCAACAGCGGGGACATTATCGTTCCGCTGGCCCTGTGGGTGGAACATGACCGCGCCCTGCTGGCCCGCGATGGCGGACTGGGTGTGTGGTTGGATGCCGGTGAGGAAATCGAGGAAATCGCCGACCAGTTGCAACACTTCCAGGTGATTGCCCTGAATTTTCCGGCTTTCACCGATGGCCGCCATTACTCCACGGCTTATCTGCTACGTACGCGCTATGGCTATGGTGGCGAAGTGCGTGCGATTGGCGATGTGCTGCGTGACCAGCTGTTCGCGCTGCGCCGCGTTGGCTTCGATGCCTTCGCCCTGCGTGCCGACAAGGACCCGCAGGATGCCCTGCAGTCCTTCGCCGACTTTGCCGAGGTTTATCAGGCGTCGGCTGATCAGCCGCTGCCATTGTTCCGGCGGCGCGCCTGATTGTATCTGGCATAAAAAAACCGGCTTACGCCGGTTTTTTTATGCGCGGAGCTGTACTCAGTCAATGTGTACCAGGCGCCGCCGCTGCAACTGCCCGGCAAGCAGCAGCTCAATGGCTTGCGGCACTTCATCCAGGCTGATCTCTTCGGCCAGTTGCGGCAACTGGGTGAGTTTCCACTGCAGCGACAGCTTGTCCCACATGGAGGCCTTGACCACCAGGGGCAGCTCCACGGAATCCACCCCCAGCAGACTGACGCCGCGCAGGATGAACGGCAGCACGCTGGCCTGGAACTGGCTGCCGGCGGTCAGGCCGCAGCAGGCAGCGCTGGCCCCATAGCGCAGCGCCTTGACGACGTTGAACAGAATGTCGCCACCCACGGTATCCACTGCAGCGGCCCACTGCTCCTTGAGCAGGGCTTTCTCGCGGCCCTGTTCAAGTTCGCTGCGCGCCAGGATACGCTGCGCCCCCAGGCTGAGCAGCCAGTCGTGCTGACTGGTCTTGCCGGTACTGGCGACCACCTGATAGCCTAGTTGTGCCAGCAGGGCCACCGCAACACTGCCTACCCCGCCACTGGCGCCGGTCACTAGCACCGGGCCGGCATCACAGGTCAGCCCGGCCTGTTCCAGTTTTTCCACGCACAAACCGGCCGTCAGCCCCGCGGTGCCGAGCAACATGGCTTCGCGCAAACTCAGCCCGGAGGGACGCTTGATCACCCAGGCAGCCGGGACGCGAATGTACTGGGCCATACCGCCGCTGGTGTTCATGCCCAGGTCGTGTCCGGTAACGATCACTTCGTCGCCAGCTGTGAATTCAGCCACGGATGACTGCTCAACCACCCCCGCTGCGTCGATACCCGGCGTATGGGGATAGTGGCGGGTTACTCCCCTGTTTCCGCTCGCCGACAGGGCATCCTTGTAGTTCAGCGAGGAGTAATGCACGCGGATCAACAGATCGCCGGCCGGCAGTTCTGCCAGGTCTCGCTGGACGATCTGCTGGACGAAGCGGCCATCCTGCTCAATGACCTGAAGTGCCTTGAATGTGCTCATCTTGCAACCTCTCAATGCCAAAACCTTGCCTGGTTCAAACGCTCCCAGGCCTTGAGCAATAGCCCGTCGACACTCCCGGCTGCTGCCAGGCCCACGCGTTCGGACAGGCTTTTACGCTGCACATAATGCAGCTGGTACACATCGGCCTCGTTGGCGCGCTGCGCCAGGTACTCGTCACTGGTGCCCAGTTGATCGACCAGCTGTCGAGCCAGGGCGTCCTGTCCCAACCAGACTTCCCCCGTGGCGATCGCTTCGATATTCAGTTGTGGCCGATAGCGCGCCACGAACGCTTTGAACAAGGCATGGGTAGTTTCCAGATCTTGCTGGAATTTCTCCCGGCCCTGTTCGGTGTTTTCGCCGAATACTGTCAGAGTGCGCTTGTATTGCCCGGCTGTCAGCACCTCGAAATCAATATCGTGGCGTTTGAGCAGACGATGTACGTTGGGTAGCTGGGCTACTACGCCTATCGAACCCAGTATGGCAAAAGGTGCCGCCAGCACTCGGTTGGCGATACAGGCCATCATATAGCCACCACTGGCCGCGACCTTGTCCACGCAGACTGTCAACGGAATCTCCGCCTGGCGTATCCGCGCCAGCTGCGAGGCGGCCAGGCCATAGCCATGCACCATGCCGCCCGGGCTTTCCAGGCGCACAACCACCTCGTCCTCGGGACGCGCCATGCTCAGCAGGGCCGTCACCTCATGACGCAAACTGTCTGCCGCACTGGCACGGATATCGCCCTGGAAGTCCAGCACATAGATACGCTGGCGGTCGTTTTCCTGCTTCTTGCGCGCCTTGGCCTGGCGCTCTTCTTCCTTGCGCAGCGCCTTCAGCGCCGGCTTGTCGAGCACCTGTTGTTGCAAGCGCTGGCGCAGCTCCTGATAGAACTCATTGAGTTTGTGCACCTGCAGTTCACCGCCCTGCCCCCGTCCTTTGCTGCGTAAAGCGGCTACCACCACCAGCAGGGCCAGCAACGCCACCAGCAGGGTAAAAGTCTTGGCCAGAAACAACGCATACTCGCTGAAAAACTCCACGCATCCTCCTTGTTGAAAGGGCCCATGCAGCTGCTGCTGCAGTACCAGGCAAAGGCTCAAGCATAGCGGTGGCAACCGACGCCAGCCAGCCCGGCAGCGCAGCACCCTAGCGGATTCAAACAAGCGTATGTTTTTTCGTTGACAGTCTCCCGCCTTGCCCATACCCTCGGCGCATCTCAACGCCTAGCGAGAGTCCTGCGTACGTGGGCAGCATCTACCTGATCCGACATGGCCAAGCCTCTTTCGGCAGCGACGATTACGACGTTCTGTCGCCTGTCGGGGTGCAACAGGCAGAAGTCCTCGGACGACATCTGGCGGCACTGGGTATCAACTTGCAACGCTGCCTGAGTGGCGACCTGCGTCGCCAGCAGCATACCGCGCAAGCTGCCATGGCGCAGCTGGCGGCTTGCGGGGGCCACTGTCCTGCCCTGGAAATCGACGCCGCCTTCAATGAGTTCGATGCCGATGCGGTGATTCGTCAGCTGTTGCCCGACCTGTTGCGCGATGAGCCGCACGCCTTGGAAGTGATGCGCAATCCGGCCGCTCAGCGCGCGGAGTTTCAGCGTTTGTTCGCGCAGATCATCCAGCGCTGGGTGGAACAGCCCACGGACAGCGACAGCGTGGAAAGCTGGACAGCGTTTTGCGACAAAGTGTGCGAGGGTTTGCAGCGGGTGCTCGCCCAGGCCGACAAGCGCGACAACATTGCCCTGTTTACCTCGGGCGGAACCATTACTGCACTGCTACACCGTTTTGCCGGCATTCCGGCAGCCAGGGCATTCGATATGAACTGGCAGATCGTCAACACTTCGCTCAGTTGCCTGAAGTTTCGTGGCGACCAAGTGAACCTGGCTTCCTTCAATAGTCACGCCCATTTGCAACTGTTGAAGGCGCCGGAGCTCATCACCTATCGTTGAGCGCCGGCCAACCTGCGGCTTGCAAGGTCGCACAACCCAAAACAAAGGAAAAGACCATGACCACCGTTGCTGAAATCGTTCAAACCATGCAGTCCAAGTTCAACGCCGCTGCTGCTGCTGGCCTGGACCTGGTGTTCCAATTCAACATCGAAGACGGCGAGAACTATGCGCTGATCGTCAAGGACGGTACCTGTGCCGTTGAGCAAGGCGAGAATGCCAATGCCAACGTTACCCTGATCATGGACACCGAGACCCTGAAAGGCATCACCAGCGGTGAAACCGACGGCATGCAGGCCTTCATGGCTGGCAAGCTGCGCGCTGAAGGCGACATGATGCTGGCCATGAAACTGGGCGAACTGTTCCCGGTTTAAGCGACGCCAGCCTTGCCAGAAACCGGAGCCTTGATGCTCCGGTTTTTTTTCGTCTACAGCAAAGATCAGGCAGTTTGATTGACCGGCAACAGTGCGATCTATAACACCGCCGCAGGCTTGTAGGGCTGGCAGAAGGCGCATTAGATTAGCCAATAATCGATGGCCCTCATCATAAATAGAAGGGATTAACATGACGCTGACTGATCAATCCACCCGCATCCGCTCCGGTGAAGAGCTAGACGCAGGCACTATCGACCAGTACCTCAAGGCGCATATTCCCGGGCTGAGCGGTACGCCCAAGATCAGCCAGTTTCCCGGTGGCGCATCGAACCTTACCTACCTGATCGAGTATCCGGAGCAGGAGTTTGTCCTGCGTCGTCCGCCCTTCGGCCACAAGGCCAAGTCGGCGCATGACATGGGACGCGAATACCGCATTCTCAACCAGTTGAATGCCGGCTTCCCCTACTGCCCCAAGGCCTATGTACATTGCACCGATGAATCGGTGATCGGCGCCGAGTTCTACGTGATGCAGCGCGTCAAGGGCATCATCCTGCGCTCGGACATGCCAGCGGAGCTGAATTTCAGCGCCGAGCAGACCCGTGCGCTATGCCAAAGCTTCATCGACAAGCTGGTTGACCTGCATAACGTCGACTACCAGGCCTGCGGCCTGGGCGACCTGGGCAGGCCGGAAGGTTATGTGCAACGGCAGATCGAAGGCTGGAGTGATCGCTACGAGAAGGCCCTGACGCCCGATGCGCCGTTGTGGGAACCGGTCAAGGCCTGGCTGCGCGACAAAATGCCAGCCGACCACGTCAAGCCCGGCATCGTGCATAACGACTACCGTTTCGACAACGTGATCCTCGATCCGGGTAATCCGATGCAGATCATCGGGGTTCTGGATTGGGAGCTGACTACCATCGGCGACCCGCTGATGGACCTGGGCAACACCCTGGCCTACTGGATCGAAGCCGCCGATCCGGCCCCCGTGCAACTGATGCGCCGCCAGCCCAGCAATGCCCCTGGCATGCTGACGCGTCGTGAGTTCGTTGACTACTACGCCGAAAAAGCCGGTATCCGTATCGACAACTTCGACTACTACTACACCTATGGACTGTTCCGTCTGGCCGGCATCGTGCAGCAGATCTACTACCGCTTCTACCACGGCCAGACCCAGGATAAACGCTTTGCCCAGTTCGTGCAGATGAACAAGCTGCTGGAACAGATGAGCCTGCAGGTCATCGGCAAATCTACCCTCTAACCGGCTGTACAGCCGCTTACTGCCAAGGAATCACCATGTCCAAGACCCACCTGTTCGACCTTGATGGCAAGATCGCTTTCGTTTCCGGCGCCAGCCGTGGTATCGGCGAGGCCATTGCCAAGCTGCTCGCCCAGCAGGGCGCCCATGTGATCGTGTCCAGCCGCAAACTGGATGGCTGCCAGGCGGTCGCTGACGCGATCATCGCCGAGGGCGGCAAGGCAACCGCTATCGCCTGCCATATTGGTGAAATGCAGCAGATCAGCGAAGTATTCGCACAGATTCGCGAGCAGTTTGGCCGTCTGGATATCCTGGTCAACAATGCCGCCACCAACCCACAGTTCTGCAACGTGCTGGATACCGACCTGGGGGCCTTCCAGAAAACCCTGGATGTGAACATTCGCGGCTATTACTTCATGTCCATCGAAGGCGGCAAGCTGATGAAAGCCAATGGTGGCGGCAGCATCATCAACGTGGCGTCGATCAATGGGGTCACCCCGGGTGAGTTCCAGGGCATCTATTCGGTCACCAAGGCCGCGGTGATCAGCATGACCAAGGTGTTCGCCAAGGAGTGCGCGCAGTTCGGTATTCGCTGCAACGCCCTGTTGCCGGGCCTGACCGACACCAAGTTTGCCTCGGCGCTGACCAGCAACGATGCCATCCTCAAGCTGGCCCTGCAGCGCATTCCGCTCAAGCGCGTTGCCGACCCCAGCGAAATGGCCGGTGCGGTTCTCTACCTGGCCAGCGAAGCGTCCAGCTACACCACTGGCGTGGCGCTGAATGTCGACGGTGGTTACCTGGCCTAAGCCGCACGGGTAAAAAAATGGCCTCGCAAGAGGCCATTTTTATGGGTGCGGTTCAGCGCCAGTTGGCGAGCGCCTCGTTGGCCGCCTGGTTGAGTGGTTGGGCGAGGAGCCCGGCAGCTGAAAGGCTGACCGAATAGGCGGCGCCATCGGCGAGCGGCAGGTAGGTCACGCGCTGTGCTTCGGGCGTCACCACATAGAGGTCACCCTGCCGGCTGCGCAGCCAGCGCCAGAAGTCCACGCCATAGGGGCTCTGTGCCAAGCTAACTTCGGTATGACTGGCCAGTTGCTGTTCTTCGATGGACAGGAAGCGCCCACTGAGCCGCTCCAGGCGATAGCCCGGCTGCAGGCCGATCAGTGCCGCCAGGCTCTTCCAGCGCAGCAGACGAACATCCAGTTGCCAGAGATCACCCTGCAGGCGTACCTCGCGCATCTCGCTGCCTTCAAGCAGGGTCACCCGATAATCCTTGTCGCCATCGGCCTGGAACGTCAGGGTCAGCAAGGGCCGATCAGCCGGGAGCATCTGATAGCTGTGCAGGTCGTAGCCGACCACCCCGATCACGCCTGCACCCGCCAGCAAAGCCAGCCCCGCGCTGCCGCGCAACCAGCCGAGCAGCCAGTTGCTGCGCAACAGCATGGCGGCGGCTTGCCAGGCCAGGAGCAAGGCAAGTACGGCAATGCCGATGGCCAGGGCGTAATACTGCATGGAGTCGATTCCTTCTCTGCACGATAGGCGGCATTATGCTCAGCCCGTTGCATGGCAACCAGTTGCCGGCACGCACAATCTGACACAGATCGAGTTTTTATGGCGTTTGCCTTTGACCCAGGCGTACTAATGGTTCTCCTGCTGGTGGCGTTCACCGCAGGTTTCATCGATGCGATTGCCGGTGGCGGAGGGCTGCTGACCATCCCTGCCCTGCTCACTGCCGGGCTGCCTGCCCATCTGGTGCTGGGTACCAACAAACTGTGCGCTACCTTTGGTTCCGCCACCGCCAGCCTGGCGTTTTACCGGCGTCGCTTGTTCCGTCCGACAGACTGGCGCAATGCCTTGCTAGGTACCGCCTGTGGTGCCTTGCTAGGGGCGCTGCTGGCCCAAGCCATGCCGGCCAGCTGGTTGCAACTCATGCTGCCCGTGGTGGTGTTTGCTTGCGGTCTGTATTTGTTGCTAGTGCCGACGCCCAATGCCGGTTGTTCGCAGGAAGCGCCGCCCGCATCGGGACGGCAATGGCCGCAAGGATTGGCCCTGGGGTTTTATGATGGCGTGGCCGGGCCGGGTACAGGCGCTTTCTGGACAGTCAGTAGCTTGCTGCTGTATCCGCTCGACCTGCTCCGGGCCAGTGGCGTCGCGCGCAGCATGAACTTCGTCAGCAACGCCATGGCATTGACGGTATTCGCGCTGAGTGGCCAGGTTGCCTGGGTGCTGGGCATCGGCATGGGCCTGGCGCTGATGGCCGGCGCCTATCTGGGGGCGCGCAGCGCGATCGGTGGCGGCGCCCGGCTGATTCGCCCGTTGTTCATTCTCATGGTGCTGGCACTCAGTGCGCGCCTGGCCTGGCAACACTGGTCGATCGGCAATTAGTCAAGGCGCGGCAGGGTATGACCGAGGCGCTGCGCCAGGTAATGCTCGATAAGAAAGCGGGCAATGGAGCGCGGAGCCGGCAGCGTTGGCAGTTGATCGATGGCAAACCAGCGCGCATCCTCGATCTCGTCTTCCTGCAGGCACAGTTCACCGCCGGCGTAGTCGGCATGGAAGCCTAGCATCAGCGAATGCGGGAAAGGCCAGTTCTGGCTGCCCAGGTAACGGATGTTGTCGACTGACAGCCCCACCTCCTCCTGCACCTCACGACGCACACAGTCTTCAGCCGACTCGCCGGGCTCCAGGAAGCCCGCCAGGGTACTGTACATGCCGCTGACGAAACGCGGCGAGCGGGCCAATAATAGCTCATCGCCGCGTGTGACCAGCACGATCATGCTCGGCGCCAGCCGTGGGTACTGGCGCAAGCCGCAGGGTTCACAGGCCATGGCCCGCTCACCGGGGAGCAACTGCATGGCCTGTCCGCAGGCACCGCAGAAGCGGTGTTCACGAGCCCACTGGCCAATCTGGCTGGCATGACCCAGCAGGCGAAACAACTGTTCGTCATGCTGCAGCATGACCTCACGCAAGCTCAGCCAGCGGCAGCCCGGCAACAGTTCCGGCTCGGCCAGCTCCCAGACTTGCACCGGAGCGCCATCGAACAGGCCAATACCATGCTGGGCCAGGCAACGTAGATCCTGCTGCTGCACCCAGTTCAGAGGGAACAGACAGCCATGGTCGTCAGCAAGAAAGTGTTGGCGTTGGTGCAATAGCACCCAGCCGCTGGCAGAGGGCGGGCTTTGCCAGGCCACCTGCCAGCGTGCTTCAGGCATTCGCGGGAACCGCCATGCCGAGCGCCTTGATGCTTTCCTCAGCCAGATCCAGCACGCTGGGTCGTGTTTCCGGACGCATCACTGCCCCCGACTCCAGGTAGTACTCCAGGCTCGACAGGGCATCGGCCAGGGTTTCCAGCAGTTGCCCTGGTGGCGTTTGCGCCGCTTCCAGCATCTGTTTCTGGATGTACTCGGCACAGGCTCCCACCAACCAGGCGGCACGTTGCTGTTGCAGGAACCACAGGCCGCCACGTACGGCTTGCAGCGTCGACGGCACGTTGGCCAGATGCAGCTTGTCACCGCTGGATTCCAGGTAAGAGGTAATCGCCCGCTTGGCCAGATTAAGCCCGGCCTGAGCTTCACCAACCACCACGATATGTGCTTCGGTCAACTGGTGATTGGCAAAGGACTGTGCTTCCTGACCGGGCGGTACGACCGCTGGACGTTGCTCGCGTTGCAGGCTGGCCACCATGCTTTCCACATAGAGCACCGCATCAGCCAGACGATGCAGGCTGTCCGGCTGTGGCGGTTGTTCGGCCGACCATTCGGCGACTACCGGCAGTTGGGCCTGCAAGGCATTGCCGGCTGAGCTCAGGCCGACCATGTCGAGGGTCTTGGCCAGTTTACCAAGCAGCCCATGCAGGCTGGCATAGCTTTCCGGCTGGGCGGTGCCGCGCTCAATCAGGTCGAGCAAGTCCTTCAGGCCGGCCAACTCTTCATGGATGGCCGCTGACAAGGAGCGCAATACCGCCTGTCCCGGCCCGCTCAGGCGCTGATAGGCATCCTCGAGCATATGATCGGTAAAGGGCAGCGGTGTCAGGTTGAACGTATTGCGTACCTGCCGTGCCAAGTCGCCCTGGCTGGCACCCAGTGCTACCAGGTACAGCAGCTCCTTGAGCAGGCTACGCGAGATTTCGTGTCCGGGCTTGTGCAGGGCATGCTTGAGCTCTCGCTCAAGCCGGGAGAACAACTGCTTGCGCGAGCGACGTGGCAACAACTGGGCATCGCTACAGGTTTCCAGGGCTGCGGCGGCTATCCAGCACAACCGGCCAGGCTCACCGGCCAGGCCGGCATCCATGCGCTGCAGGGCTCGCATCATCAGTTTGAGGCTGGCCGGCAGGTTGTTACCGCGCAGGTAATCCAGCAGGCCGAGCTGATACATGTGCTGCAAGCGCCGCGACAGTGCGGCGTCCAGACCGGCACCACTATGGCCGTCATGCGGGCGTGGCTGGTCAAGACGCACACTGAAGAAGAAGCTTTCCGGCAGGCTGGGCAAATGACCGGCCTGCCGCAGTTCATTGATGGTCGGCAGGAGCGCCTCGGGCAACTCCTGGCGCAGCAACTCGACGTTCTCCAGGTAACGACGCAAGACGAACAACGCCTTGCACAGCGCCGAGAGTTGCCCATCGCGCTCGCTGCCGGCACCAGTCGGAATGTCGGTGGCCTGCTGGTAGACCTCCTGGGCAAGCATTTCCGCACCGGTCAACTCGATCAGGCTGAGGGTGCCGCGCACCTGCTGCAGGGCTTCGATGGCATGTTGCAGCAGGCTGCCATTGTCACGCTCGACAATGAACTGCTCCAGGCTCAGTTCCGCCTGCTCCATGGTGGCGTAGAGTTCGTCACGAACCAGCGCCAGGGATGTTCCGCCCTTCACCATAATGTCTGTGCGCCTCCCAGCGCGAAGTGTCCAGCGTCGGCGCGAAGGGGCAAGGCCGCCCTTCGCCTGAGTCTTTGCTCAAGCACCGCAGGTCGGACCGATGGCAAAGCTCAAGGCCATCAGCCGGATACGCTCGACATTCATTGAGTTATTTTCATGAAGGCATCGCCCAACTATAACAAGCGAGCATCAAATGTCGATGCTGGCCACTGTGACCCAGGCCACGTCCGTACAGTTGAGCGATTGTTCAGCTATCTCACGCAAGCATTTGATCAGTCTGGGATCACTCGTTGGATACAGAGGCACCCAGGGGTGTTTCAGGGGCAGGCGTGTTCACGCAGGCAATTCACCCAGGCCTGGCCATCGCGACGCTGCAGGCCGTGCACATCACTGTCAAAGCCGGGGAAATGGCTGTCGAACCAGCAGGCAAAACGCAGATAGTCGACGATCGCCGTGCATTGGCTCGTAAAACGCTCACCCGGCATGATCAGCGGGATGCCCGGCGGATAGGGCACCAGCATCACGGCGGCAATACGGCCGGCCAGCTGCTCCAGCGGCACGGCTTCGATCTCCCCGCGCACCAGCTGATCGTAGGCCTGCGAGGGCTTGCAGACCGGCTGCGGCAATTCGGTATACATCTGGCGCATGGCCGTCGGTGTTGCATGCTGGCGGTAGCAATCGTGCAGTTGCTGGCTGAGATCACGCAACCCCAGCCCCGCATAGCGCTGCGGGTCCTGCTGATACACGCTGGGCAAGGCCGTAAGCAGCGGCTGGTTGCTGTCGTAGCTGCGCTTGAACTCCAGCAACTCGGTCAGCAAGGTACTCCACTTGCCCTTGGTGATGCCCATGGAGAACAGCACCAGGAAGGAGTACAAACCGGTCTTTTCAACCACCAGGCCGCGCTCCCAGAGAAACTTGCTGACCAGTGCGGCGGGGATGCCCTGCTCGTCCATTTGCCCGTCGACCCGCAGGCCAGGGGTAACCAGAGTGACCTTGATCGGATCGAGTAGCACATAGTCCTCGGCCAGCGCACCAAAGCCATGCCAGCCGGCCGTTGGCTGCAACAGCCAGTCGGCGACCTGCAGATTGTCTGTACCGTTGACCTGAGCCGGCTGCCAGATATCAAACCACCAGTCACCATCGGCCAGCGTCTGCCGCAGATTGGCCAGGGCACGCCGGAAACTCAGTGCTTCATCAAAGGTTTCCTGAATCAGTGAGCGTCCGGCAGGCCCCTCCATCATCGCCGAGGCAACATCCAGCGAGGCCAGAATGCCGTATTGCGGCGAGGTGGAGATGTGCATCATGAAAGCTTCATTGAAACGCTCGCGGTCCAGTGGTGCCTGCCCGCCATCCTGCACATGGATCATCGAGGCCTGGCTGAACGCGGCCAGCAGCTTGTGCGTAGAGTGCGTGGTAAACACCAGCGGCGCGTGCGCGCTGCGTGTAGTGCCCATGCCGTAACGCCCCTGATAGAACTCATGGAACGCCGCATAGGCGTACCAGGCTTCGTCGAAGTGCAGTACGTCAACACTGTCACCCAGCGCCTGCTTGATGCGCTCGGCGTTGTAGCACAGGCCGTCATAGGTGGAGTTGGTAATTACCGCCAGGCGGATCCGGGCAGTGGCCGGGTCAATACCACGCTCCCGGGCCAGCGGGCTGGCGGCAATCTTGGCGGCCAGCGCCGACGGGGAGAACTCATCAAGGGCAATCGGCCCGATGATGCCCAGCTCGTTGCGGGTGGGTGTCAGGTACAGCGGCACAGCCCCGGTCATGATGATCGCGTGGAGGATCGACTTGTGGCAGTTGCGATCGACCAGCACCAGATCGTCACGACCGACCATGGCGTGCCAGACGATCTTGTTCGCCGTGGAGGTGCCGTTGATCACGAAGAAGCTGTGGTCGGCTCCAAAATTACGTGCGGCACGCACTTCGGCCTCCGCCAATGGACCGGTGTGATCGAGTAATGAGCCCAGCTCCGGCACGGACACCGAGAGATCCGAACGCAGGGTGTTTTCACCAAAAAACTGGTGGAACGCCTGTCCAACCGGGCTCTTGCGGTAGGCCACCCCCCCGCCATGGCCTGGTGTATGCCAGGAATAATTGGATTGCGCGGTATGTTGCACCAGCGCCTTGAAAAACGGCGGCAGCAGGCCATCGAGGTAATTGCGTGCGGCCCGTGCTACCTGGCGAGCAAGGAACGGTACGGTGTCCTCGAACAGGTAGAGCAGGCCACGCAACTGATTGAGATCGGCCATGGCCTCGGCCGGGGCATTTTCGATGGTGACCTGCTCACCCAGGGCGAAGATCGGTAGCTGCGGGGCGCGCTGGCGGGCCACGCGGATCAGTTCCAGCACATCCTGCAGCAGGCGCTGGTTCTCCCCTGCGCCCTCGGCAGCCACCAGCACGCAAGCCAGGCCATGATGGGTCGAGGCGACGATGCGCCCCTCGCTGGCACTCGCCGTGGACAGGATGGCAAAACCGTCCTGGGCCAGTTCGTCGGCAATCGCCCGCACCCGCTCACCTGCCACGCTGTCGGCCTTGATATCGCGGTGCACGATCAGGATGGGGAACTTGAGGTCTTTGTACATGCTGAGATTCCTGAAGGCTTGCCATGCTGCAGGTCTTCAGGTTAGTGCTGCACAGCAGCGCGCGTCACCCCATCTGTAAGAAAAGGTCGCAATGCCGCAGTGTTTTACGCGTCCGGCTCGAGGGTCTGCCACAGCGCCTGGCCACCAGCGGCCTTGGCTATCGCCGTCAGACGGGCCGCATGCGCGGCACGCTCGGCTTCACTGGCGCGGATCACCCGCCCCGCTGCGCGGCTAGCCGGCAGGCGGCGGATCGGCGAGGCCTGCTGACGCCCGGAGTTGTCCCCTTCGGCATTGTCGCCGGCCAGCGACAGATGGGTTTGCCCGCCGGTCATCGCCAGGTAAACGTCGGCAAGAATCTCCGCATCGAGCAGCGCGCCGTGCAGGTCGCGCCCGGAGTTATCGACACCATAGCGCTTGCACAAGGCATCCAGGTTGTTGCGTTGCCCCGGATGACGCTCGCGGGCCATCAGCAGGGTGTCCAGCACCGTGCAATAGTCGTAGGCGTCGCTGCGCTCAGTTTGCCCAAGCAGAGCAAACTCGTTGTTGATGAAGCCAATGTCGAACGCCGCGTTGTGGATGATCAGTTCGGCGCCTTTGATGAACTCGAAAAACTCGTCGGCGATATCGCGAAAGCGCGGCTTGCCGATGAGGAATTCGTTGGTGATGCCGTGAACGGCGATGGCACCTTCGTCGACTTCACGGTCTGGCTGCAGGTAGACATGGAAGTGCTTGCCGGTCAGGCGGCGGCCAATCAGTTCAACACAGCCAATTTCGATAATGCGATGGCCATCCCCCACCGGCATGCCGGTGGTTTCGGTATCCAGAACGACATATCTCATGCGCGGGCCTCCTCGACGCCACGGTTGGCCAATTGGTCGGCACGTTCGTTACCGGGGTGCCCGGTATGCCCGCGTACCCACTGCCACTGCACCTGGTGACGCTGCACCTGTTCATCGAGCAACTGCCAGAGGTCGGCATTTTTCACCGGCTGGCGTGCGGCGGTTTTCCAGCCGCGTTTCTTCCAGTTGGGCAGCCATTCCTGGATACCGCGCATGACGTATTCGGAGTCGGTCACCAGCTGCACCTGGCAGGTGCGCTTGAGCGCTGCCAGGGCCTGGATGGCCGCAGTTAGCTCCATGCGGTTGTTGGTGGTATCGCGCTCGCCACCCCACAATTCATGTTCGACGCCCTTGTAGACCAGCAGGGCGCCCCAGCCACCCGGGCCGGGATTGCCCTTGCAGGCACCATCGGTATACACCTGAACCAGATCAGTCATTCAGCTCTTCGTTTCTTCGCAATTGCGCCGGCTGACCTTGGCCACCGGCATGGGCAGGAGTTTTCCCATCGGCTCGCGACGCTGCCGCTGCAGTGGACGCAAGCCCACTACCAGCTTGCGCGCCATCAGCAGATAGAGACCGGCACCTGGCGCATGCAGGCGAGCCCCCAAACGCTCCAGTGGCTGCAGGCGCTGCTGCCAGCGGACCGAGGAAAGCGGCGGACGATAACACCCGTAGGCACGTTTCTCCAGCGCAAAGCCCAGTAGGCCCAGCCAGTCGCCCAGTCGCGCAGCACCCAGGCAGCGCGCCAGGCCCTGACCATCATCGGCAAACTGCTGACGCACGCCCCAGCTGCTCCAGGGATTCATCGCACAGATCAGCAAATGCCCGCCCGGACGCACGCAACGCGCGGCCTCGCGCAGCAGCAACTGTGGCGAGGCGCTGAACTCCAGACTGTGCTGCAGCACCACTACATCGGCGGCATGCTCAGCCAGCGGCCAGGCATGTTCCTCGCAATGAATCTGCGTAGCCGTACCCGGTGGCCCCAGGCACACCTGCCGCTGGATGCGCGGGGCAAGCACGCCTGCGGGGGCGGGTCCGCAATGCACGAGATAGCCGCCAAACAAGCCGGCCAGTGCTTCTTCCAGCAACGGCTGGGCGGCTTCCAGCAGCTGCTGGCCGTGGGGCTGGGCAAACCACTGCTGGGCCTGCAGGTCATGCAACCGTTGCAGGCGTGCGGCACTGTCGAAACGCTGCTTTAACATGGCAAACCTCCGCGGCAATGTCGCTACTCTGGTCTGCCCTTCGGCGGGATGCAAGCCAGGCGCCCGGCTGCGTTGCTTGGCGGCAGCCGGACGGTGAGCTGGTAGACTGTCGCAGCCTTATCTGGAGAGTCCGCGCATGCTGAGCATCGAGCCCCTGGCCGCCTTCAATGACAACTATATATGGTTGCTCGCCGACGCCGAGCAGCAGCGCTGTGCGGTCATCGACCCTGGCGATGCCAGCCCGGTACTGGCCTGGCTGGATGCCCACCCAGGCTGGCGCCTGGAGCAGATTTTCATCACCCATCACCATGCCGACCATGTCGCTGGCTGCCGTGCATTGCAGGCCACCAGCGCTGCACGCATCCATGGTCCGGCCGGTGAACGACTGCCCGTCTGCGACCAGTGGCTGCACGATGGCGACCAGCTCACGCTGCTCGACCGCCCCGTGCAGGTGCTGCATGTGCCAGGCCATACCCTGGGGCATATCGCCCTGTATTGCCCGCGCCAGGATAACCAGCCTCCCCTGCTGTTCTGCGGTGACACCCTGTTCGCCGCCGGGTGTGGACGGTTGTTCGAAGGCAGCCCTGCACAGATGCTCGCTTCGCTGAAGCGTCTGGCCAGCCTGGATGACGACTGCCTGGTGTATTGCACACATGAATACACCCTGAGCAACCTGCGTTTTGCCCTGGCAGTCGAACCGAGTAATCCGCACCTGCAGGTCTGGCAAGAGCGCGTGACTGCTCAGCGCCAGGCCGGCCTGTGCAGCCTGCCCAGCCGGATTGACGAAGAGAAAGCCGGCAACCCCTTCCTGCGTTGCCTGCAGCCGGAAATACGCCAGCAACTGGAGCAGCGTGCCGGACGCACAGCGCTTGACGAGGTCGAGCTGTTCGCCACCCTGCGCGCCTGGAAAGACGTGTTTTGAGACCGCTGCGACAGACTGTCGGGTTGACCCTGGTTGCTCAGGGTTTCTAGAATCGCCGTCCTTTTCGCTGATAACGGCCGCATTGCCATGCCCTCCTTGCTGAACCGACGACCCCGTACGGCAGCCTTGGCAAGTCCCTGGCGCCTGCTCGCGGCGGGCCTGCTGGCACTGCTGGTCAGCGGCTGCCAAAGCCTGCCCAATCCGGTCGGCGATGCCGATCAGGACACCGATCCCGCGCTCGGCCTGGAACAACCAAGCAGCTGGCTGGAAGGCGAAGACCTCGACAGCGACAGCGAACAGTTCGCCGATGTCTGGGAGCGCATGCGCGCTGGTTACCAGCTACAGGACTATATCGAGGTCAACCCGCGCATCGAGCAACAGCGCCTGTGGTTTGTCAGCAATCCCTCGTTTATCGAAAAGTCCAGCCAGCGCGGCAGCCCGTACATCTTCTACATCGTCGAGCAGTTGGAAAAGAACAACATGCCGCAGGAGCTAGCCCTGCTGCCGATGATCGAAAGCGCCTACAACCCGCTCGCCTACTCGCGGGCCCATGCTGTAGGCCTCTGGCAATTCATCCCCTCCACCGGACGGCACTTCAAACTCAAGCAGACCAACTGGTATGACGGACGGCGCGACATTACCGCCTCCACCCGCGCGGCGCTGACCTACCTGCAATACCTGCACGACATGTTCAACGGCGACTGGCTGCTCGCCCTGGCCTCCTACAATGCCGGCGAAGGCACGGTCAGTCGCGCCATCGAGCGCAACCAGAAACTCGGCCTGCCGACCGACTACTGGAACCTGCCATTGCCCAAGGAAACCCGCGACTACGTGCCCAAGCTGCTGGCGCTGTCGCAGGTCGTGGCCAGTCCCGAGGCCTATGGCGTCAAGCTGGCCGAGATCGCCAACCAGCCGTATTTCGAGCGAGTCGCCTTCGACCACCGTCTGCAACTCAACCGTCTGGAAGACATGGCCGAGATCGACGAAGGCGAACTGGCGCGTCTGAACCCGGCCTTTAAACAGGGGGTGACCTTCGACGGTCCGAAGCATCTGCTGGTGCCCACCGACAAGGCCGAGCTGTTGCAAGCCAGCCTGGCTCTGCTCAAGCCCGAGGAACAGCTCAACTGGCAGCAATACAAGGTACGCAGCGGCGACAGTCTGCACAGCATTGCCAACCGCTACCATGTCAGCGTCAATAGCCTGAAAGACCTCAACGGTTTGAAAAGCAACCACCTGCGCATCGGCCAGGCACTGAACATTCCCGTGCCACCGGGCTTCAAGCCCAACCAGCCGCTTCACCAGGTCACCCAAACAGCCAGCAGCAGCCGTCAGTACCGGGTGCGCCAGGGTGACAATCTGTGGAGCATTGCCAAGGCCCAGCGGGTTTCCGTCAATGAGCTCAAGCGCTGGAACAATCTGCCAGGCAATGCCTTGAAGGTTGGCCAGGTACTGCGCCTGCAGGGCGGCCAGGCTGCCGCGGCGACGAACAGTACTGCCGGCAAGCCCACCCAGTACCGCGTGCGCCAAGGCGACTCGCTATACCTGATCGCCAAGCGTCACAAGGTGCAACTGGCCCAACTGCAGCGCTGGAATCCGCAGGCCAGCAAGGCCCTCAAGCCTGGCCAGGTACTGACCCTCTACTTGCGCTGAGCCATCGCCTCCAGGCAGCGCCCGGTCGCCTGCACGAAGCGCTGGAAGGCCACGAACTGCTCGTGGCGCAAGGCGCGCGAGGAAACCCGGCAATCGGCATACACCACGCCGATTTCGCGCGTGCCGGCCATCAGTGCGGCAATGAAGAACATGCCATTACCCAGCCAGTGGCGCATCGGCTGGGTCACCAGATCATTCAGGCTGTAACTGGCCGGCACGCCCATCCACAGGCTTTCCTTGCTTTTCAGCACGTAGCTGAACAGATGCGGCTGCTCGGGACTGTGCGCCGGCAAGACGAAGTCCCTGCTCCAGTCCTCGCTCTGCGCACCGATGGCGCGACGCACGCGAAAACAGCGCTGTCCTTCGGCCAGTACGCTGACCATCACCCGCTCCAGGCCGGCGCCCTGATGCAGCCCCTTGAGCAGGGTATCCAGCACCAGATTCACATCACTCTTGCTGTTGGCCAGTAGCGCCAGGTCTTGCAGGCATTGCTGGAGAACCAACAGGTCCGGCTGCAGCAGGCGAGCCTGGCGCTCCTCTTGCTGCAGGCGGATCAGTTCCGGGTCGGTATTGGGAATCAACCGGCCAAGACTCGGCGCGCCAAAGGTGCTGGCGACCTTGACCGCTTCGTCGGCACTGGCCAGCACCTGCTGCAGAGCCTCTTCGGGCGTGGTGCCGGTAAACCCTGACATCTGGTCAAGCAGCGACTGCAACGGCGCACTGTCCCAGCCCTGCAGGGCGGCGGCGCTGATCTCCACGCCCAGACGTACCGAACGCACCAGTGGATCGTGTACTCCGCCACTGGCCAGCGCCAGGCAGGCCGTTTCGCCGAGGTTCCAGCTTTTCATCAGGCCCAGGGTCAACTGGCGGAAACTGGTCCCCAACAGTTGCTGGACCACCTGTTCAGGATTAGCACCCGGCTGCTGCAGTGCATGGCTCAACTCGTCGCTCTGACTGCCCGCACATCCCCAGAAAGCCATTTCCCCTAGATGATGGAGCAGCGCGGCAATGAACACCTCTTCCTGGTAACGCGGCTGTACATAGCCACAGATGTTGCGCGCCTGGACGGCCGCGTGGAAAGAGCGCGCCAACAGTTCGAGCAACTGCTCACGCGGCTGCCGGCCAAGCAGGCTGTCAATCAGGCTCACCGACAGGGCGATCTGCCGCACATTGTCAAAACCAATCAGGATGATCGCCCGGGAAATGGTCTTGATGCTGTCCTGCTGGGGGTTGAAGTAGGCGCTATTGGCCACGCGCAGCACTTTCGAGGTCAATGCGGCGTCGCGCAGAAGGACTTCCGCCAGTTGCTGGACCGAGGCATTGCTGCCACTGGCCAGATGATTGAGGTCCTGCACTACGGCAGCCAGGGCCGGCAGTTCTGCCTGGCTGATACGTTCGATCCAGGCCTCAAGGCCAATACAACGATCTGTCACGGATGGTTCTCCAGCGGCTTTGTCACAGTCTAGCCAAAGTGATGGCAGGCTGCCGCCATGGCGACGCACTTTTTCCTGTACTGACAAGCTGTTACTGTACCGACAAAGAGCGACAAAACCGCCATGGATGAACCCTGCGCCTGATGCGAGCCTTCCTTTTCCTGCTGCTGTCCTGCCTGTGCCTGCCGACGGTTGGCGAAGTGTTCAGGCAGCACGGTTATGCCCAGTTCGGCCAGCTCAAGTACCCGGCCAGCTTCCGTCATTTCGACTGGGTCAACCCCGATGCCCCCAAGGGTGGCACCCTGCGGGTGATGACCTACGGCAGTTTCGACAGCCTCAATCCCTACATTCTCAAGGGCACCAGCCCAAGCAGCAGCGCGATTTTCCAGCAATACGGGGTCAGCGAACTGAACGAGCCGTTGCTGGTCGGCAGCGGTGCCTACGACCCCTCGGGTGACGAACCGGCGTCCAGCTACGGATTGATCGCGCAAAGCCTGGAGTTCAGCGAGGATCGCAGCTGGGTGGTCTTCAACCTGCACCCCAAGGCCCGTTTTCATGACGGCCGGCCGGTCACCGCCGAGGATGTGCGCTTTTCCTACCGGCAGCTGGCCCAGTTCGGCCATCCCAACTACCGCACCAGCCTGCAGGAAGTGAAGCGCGTGGACGTCCTCGCTCCACTGCGCATCCGTTTTGTCTTCAAACGCGCCGGCAATCCCCTG
The DNA here is from genome assembly GCF_002835605.1 of Pseudomonas fluvialis. Classification (NCBI taxonomy): domain Bacteria; kingdom Pseudomonadati; phylum Pseudomonadota; class Gammaproteobacteria; order Pseudomonadales; family Pseudomonadaceae; genus Pseudomonas; species Pseudomonas fluvialis. Next base: position 62,957 of record NZ_PIYS01000003.1, on the reverse strand, counting down.
CTCATCCAGCGCCTCGGGGAGCTGCCGGTGTTGCCCGCACACTACTGGCGGGCGCGTGAGTTCAACAGCACCAGCTACGAACCACCGCTGGGCAGCGGTCCCTATCGGATTGTCGAGGTCGATCCGGGGCGCCGCCTGGTCTTCGAGCGGGTCAAGGACTGGTGGGGTGCGCAGTTGCCGGTGAATCGCGGCAAGTACAATTTCGACCGCGTCGAAGTGGAGTTCTATCGCGACAGCCATGTGGCGTTCGAAGCCTTCAAGGCCGGTGAATTCGACCTGTACATCGAACAGCAGGCGAAAAACTGGGCCAACGGCTACAACTTTCCTGCCGTACGCCGCGGCGAGGTGATCCGCGCGCAGATCCCTCACCAGATTCCCACCCAGACCCAGGCGCTGTTCATGAACACCCGGCGGCCGCACTTTGCCAGCCTGGAGGTTCGCCAGGCGCTGGGGTTGATGTTCGATTTCGAGTGGGCCAATCGCACGTTGTTCTACAGTGCCTACCAGCGGGCGCAAACCTACTATCCAAACAGCGAATTCAGCGCCCGCGAGCTACCCCAGGGCCGCGAATGGCTGCTGCTCTCGCCCTACCGCAAGCAGCTGCCGGAAGCCCTGTTCACACAGCCCTTCCAGCTGCCGCGTACCGATGGACGCGGCATCCCCCGCGACACCCTGCGCCAGGCGCTGCAACTTCTCGAAAAAGCCGGTTGGAAACTCAACGGGCAACAATTGGTCAATGCCCAGGGCCAGCCGTTGCAGTTCGAGATACTGCTGGTCAACCCCAATCTGGAACGCATCTTCCAGCACTTCCGCAGCAACCTGGCACGTATCGGCATTCAGGCACGCCTGCGCACGGTGGATCGTGCCCAATACAAGCAACGCCTGGACAACTATGACTACGATATGGCGCTGATGACCCTGCCGCAGACCCTCAGCCCCGGCCTGGAACAATGGTCGTACTTCCATTCCAGCCAGGTCACCGTCAAAGGCGGCAAGAACTACGCCGGCGTTAACGACCCAGTCGTCGATGCGCTGCTGGAAAAACTCCTCGCCGCGCGCAGCCGCGAGCAACAGGTCGCTGCTGCGCGTGCACTCGATCGCGTGCTGCTCTGGCAGCACTACAGCATTCCCAACTGGTACAGCGGCCAACACCGCCTTGCCTACCGCAACCGTTTCGCCTTTGTCAGCACCCCGCCCTACACCCTGGGGCTGCGGGCCTGGTGGCAAACCACGCCGGAGAGTCGTCCATGATCCTGCCCCGTCTGCGTCGCTGCCTGCAGCTTGGCTGCCTGCTGTTCGGCCTGGCTCCGCTGGCCCAGGCCGAACACGCCCTGACCCTGTACGGTGAAGCACCGCGCTATCCTGCCGACTTCAGCCACTTCAGCTGGGTCAACCCCACAGCCCCCAAGGGCGGTACTTTGCGGCTGGCCGGGCTGAACGGCTTTGACAGTCTCAACCCGTTCATTGCCAAGGGTAATGCAGCCGATCAGCTAGGCCTGCTCTACGACACGCTGACCTTCCATTCGCCCGATGAGCCGTTTACCGAGTACGGCCTGCTGGCCCAGCGCATCGAGCGCGACCCGCACAACCGTTTCGTGCGTTTCCACCTGCGCCCGCAAGCACGCTTCAATGACGGCCAGCCGCTGACCGCCGAGGATGTCAAGTTCAGCTTCGACATCCTCATCGAAAAAGGTCACCCGATGTACCGCCAGTACTATGCGGATGTCAGCGCGGTGGTTGTCGAGGGGCCGCACCAGGTGCGCTTCGACTTCCAGCATGCCGACAACCGCGAGCTGCCGCTGATCATCGGCCAGTTGCAGATACTGCCGCGCCACTGGTGGGCCGAGCGGGACTTCTCGCGGACCAGCCTGGAGCCGCCGCTGGGCAGCGGCCCGTACCGCCTGGTCAAGGTCGATGCCGGGCGCAGCCTGCGTTACGAGCGGGTCAAGGACTGGTGGGGAGCCGACCTGCCGGTGACCCGTGGCCAATACAATTTCGATGTGATCAGCGTCGACTACTACCGTGACATGTCGGTGGCGCTGGAAGCCTTCAAGGCCGGGCGTTTCGACTTCAATCTCGAGTATTCGGCCAAGGACTGGGCGACCGGCTACGACAGCCCGGCGCTACGTGACGGGCGCTTCATCAAGGAAGCGCTGCCTAACCGCAACCCGGTGGGCATGCAGGGTTTTGCCTTCAACCTGCGCCGCCCGATGTTCCAGGACCGCCGGGTGCGCGAGGCGATTGCCCTGCTGTTCGATTTCGAGTGGTCCAACAAGCAACTGTTCTTCGGCGCCTACAAGCGTAACCAGAGCTACTTCGAGAACTCCGAACTGGCCGCACGCGGCCTGCCCGATGCCGCGCAACTGGCGCTGCTCGAGCCCTGGCGCGGCCAGGTGCCCGATGAAGTGTTCAGCACGCCCTTCGCCGCGCCGCGCAGCGATGCCAGTGGCATCATCCGCGAGCAGACGCGCCGCGCCTACCAATTGCTCCAGGAAGCCGGCTACCGTATCGATAATGATCGCATGGTCGACGCCCAGGGCCAGCCGCTGGCCTTTGAGTTCCTGCTCGCCCAGGCCAATCTGGAACGCGTAGTGCTGCCCTTCAAACGCAACCTGGCCAGCCTGGGCATCGACCTGCAGATTCGCCGCGTGGATGTTTCGCAGTACATCAACCGCATGCGCTCACGGGATTTCGACATGACCTCAATGGTCTGGAGCCAGTCCAATTCACCGGGCAACGAACAGCGTGAATACTGGCATTCGAGCAGTGCCGACAACCCCGGCAGCCGCAACTACCTCGGTCTGAAAGACCCGGCCATCGACGCACTGGTCGACGGGCTGGTCAATGCCGACTCGCGGCAGAGCCTGCTCAACCACGCCCGCGCGCTGGACCGCGTACTGCTCTGGGGTCACTACGTGGTGCCCAACTACTACATCGACACCTGGCGCATCGCCCACTGGCAGCACATCCGCCGTCCTGAGCGCACGCCCGAGTACGACTACGCGCTGATGAGCTGGTGGCATGCCGACGCCGACGCTGCCGGCAACGAGGAGTCCCGCTAGATGCTGGCTTACATCCTGCGCCGCCTGCTGCTGATCATCCCTACCCTGTTCGGCATCCTGCTGATCAACTTCCTGATCATTCAGGCGGCCCCGGGCGGACCGGTGGAACAGATGATCGCCAAGCTGGAAGGCTTCGATGCCGCTGCCGGCGGGGCTACCGGGCGGGTGTCCGGCGGCGCCGCCGAGGTCAGTTCGGCATCCTCCAGCTACCGTGGCGGCCAGGGGCTGGACCCGGAACTGGTCGCCGAGATCGAACGCATGTACGGCTTCGACAAGCCGGCTAGTGAACGTTTCTGGCAGATGCTTGGCAACTATGCGCGCCTGGACTTCGGCAGTAGTTTTTTCCGCGATGCCAGCGTGCTGGAACTGATCGCCGAAAAACTGCCGGTGTCGATCTCCCTCGGCCTGTGGAGCACGCTGATCATGTACCTGGTGTCGATTCCCCTGGGCATTGCCAAGGCGGTGCGACACGGCAGTGCCTTCGACGTCTGGACCAGCTCGGCAATCATCATCGGCTATGCGATTCCCGCGTTCCTCTTTGCCATCCTGCTGATCGTGGTGTTTGCCGGCGGCAGCTACCTCGACTGGTTCCCGCTACGCGGGCTGACCTCCAATGATTTCGACGAGCTGTCCACCGGTGGCAAGATCCTCGACTACCTCTGGCATCTGGTGCTGCCGGTCACCGCGCTGGTGATCGGCAACTTCGCCACGCTGACCCTGCTGACCAAGAACAGCTTCCTCGACGAGATCAACAAGCAGTACGTGGTCACCGCCCGCGCCAAGGGCCTTTCGGAAAAGCGCGTGCTCTACGGGCATGTGTTCCGCAATGCCATGCTGATCATCATTGCCGGCTTCCCGTCGGCATTCATCGGCATCTTCTTCACCGGCTCGCTGCTTATCGAGGTGATCTTCTCCCTCGACGGGCTGGGTCTGCTCAGTTTCGAATCGGCCCTCAACCGCGACTACCCGGTGGTGTTCGGCAGCCTGTTCATCTTCACCCTGCTCGGCCTGCTGGTGAAACTGATCGGTGATCTCACCTACACCCTGGTCGATCCGCGCATCGACTTTGCCAGCCGTGAGCAGTAAGCCATGCCCCTGTCACCCATGAACCAACGTCGTCTGCAGCTGTTCAAGGCACACCGCCGTGGCTGGTGGTCGCTGTGGCTATTTCTTGGCCTGTTCATCCTCAGCCTGGGCGCCGAGCTGATCGCCAACGACAAACCGCTGCTGGTCAAGTACGACGGTGCGCTGTATTTCCCGGTATTCAAGCGCTATCCGGAAACGGTATTCGGCGGCGAATTTCCCCTGCAGGCCAACTACAAGAGTCCGTACATCCAGGAACTGATTGCCGCCAAGGACGGCTGGATGCTCTGGCCGCCGATTCCCTTCAGCTACGACAGCATCAACTACGACCTGCAGGTCCCCGCCCCGGCGCCGCCTTCACCAGCCAACTGGCTGGGCACCGACGATCAGGGCCGCGATGTGCTGGCACGGGTCATCTACGGCTTCCGCGTGTCGGTGCTGTTTGCCCTGACCCTGACCCTGATCAGCTCGCTGATCGGCGTGTTCGCCGGTGCCCTGCAGGGCTTCTACGGCGGCTGGGTCGACCTGCTCGGCCAGCGCTTCCTGGAAATCTGGTCGGGCTTGCCGGTGCTCTTCCTACTGATCATCCTGGCCAGCTTCGTGCAGCCGAACTTCTGGTGGCTGCTGGGCATCATGCTGCTGTTTTCCTGGATGAGCCTGGTCGACGTGGTGCGTGCCGAGTTCCTCCGCGGACGTAACCTGGAATATGTGCGGGCGGCCCGTGCCCTGGGCATGGGCAACGGACAGATCATGTTCCGCCACATCCTGCCCAATGCCATGGTCTCGACCATGACCTTCATGCCGTTCATCCTCACTGGCGCCATCGGCACCCTGACCGCCCTGGACTTCCTCGGCTTCGGCCTGCCAGCCGGTTCACCCTCGCTGGGTGAACTGGTCGCCCAGGGCAAATCCAACCTGCAAGCGCCCTGGCTGGGCATCAGCGCCTTCTGTGTGCTGGCCCTGATGCTCAGCCTGCTGGTGTTCATCGGCGAGGCGGCCCGTGATGCCTTCGACCCCCGGAAGTGAAGCGATGAGCGACAACCTGCTGGAAATCCATGATCTGGCGGTAGCCTTCAGCCAGGGCGGCACGCCGCAGCGCGTAGTGGACGGGGTGAACCTGAGCATTCGCCGCGGGGAAACCCTGGCCCTGGTCGGCGAAAGCGGCTCCGGCAAATCGGTAACGGCGCACTCCATCCTGCGCCTGCTGCCCTACCCACTGGCCAGCCACCCGAGCGGGCGCATCCTCTTCGCCGGTGCCGATCTGCTGCAACTGGATGAAGCGCGCCTGCGCGCCATTCGCGGCAACCGCATCGCCATGGTCTTTCAGGAACCCATGACCTCGCTCAATCCGTTGCACACGATCGAGCAGCAGATCGGCGAAGTGCTGGCCCTGCACAAGGGACTGACAGGCGCAGCAGCCCGCGCCCGGGTCCTCGAACTGCTTGAGCTGGTGGGTATTCCCGAGCCGCACAAGCGCCTGCGCGCCTACCCCCATGAACTGTCCGGCGGGCAGCGTCAGCGCGTGGTGATCGCCATGGCGCTGGCCAACGAGCCGGAACTGCTGATTGCCGATGAACCGACCACGGCACTCGACGTGACCGTACAGCTGAAGATTCTCGACCTGCTCAAGGAACTGCAGGCCCGTCTGGGCATGTCACTGCTGCTGATCAGCCACGATCTCAACCTGGTGCGGCGGATTGCCCACCGGGTATGTGTCATGCAGCGCGGAACGGTCGTCGAAGAAGCATCGTGTGAAACGTTGTTCCATGCGCCGCAACATCCCTACACCCGGGAACTGCTGGGAGCCGAGCCTGACGGGCAACCGGCTGGCAATCCCGCCGGCCCCTCGCTGCTGTCCGTCGAGGAGCTACGGGTGTGGTTCCCGATCAAGAAGGGGCTGTTGCGGCGCACGGTGGACCACGTCAAGGCCGTCGACGGCGTCAGTTTCGACCTGCCACAGGGGCAGACCCTCGGAATTGTCGGGGAAAGCGGCTCAGGCAAGTCCACCCTGGGCATGGCAATCCTGCGTCTGCTCGGCAGCCAGGGGGCCATCCGCTTTCGCCAGCAGGCCATTGATGACCTCTCGCAAAAGCAGGTGCGCCCGTTGCGCCGGCATATGCAGGTGGTGTTCCAGGACCCCTTCGGCAGTCTCAGCCCGCGCATGAGCGTGGCGCAGATTGTCGGCGAGGGCCTGGAAATCCATGGCAGCGCCGACAGCCAGGCCCGGGAACAGGCAATCATCGCCGCCTTGGAGGAAGTGGGCCTCGACCCGCAAACCCGGCATCGTTACCCACACGAGTTTTCCGGCGGACAACGGCAACGCATCGCCATTGCCCGCGCCCTGGTGCTCAAGCCGGAGCTGATTCTGCTCGACGAACCCACGTCGGCGCTGGATCGCACGGTTCAGCGCCAGGTGGTGGAACTGCTGCGCAGGCTGCAGGAGAAGTACAACCTGAGCTACCTGTTCATCAGCCATGACTTGGCGGTGGTCAGGGCCTTAAGTCACCAGTTGCTGGTGCTCAAGGCTGGCCAGGTGGTGGAACAGGGGCCGGCCGAGGCGATTTTCGCCAACCCCGGGCATAGCTATACCAGGCAACTGCTGGAAGCCGCCTTCATGGTTCCCGGCTGTCGCACACACACAGAATGAGGATGTTGGATATGGGTTTTCTCGCCGGTAAGCGCGTACTGATCGTTGGCGTCGCCAGCAAACTGTCGATTGCCTCGGGCATCGCTGCCGCCATGCACCGCGAAGGCGCCGAACTGGCCTTCACCTACCAGAACGACAAGCTCAAGGGCCGCGTCGAAGAGTTCGCCGCCGGCTGGGGCTCCAGCGCCGAGCTGTGCTTCCCCTGTGACGTAGCCAACGACGAAGAGATCGCCAAGGTTTTCGAAGCCCTGAGCCAGAAATGGGACGGTCTGGACTGCATCGTCCACTCGGTAGGTTTCGCACCGGGCGACCAGCTGGACGGCGACTTCACCGAAGTCACTACCCGCGAAGGCTTTCGTATTGCCCACGACATCAGTGCCTACAGCCTGGTAGCGCTGGCCAAGGCCGGCCGCCCGCTGATGCAGGGTCGCAATGGCAGCATCCTCACCCTCTCCTACCTGGGCGCCGAGCGCACCATGCCCAACTACAACGTGATGGGCATGGCCAAGGCCAGCCTGGAAGCCGGCGTACGCTACCTGGCCGGCAGCCTTGGCCCGGAAGGTACTCGCGTGAATGCCATTTCCGCCGGGCCGATCCGTACCCTGGCAGCGTCCGGCATCAAGAGCTTCCGCAAGATGCTCGCCGCCAACGAGAAGCAGACCCCGCTGCGCCGCAACGTGACCATCGAGGAAGTCGGCAACGCCGGTGCCTTCCTCTGCTCCGACCTGGCCTCGGGCATCAGTGGCGAAATCCTCTACGTCGACGGCGGCTTCAACACCACCGCGATGGGTGCCATCGAAGACTGACTGGCCCGGCCACAAACAACAACGGCTCCCGCGGGAGCCGTTGTTTTTTGTGGCGGAAAAACTACTGGGTCGGTCGCGCAAAGTATTCGCGGGTCAGCTTGACCACCACCGGGCTGAGCAGGATCAGCGCCAGCAGGTTGGGAATGGCCATCAGCCCGTTGAGGGTGTCGGCGAGCAACCAGGCGAAGTCCAGCTGGGCAATCGCGCCGAACGGTACGGCCAGTACCCAGATGATACGGAACGGCAGGATCGACTTGGTGCCGACGAGAAATTCCCAGCACTTCTCGCCGAAATAGCTCCAGCCGAGAATGGTGGTAAAGGCAAAGATCACCAGTGCCAGGGTCAGGATGGCGCCACCGAAGCCCGGCATGGCACTTTCGAAGGCCGCGGCCGAGAGCGCTGCGCCACTGGCACCGCTGGTCCATACCCCGGAGCAAATGATCGCCAGGCCGGTCAGGCTGCAGATGATGATGGTATCGATGAAGGTACCCAGCATACCGATCATTCCAGACTGTACCGAGCTATGCGTGGTACCGGCCGCCTGGGCGATACCGGCAGTACCCAGGCCCGCTTCGTTGGAAAAGATGCCCCGCGCCACACCAAAGCGAATCGCCGCCATCACCGCTGCACCGGCAAAGCCGCCGGTAGCGGCAATCGGACTGAAGGCATGGGTGAAGATCAGATCGAAGGCGGCAGGAATAGCCGAGAAATTGACCGCCAGAACCACGATTGCCGCGACGATATAGGCCAGGCACATGAACGGCACCAGTGCCGCAGCGACCTTGCCAATACGCTGGATCCCGCCAAGGATGACCAGCCCGACCAATACCATGCTGCTCACCCCGGTGACCCACAGCGGTACGTTGAAGGTGGTCTGCAGTGCATGTGCCATGCTGTTGACCTGCACCATATTGCCGATGCCGAAGCCGGCAAACCCGCCGAAGATGGCAAAGGCGGTACCCAGCCATAGCCACTTGGCACCCAGGCCGTTCTTGATGGCATACATGGGGCCGCCAACATGTTCACCACGGTCATCTTTCTCGCGGTAGTGCACGGCCAGCACCACTTCAGCGTATTTGGTGGCCATGCCGACCAGCGCGGTACACCACATCCAGAACAAGGCGCCGGGGCCGCCGAGAAAAATGGCGGTGGCCACACCGGCAATGTTGCCCGTGCCCACCGTGGCTGCCAGGCAGGTCATCAGCGCTTCAAAAGGACTGATTTCGCCACTTTCCGCATCGCCGCGCCGGCGACCGCGCCACATCAGGGCAAAACCGGTACCGATGCGCGCCAACGGCATGAAGCGGAGGAAAAGCATGAGGAACAGGCCAGTGCCCAGGATGGCAACCAGCATGGGTGGCCCCCAGACCAGGCCATTGACGCTGTTGACCAACGCGTTGATGGATTCCATGTACGGCTCCTTTCTTGTTATCGCCGCTTCCGGGATAACCGGCCAGCGGCAGGCCACCCTGCGCGGATAGCGCAGCGATGCTGTGAGGCAGGCGTAACAGGGTGTGTCCGTGCTAAGCCTGTGCGGCTGGATGCTAGCACGAAGCGTTCCACTGGCGACCAGTCGCTGCTGTAAAAGCTGTTCGACCAGTCGGTTTTATTCAGAAATCGTGGCGATACACCAGGTCCAGCGAGCTGGCCAGGCCACTGGCCGCCTCCAGGTACAGGCGTTTGCTTAATTCGTAGCGCACCGCCAACAGGCTGCCCTGCTCCAGGGAACCCAGGCCGTAGCGCAGGCTCAGCCGCTCGGAGAAGCGGCCGCTGGCCCCTTCACTGCCCAATTGGAAGTCATCGATACCTAGCCGCTCGGCCAGTTGTCCGGTAAACGGCAGGCTACCTGACAGTCCCATGGCCAGTGCTGCGCTGCCCAGGGCCGCGCCATCGCCGCGACTGCCCAGCGGACGGCCGAGTACCAGATAGGACAAGGCCTGCTCGTCGCTCATCGGCGGATCCGCAAATACCTGACTAAGCGGCTGCTCGGCACTGCCCGAGACACGCACCCCTGCGCTCACCGTCCCCACCTTGCGCACCGCTTCGATATCCAGGAACGGACGATCCAAAGCGCCATTGAACAGCAAGCGTGCACGCCTCACGTTAAGGCGTTGTCCATAGGCTTGATAACGGCCTTTAAGCAATTCCAGCTCACCCTGGCTGCGTAGCTGATCTGTCATATGCAACTGACCACGCACCTCGGCAGTCAGGCCAAAACCGCGAAAACGCAAGCGCTGCGCACCGACCCGCAGGCGCACATCCATGGCCAGTGGCAGATTGCGTTCGCTAGCGGGCGCTGCACCCACTACCTCGACATCCGCTGATACGCGTACGGCTTGCGGAGGCAGCTCGCGTACCTCGATCAAGCCACTGGGGACATCCACTTCGCCACTCAGGGCCAGGCCCTGTTCGTCCAACTGCAGCTGCAGACGGGGCTCGACCTGCAGATAGGCGTAGGGTTCGACCACCACGGGCAACTGGCTACCACTAACCGCCAGGCGGGCACGCAGCGCTTCATGCCAGCCCAGTTGCCCGGTGAACTGACCGCGCCCCAGCTCGCCACTGCGCCAGTTGCCTTGCACCTCTAACTGCTGGCCAACAATCTGTATCTGCACAGCCAGGGCATCCAGATTCAATGGCCAACCGGCCCCAGCAACCCGCCCGTCGAGGAGTTGCAAGTCGCCCTCCACCCAGGGGGCCAGCAAGCTGCCGGTGATCCGCCCCTGGCCCTGCAAACGCCCCTCCAGCGCTTCGAGTCCCGATACGAAGGGCCGGGCCAGGCCGATATCCAGTCCCGTCAGGCGATACTGGCCGCGCAACGGCTTGCTGGCCGTGCGCGGGTCGATCTGCATATCCAACTCGAATTGTCCCAGTCGTTCACCATCCAGCCACAGGCGAGCCTCTACACCGTGCGGCTGCAACCGGCTGTGCAGGTGCAACTGCTGGTAGGGAAACGTCAGCCACTGGCCTTGTTCGCGTAAGCGCCACTGGCCCTGTCCGGCATCCAGGCGCAGTTGGCCTCGCGGCCCGCGCTCAGTCAGTTGCAGTTGCAATTCACCGTCCAGCTGGCCCTGCCAGTCGAAGTCCTCCGGCCACCAGCCCGCCAGGCTGCTCATCGGCAACTGGCGCAAACGATAGTCCAGGCGACTGTCCGGCCACAGGCGCTGCGCGCCGGCACACAGGCTGGCCTGCTCGGCCTGCCAGCAGTGGGCTGCCAGGTTCCAGGCCTGAGCGTTGAACCGCACGGCCGTAGGTGCCTGCAATTGCCAGGCGAGTTCAGCCAGCTGCACGCGGGCCTGGCGCAACTCGCCCCGCCAGCCCGGCGCTTGCTGAGCGCCAGAGAGCTGCAGGTTCACGGCAAAGTTGGGGGCAAGCCAGTCAAGGTCCAGCTGATGTCGTTGCCAGGTGCCGGCCCCGCTAAGCAGCCCTTCTCCCAGGTTCCTGTCACCCTGCCGCAGCACGCCACTCTGCAGACGCAGGGTGCCCTGCTGCCGGGCATCCAGGCGGGCATCCAGCTGCACGCTGGCCAAGCGCAGCTGCTGGAAACGCAGGGCCTGGCCTTGCAGTTGCAACTGACCTTGCGGACGTTGCCGGGTACCCGCCAGTTGCAACTGCCCTTGCACACGCCCAGCCAGTTCCGGCCAGAGCTGTTGCAGGGCGGGCAGCTTCCAGCGCAGCTCGCCCGCCAGGCGCTGACCACTGCCCAGGCTGGCCTGGCCGTCAATACGGTTATCGCCCAGCTGCAACTGCAGCGGGGCCAGTGACCATTGCTCGCCCTGCGCCTGCAGCGTGGCTTGCCAGCGCAAGGGCTGCTGGCGCACCTGGCCATGCAGGTCCACTACCAGGCGTCCTTGCAACGCGGGCTGCCACTGTCCCTCACTGTGCAGGCTACCGGCGATGCGTCCTGGTAAACCGGCCTGCCAATAGGCCGGATCGATATCCCGTAGCTGCAAGTGCGTCGACCAACCCGCCTGGGCACCCATACTCAGCTCAAGCCGGCCACTGGCCTGACCCCGACCAGCCTGCAGGCGCACATCAGCCAGCTGCACACGCTGCAAATCGCCGGCAAAGGGGCTGTGCAGGGTGAACGGTCCCGCCGGGCCATCCGCCTCGGCATGCAGCTCGCCCTGGTAGCGCCCATCCTGATAACTGAAGGGGCCCTGCAGGCGACGCAGTCGCCAGTCCAGGGCATCGAGCTGCGGCCAGAGGCGCTGCCAGGGCAGGTCCTGCCAGTCCAGCTGGCCCTGCACGGCCAGACTGGACTGCCAGTCAACCTCGCCGTGCACCTGCAGGTAGCCCTGCTGCCTGTCACCCAGGCGCACCTCTTTGAGTTGCAGGCCCTGCGCGGTCAGCAAGGCGTCCAGCAGCAGGCTCATGGGATGCTGCTCGGCGGCCAGGCTGGCCTGTCCCTGTAGGGCATAGCCGCTCTGCAGATCCCCCTGCAGATCAAGCTGCACATGCTCCATGCGCAAGGTGGCCGGCAGTGTCGGAGTGGCGAGGAAGTCGCTGGCCTGCACCTGCAAACGGGCTGGCCAATGCTCGGCCAGCGGCTGCAACCAGCCTTCACCCTGTGCCTGCAGGTAACCACTGCTGTGCATTTGTAAATGCAGGCGCTGCTGCAGGTCGCCGTGCAGTTGCAAGGCAAGGTTCCAGTCCTGCCCGGACGGAGCCGCAAGCGCCAGGTGGGTCGTGGCCTGCAAGGGCCAGTCGCGCACGGTCTGCAGTACCCCGCTGAGGTGCAGCTGCAGGTCGGCCTGGCGCAGTTGCAGCGCCTCGACCTGCAGCTCATGGCCCTGCCAGCGAGCACGCAGCTGCAGGTTCTCGATGCGCAGCTCGTCCTGCACATACAGCGCGTCCAGCTGCACAGTGTGCAACGCGATCGCCAACGGCATATCCAGCACCGGCAAGCGCAACGCCTGACGCGCTGCCGGTTCCTCACTTGCCGTCGTATACACCGCCAGACGGGCAGCCTGTAGCCGCTCTACGCATAGCTGCAGGCGCCACAAACAAGCGGGCGTCCAGGACAACTGCACATCATCCAGCTGCAGGCGTAGGTCAGCCGTTTCCCAGCGCACGGTCCGCGCCTGCCAGGTACCGGCCAGGTGCCCCTGACTACCGAGTACCTGCAGCCCCCCGACCTGGCCAAGTAACCAGCGACTGCCGGCTTCGCTGTACAGCAGACCGAGCAGGCTGGCGACACCGCCCAGCAATAACCCGAACAGGGCATAGAGCAGGCGCTTCACAGTTCCGGCCCCATGGAAAAGTGCAGACGCACACCGCCTGGCTCATCCAGCGCATGCGCCAGGTCAAGGCGCAGCGGCCCCACCGGGGAAAGCCAGCGCAGCCCCAGCCCGATGCCGGTAAAGTGCCGTGCACTGAGGCTGTCGAAGGCATTGCCCCGGTCGACAAAGGTCGCCAGGCGCCATTGCTCGCGCAGCGGGTACTGATACTCCAGGCTGCCGGCCAGCAGGTAGCGGGCCCCCACCTTATTGCCCCGGCGATCCTCAGGGGACAGGCTCTGGTAGTCGTAACCGCGCACACTCTGGTCACCACCGGCAAAGAAGCGCAGCGAAGGCGGTACCGCCGCATAGTCGTTAGTGGCAATACCACCGGCCTGTACGCGGGCCAGCAGACGATGACCCGCTGCGAAGCTGTACAGGCCCTTGGCCTGGGCATTGACCTGTAGCAGGTCGGTATCGGCCAGCAGGCCGCGCTTGGCCATCTGGCTGTCGATCTGCAGACGATAGCCCTGGCTGGGATTGATCGGGGAGTCACTGTGCAGATGATTGAAGCCCAGCCCGGCAAGCAGCAACTGGCTGCGCCCGTCCGGGCTGCCCTGACCATAGTCATAGCGTTCCTCCTGCCAGTTCAGGCTGAGGTTGCGCTGCCAGTCCCCGGCCAGCATGGCCTGCCACTCGGCGCCCAGGCGATAGCGACGAGTGTCGATATCGATCATTTGCTCCTGCTGGTACCCGGCAGTGAAGCGCAGGTGGTCGGTCAGTGCCTGCTGCAAAGGTATCTGGTACCAGCTGCCAACCGCCTGACGCTCCAGGGCCAGCTCGGCATCCGCGCCCAGGCTGTGCCCCTGTGGATTGAGCCAGTGACGCGTCCAGCTGGCACGGCTGCGAGGGCCAATGTCGGTCGAGTAGCCCAGCCCCAGGGTGAAACTGCGTGGCAATACCTGTTGCAGATTGACCTGCACTGGCACGGCCAGCCCACTGCGCTGCTCGGCCAGCGCATCGACCCGCACCTCGGCGAAGTAGCCACTGTCACGCAGGTTCTGGGCGAAGCGCGCCACCAGGTCGGCATCATAGGCATCACCCACCGCGAAGGGTTGCAGGCGCTGCAGCAAGCGCTCATCGATGGCAAAGTCGCCCTGGAAGCTCACCGCGCCAAAACGATGCCGTGGCCCACTGGTATAACGCAGATGGATATCTGCCGTGCCCGCTTGCGGGTCGACACGCAGACGCTGCTCGATAAAGCGCCCCTGGAAGAAGCCATAACGCTGCGCCTGGCTGGCGAGCAGCTTCTTGGCCGCCTCGTAGGCGCCATGATCCAGCACCTGGCCAGGCTGCAGGCGACTGCTGCGTGGCCGGCGAAAAGCCGCCAGGCTGGCCGCCTCGCCGAGTACCTCGATAGTTACCTGCTGCAGGCGCACCGGTTCGCCCTGGCGCACCAGCAGGCGCAGGCGCGGTCGCCCCTGGTGTTCGTCAACCTGGCTGACCACCTGCGCGCGGTAATAGCCCAGGGCCTGCAGAGCCTGTTGCGCCTGCTGCTCGGCACTCCGTGCAAAGCGCTGCAGGGCCGCCGGGTCACGCTCACCCAGGTTGCCTACATACGCCTCGATATTGGCGCGCAAGGCACTATCGCTGGGGCGCAGGCGCACTTCCAGCAACGCCTCGGCCCACACCGGCAAGCCCGGCAACAGCGCCAGGCAGAACAGGGCAACACGGCCCAGGGACAGATCCTTCATCGGTCACATGCTAGCAGAGCCCTGCTCCATGCCGCCAAGCCTGGCTTGCCGATGCCCCGGCCGGCTGACTACCATGCGCCTTTGTTTGCCTGGGGCGCTCTGCATGAAACTGGTTTCCTTCAATATCAACGGCCTGCGCGCCCGTCCTCACCAGCTGGCGGCGCTGATCGAGAAACACCAGCCAGACATCATCGGCCTGCAGGAGACCAAGGTGGCTGATGAGCAGTTCCCCGAAGGCGAGATTCGCCAGCTGGGCTATCACGTGCATTACCACGGGCAGAAAGGCCACTACGGCGTGGCCCTGCTGTCCCGCCAGCCCCCCCTGGAACTGCACAAGGGCTTTCCCGGCGATGCCGAGGACGCCCAACGACGCTTCATCTGGGGCGTGTATGCCGACGCCCAAGGTAATCCGCTGACCGTGATGAATGGCTACTTCCCGCAAGGGGAAAACCGCAGCCATGAGAGCAAGTTTCCTGCCAAGCAGCGTTTCTACGCAGACCTGCAGCAGCTGCTGGAAAACCGCTTCCAGCCGCAGCAACCGCTGGTGGTGATGGGTGATATCAATATCTCCCCGGAAGACTGTGATATCGGTATCGGCGAGGAAAACCGCAAGCGCTGGCTGAAAAGCGGCAAGTGCAGCTTCCTCCCGGAAGAGCGCGAGTGGCTGCAACGCCTCAAGGACTGGGGGTTAGTCGATAGCTACCGACAACTGCACCCGACGGTCGATGACTGTTTCAGCTGGTTCGATTACCGCAGCCGCGGCTTCGAAGACAGCCCGCGACGCGGCCTGCGCATCGATGTAATCCTCGCCTCATTGGGCCTGCGTGAACGCTTGCGTGAGGCTGGCGTCGACTATGCGCTACGCGGCATGGAGAAGCCCTCCGACCATGCGCCGATCTGGTTGCAACTGAGCTGACGGGACGCTGCCGCGCAGGCTTCACCGTTCTGTCACACGCCTGTCATACGGTCTGCCTAGGCTGCGGCGCACCTTCTCCGCTGTTGCAAGGTGTGTCGCATGTCTTCGCGTTTTACCCCGGAATCCCGTCCCTGGAGCCAAACAGCCGCGCTACTTGCGCTGGCTTTCTGCTGCTACGTCATGCCCTGGCCGGCCAGCGCTGGCGAGGCCAACCTGCTGTTGCGCATCCAGGGCTCCAACACCATCGGTGCCCACCTGGCACCGGCCCTGGCGGCCGGCCTGCTGCGTCAGCAGGGCGTTGCCCATCCCGAGCAACAGATCAGCGGGCCGAACGAAGTAAGCGTCAGCGGACGGGACGCCCAGGGGCGCCTGCTGCAGATCACTGTCGCCGCCCATGGCTCGGGCACCGGTTTTGTCGCACTGGCTGAAGGCAGCGCCGAGCTGGCCGCCTCCTCGCGGCCGATCAAGGGCAGCGAGCAGGCCAGTCTGGCCAGCCTGGGGGACCTGCGCAGTGCCAGCGCCGAACAGGTCATCGCCCTGGACGGGCTGGCTATCATCGTGCACCCGGACAATCCCGTGCAGCAGCTGGATATCGCCCAGGTTGCTGCGCTGTTCGCCGGAGAAATCGATAACTGGCAAGCTCTCGGTGGCCCCGCGGGGGCGGTACGCCTGTATGCCCGTGATGACAATTCCGGGACCTTCGATACGTTCAAGGAGCTGGTATTGAGCAGCCAGGGCAAGCAACTGGCTGGTGCCGCGCAGCGCTTCGAATCCAGCGACGAATTGTCCGAGCGTGTCAGCCAGGACCCGCAGGCCATCGGTTTCATCGGCCTGCCGTACATCCGCCAGGCCAAGGCCCTGCACATCGCCGACCAGGGTTCGCAGGCCATGCCGGCCAGTCGCGAGCTGATCAGCACCGAGGACTACCCGCTGTCACGACGCCTGTTCTTCTACCTCAAGCCTGATGAAAGCAATCCCTGGGCGCGCGCGCTGGTCGAGTTCGCCCAGAGTGCCGAGGGCCAGGCCATCGTCACGGCCAACGGCTTCATCGGCCAGCAGGTGCAGGCCATGCGTGTTGCCGTGGATGCCAGCCAACCCAGGGTCTATCAGCGCCTCGCCGCGCAGGCGCAGCGCCTCAGCGTGAACTTCCGCTTCCGTGAAGGCAGTGCCGAACTGGACAACAAGGCGTTGCACGACCTGCAACGCCTGCTCGACTACCTGAAGGCCAACGACAAGCAGCATCGGCAACTGGTGCTGGTCGGCTTTGGCGACCCGAAAAGCGACCCCGCACGGGCTGCCCTGCTCTCCAAGCTGCGCGCCATGGCGGTGCGCCGCGAATTGGCGCGGGCCGGCATCCTGCCCCGCGACATCCTCGGTCTGGGCGAGCAGCTGCCGGTCGCCAGCAACCAGGAGGACGACGGCCGCCTGAAGAATCGCCGGGTCGAGGTGTGGGTCTACTAAAGTGGCACAGCCAGGCCAGCTAGCCTGGCGCTAGCATGCACTGTCAGCCCACTGGGCGCGGAGGACAGTCGCATGCACGTGGAAATTCACGCCATCCAGCGCAATGGTCGCTCGCTCTGGCAGGTTCGCCTGGGTCGGCGAGTCATCACCTTCCAGGATCTGCAGCTGGCCCGGCAGTTTGCCAGCCAGCTGCATCTGCACACGACCCCGCCGCAGCACAAGCGCGGCTGAAACGCCTCAGCGCGAGGCTTTCATCTGCTCGCGGCTGACGTATTTGCCCAGCTCGTACTTACCAACCATCATGCGGTGCACTTCGTCAGGACCATCGGCCAGGCGCAGGGTGCGCTGCATGGCATACCAGTAGGCCAGCGGGAAGTCGTTGGACACCCCGGCGCCGCCATGTATCTGGATGGCCCGGTCGATCACCCGCAGCGCCACGTTGGGGGCCACCACCTTGATCTGCGCGATCTCGCTGGCCGCCACCTTGTTACCCACGGTATCCATCATGTAGGCCGCGTTGAGGGTCAGCAGGCGCGCCATGTTGATCTCCATGCGCGAGTCGGCGATGTGATCGAGGTTGCCGCCCAGGCGCGCCAGCGGCTTGCCGAAGGCGCTGCGGCTGACCGAACGCTGGCACATCAGCTTGAGGGCCCGCTCGGCCATGCCGATAGAGCGCATGCAGTGGTGGATGCGGCCTGGGCCAAGGCGGCCCTGGGCGATCTCGAAGCCACGTCCCTCGCCAAGGATGACGTTCTCGTAAGGCACCCGGACATTCTCGAACAGCACCTCGGCGTGGCCATGCGGCGCATCGTCGTAACCGAAGACCGGCAACGGGCGAATGATCTTCACCCCGGGGGTATCGGTCGGTACCAGGATCATCGAGTGCTGCTGATGCTTGGGCGCGTCCGGATTGGTCAGGCCCATGAAGATCATGATCTTGCAGCGCGGGTCGCAGGCCCCGGAGGTCCACCACTTGCGTCCGTTGATCAGCCATTGGTCGCCCTCACGCACCGCGCGGGCCTGCATGTTGGTGGCATCGGAAGAGGCCACGCCCGGCTCGGTCATGGCGAACGCCGAGCGGATCTCGCCAGCCAGCAGCGGCTCCAGCCAGGTTTTCTTCTGTTCCGCGCTGCCATAGCGCACCAGCACCTCCATGTTGCCAGTGTCCGGTGCCGAGCAGTTGAATGGCTCGGCACCAATCAACGAGCTGCCCATGATTTCCGCCAGCGGTGCGTATTCGCTATTGCTCAGGCCGGCACCATACTCCGACTCGGGCAGGAACAGATTCCACAGACCGGCCTCGCGGGCCTTGTCCTTGAGCTGCTCCATGATCGCCGTGGGCTGCCAGCGGTCACCTTCGGCCACCTGCTGCTCGAACACGGCCTCGGCCGGATAGACATGCTCTTCCATGAACGCGCTGACACGTTCACGCAGGGCTTGGACCTTGGGGGAATAGGCGAAATCCATGGGCTGACCTTCCAGAAAATGAACCAGCGGGTTGTTGATGTAAAAAGAGGCTAGCCCAGGCGCAAGAATCCACCTAATCTATTTTGCCTGCTTATTAACATTCATAAGCCATATTCAGTCCGGCAAGGCACGGGAGTCCGCATGAACCTGAACAAAGTCGATCTCAACCTGTTCATCGTCTTCGACGCCATCTACAGCGAGGCCAACCTGACCCGTGCCGGGCAGATCGTCGGCATTACCCAGCCTGCCGTATCCAACGCCCTGGCCCGCCTGCGCGAAACCTTCAACGACCCGCTGTTCGTGCGTACCGCGCAGGGCATGGTGCCCACGCCCATGGCGCAAAACATCATCGGCCCGGTGCGCAACGCCCTGCAGCTGCTGCGTGTCTCGGTGCAGGAAAGCCGAACCTTCAACCCGCAGCAGGCCAACAAGACCTACCGCATCAGCATGACCGACCTTTCCGAAGCGGTGATCCTGCCACCGTTGTTCCAGCGCCTGCGCCGCCAGGCGCCGCTGGTGAGCATCGAAAGCATGCTGGCGCGGCGCCGCGAAACCACCAAGGAGCTGGCCGCCGGCCGCCTGGACTTCGCCGTTGATGCACCGCTCAACACCGACCCCCAGGTGCGCCACGTCAAGTTGATGGAAGACCGCTACGTGTGTGCGCTGCGCCCGGGGCACCCGCTGGCCCGTGAGCGCATCAGCCTCGACGACTACCTGTCGCTGTCGCATATCCATATTTCCAGTCGCCGCAACGGCCTGGGCTATGTCGACCTGGCGTTGGGCAAGATGGGCCTGCAGCGGCGCATTGCCCTGCGCTCGCAGCACTACCTGATGGCCTCCAGCGTGCTGCAGCAGACCGACATGGCGATGACCGTGCCCGAGCGCTTTGCGCGGCGCCACCAGATGCATGTGCTGGATCTGCCGGTCAACGGCGTAGCGAATCTGGAAACCCACCTGTACTGGCACGAAAGTACCGATCAGGATCCGGCCAACCGCTGGATGCGTGAACAGATCATCGAGATTGCCCAGCAGGTTTGTGCCCAGCCCGGGCACTGATCAGGCTTCGCGCTCCCACACGCAGCGCAGGCGCAGTGGCCCTTCCTGCGGCGCGCTACCGCCCTGCTCGCTGTGCCAGCGAAAGGTATGCGTCCCGTTAAGTTCGGTGGTCAGGTGAACCACCGCGCTGGACCAGTACAGGCGCCGCAGCAACGCCTCGAACTGCTCGATCCACAGGCTCCACTCGTACTCGATGTTGGCGTAGCTGGCCCCGAAATGAATCACCTGGGTCTGGTAGAGACCGCGCTCCGGCAGTTGCTGGCAAGCAAACATCTGCCGGCCGAGGAAGTCCCACGGTTCATGCGCCAGGCTGTCCAGCACCTGGCGGTTGCTGGCCCGGCGCAGCAGGGTCTGCTCGGCGTCAGCGGCCGGCCAGTCCTGAATGCTGCCGTAGACGATGGATTCCGACTGCACGCACACGCTCCTGAAAATTCGTGCTGCCTTCTAACACAGCCCGGCGCGTGCGCAAAGTCGCGACGGGGCAAAGCGCGATGCGCCGCACCCCGTCGTCGCCTGCATCAATCAGCTGTTCTTGCTGCGCATGCGCGCCGCCATGCGCGCCATCTCGTCGTAGATGGCCTGCGGCTGTTGGCGTTTGATGGCCCAGGCCATGCGCCCCTGCTCGTGGGGCAGGATCATGAATTCCTCGGCTGCCACCTGCTGGAAGATGTAGTCGGCGATCTCGCCGGCACTGATCGGCGAGCTTTCCAGCAGTTTGCCGACCTGGGCCTTCATGGCCGGCGTCGGGCCACGGAACGAGTCGAGCAGGTTGGTCTGGAAGAACGACGGGCACACCACGTGCACTTTGACCTGCTGGTCGCGCAACTCCACCAGCAGGCTTTCCGAGAGCGCTACCACGCCGGCCTTGGCCACGTTGTAGTTGCTCATCGCCGGCCCCTGCATCAACGCGGCCATGGAAGCGATATTGATAAGCCGGCCCTGGCTCTTCAGCAGCAACGGCAGGAAGGCCTTGCAGCCCTTGACCACGCCCATCAGGTTGATTGACAGCTGCCAGTCCCAGTCCTCCAGGCTCAACTCGCTGAAGAAGCCGCCGGCGGCCACCCCGGCATTGTTGACCACTACATCGATACCGCCCAGGCGCTCCTCGCAGGCTTGCGCCAGGGCGGTCAGCTGGCTGTAGTCACGCACGTCGCAGCGCTGGATGAAGCCATCGCCACCGGCTTCGCGCACCAGGCGCAGGGTTTCTTCCAGACCGGCCTGGTTGACGTCGGACAGCGCCAGGCGCCAGCCCTCGCGTGCCCAGCGCAGAGCCATCTCGCGGCCCAGACCGGAGCCTGCGCCAGTAATCATGATGCGGTTGTGCATGCGTGCCTGCCTTGTTCAGTGAGTAAACGACTGACCGGCAGTGTAGCCGCGCCGGCTGGCGCGGCAGTGCACCATCATCCCGCTGAATGATCTGCTCTCAACGCAGCAGACGACTGTCCAGCACTTCGGAAGGCGCGCCCAAGAGGCTTTCGCTGATCGCCAGCACATCGTCGGTGCTGGCCTTTTCCAGGCGCATCAGCGCCCGGGTCAGGTCATCCAGCGAGTGGCGACCCTCGCTGAGCTGGCGGATCTCCTTGTCCAGGTCCTGCAACAGCAGCACGGCCCGCGCGGTCATCGGCCCGCTGCTGTTCTCGCCACGCAGGCTCTTCACATCCTTGCTCCAGCGTTTCAGCTGGGCACGCACCTTGTGGTAGCGGTCTTCGCTGAGCCCGCCGGCACGGCGCATCAGCTCGATGGCGTAGTACTCGGCGATACCCTCGCTGATCCAGTCACTGCGATCGGTGTCTCGGATACGGCTGAACACATGTACCAGTTCGTGCACCAGGGAACTGGTGCCATTCTCGCTGACCAGTGGACGGTCACTGTGCATGTAGTAGGAGTTGCTTGCCGACAGGCCGCCCCGCCACATCGGGTCGCCAGCGCCAACGATCAGCAGCTTGGCCGGATCACGTGGGAAGACCTGCTGGGCATGCGGCCAGATGAAGGTCAGCAAGGTCAGCACATCCATGCGGCGCATGCCCTGGCCGGTTGGCGCACTGATGGTGATGTCGGTGTTGCCCAGTTGCGCGCGGCGCGTGCCGAGCTTGCCGGCAATGATCCAGCCGGTGGGACGGTCGAATACCCGCTCCGGGTTATCGATGCGGAACTTGTGCTTGCCGATCCGTGGCCAGCCGGTTTCCACCGACTTCCAGCCCTTGGGCAGCTGGAACTGCAGGCGCGCGACCAGCTGCACCTTGGGGTCGTTGTCCATGTGCGCCGGGGGCACCAGATCGTCGCCACGCAGCAGCGCCCACTGCGGGGTCATCAGCGCATCGTAGCGCTCGCCTCGCGGATGACTGACTCTGACCTTCCAGCTCAGGGTGCTCTTGCCCTTGCCGGGTTGCCAGTACAGCTTGTTGTCCTTCTGCTCGAAGGTGCCGTCACCGGCAAAATCGCTGTAGGCCCCCTCATCGCCGAGGTTGAAGTTGAAGTAGTAGAGGTTGTCGGCGCGCGACAGGCTCAGACTGACCTCGGCCTGGTCGGCTTCAGGGAGAAAACGCACGTGGTAATCGAGGTCCACGCGTTCACGCTTGGCCGCCCACAGCGGACTGCTGCACAACAGGCCAAGCAGAATCAGCAATGCTGACGGACGTAGCAGGTTCATCTGGGGAATCTCCCGGTCAGGCGCGCCCACCTGGGCGCTGGATAAGCGATATCGTTGAGCCGCGGTGCACGGTGCTTGCCGGTCAGCGCCGCGGTGTGCCGGAAACCCTCAGCCGGCGCGGAAAATCAGATGATCTTCCCAGTCGTCCTCGGCCACCTGGTTTTCGCTGAGCATACGACCGGCCTGGGAAATCCGCTGCTCATGCACCGCATTGCGATCACCGCAGACCAGATGGTGCCAGGGCGGCAGGTCGCTGCCGGCGGCTACCAGCCGATAGGCACAGGTTGGCGGCAGCCACTTGAACTGCTCGGCCTGCGCCGCATCGAGCTGGATGCAGTCGGGCACCTGGGCTCGCCGGTTGGCATAGTCGCTGCACCGGCAGCTGTCACGGTCGAGCAGTTTGCAGGCGATGCGCGTGTAGTAGACGCTGCCATCGTCCTCGTCTTCAAGCTTCTGCAGGCAGCACAGGCCGCAACCGTCGCACAGCGACTCCCACTCCTCGGCATCCAGTTGGGCGAGGCTCTTGCGTTTCCAGAAGGGTTCGACCTTGGCTGCCATGGCTACCTCAGAGTGGATCGTTCATGCGCAGCAGTTCATCGGGCAGGTGCTCGATGTACTCCTCTTCGGCCGGCGGCATTTGCAGGTGGAAGCCCTGCTTGTCGAGGTTTTCCAGCACCTTGTGGATGTCTTCGCGGGCCAGTTGACGCGCCTCGCTGAGCACCAGGTCAAAGGCGTGACGCGGCGTGCCGAAGGCCTGCAGCAGCGCTTCGGGAACGCGGCTGAGCGCCTCGGCCTTGAGCACGTAAAGATACATTTCGTTTTTGCGCGGGCTCTTGTAGATCGAGCAGATACGTTTCATGCCGAAGCTCCGGGGGTGGTCAGCGCGGTAATCCGGGCCAGCAAGGCAGCGCCCATGCGCTCGCGTCGCCAACCCTTGAGGCTGTCAGGCAGGTGATAAGGTCCGTGCGGAAAGCCGCTCTTGAGCAAGGCTTCGAGGACTTTCTTGCGCAACATCAGCTCGGGGGCCATGTCCAGCTGTTCGGCCTCCTGCTGGCCGACGCTGCGCAGTTTCTTCAGCAGGCCGCTGGCTTCCAGTGGCAGCGGCTCATCGAGCGGCTGCGGCCACTGCTCGGGCGGCAGGCTGGCCGCCTCGGCAATCAGGCGCAGCAGAGTCTCGCCATCCTGGCGCACGGTGCGTGGGTGCATGTCTTCGATACGCGCCAGGCTGACCCGGTCCTGCGGCTGCAGGCGCGCCAGGTGCCAGAGCGTGCCCTCACGGAGGATGCGATTGCGCGGCTGGTCACGCAGCCGGGCCTGCGTCTCGCGCCAGGCGCACAGGGCACGCAGCACGGCCAGTTGCTGGCGACTGAGTTTCCAGGCCAGCTTGACCTCGCGCCAGGCCTGTTGCGGGTCGCTGTCGCGCCCCAGGCTGTCGACCAGCTCGGCGCCATCCTCGAGCAGCCAGGCATGTTTTTCTGCGCTCAGGCGTGGCAGCAGTGCCTGATACAGTTCGGCCAGGTGCTGCACGTCTTCGGCGGCATAGCTGACCTGGGTTTCGCTGAGAGGGCGCTGCAGCCAGTCGGAGCGGGTTTCCCCCTTGGGTAGCTCCAGGCCAAACACCGCCTGTACCAGGCGCGAGTAGCCCATGGAAAACCCCAGGTTGAGGTAAGCAGCAGCCAGTTGGGTATCAAACAGCGGACGCGGCTGGCAGCCCAGCAGGCGCTGGAAGACTTCCAGATCCTCGCTGCAGGCATGCAGCACCTTGGTCACGCCACGGTCATCGAGCAGTGCGGCAAGCGGCGTCCAGTCGTCGATGCACAATGGATCGATCAGCCAGGCACCCTCCCCGGTGCTGGCCTGTAGCAAACCGGCAATCGGATAAAAGGTATCGACCCGCATGAATTCGGTATCCAGCGCCACGAACGGCTGCTGCCGCCAGGCCTGGCATTGCTGTGCCAGCTCGGCATTGTCTCGTATCCAGTGAATGGTGATGGCCACGCAGCTCTCCTGTGCAAGGCTGGCAGTATAAACGAGCTGCCGCCAGCAAGCTGCCATACGGCTGATAAAGCGCTTATGATTCGGGCACTTGCCTGTCTGGAGTGTGTCATGTCGCTTGCCCGCCTGATGGATCCGCTCACCCTTAACGACCAGTTGCACGACCCGCAACTGGTCCTGCTGGACTGCCGCTTTGCCCTGGACGATGCCGACTACGGCCTGCTCAGCTATCGCGCCGGGCATATTGCCCAGGCACGCTTCGTCGACATCGGCCGTCAGCTCAGCGCCGCTCATCGTCCGGGGCAGACCGGCCGCCATCCCCTGCCAACCCCGCAGGCGCTGCAAGACTGCCTGTGCCAGCTGGGTATCAACGATGACAGCACGGTGGTGCTCTACGACGACAACAGCAATGCCTTTGCCGCACGGGCCTGGTGGATACTCGCCTGGCTGGGCAAGCGTGACGGCCTCTACCTGCTCGACGGCGGACTGGCCGCCTGGCAAGCCGCCGGGTTGCCGCTCAGCCAGGCGGAGCCGGCAATCAACCCCGGGCAGTTCCAGGCGCGTGCCGAGGCGAGCCTGCTGGTCAGCGCCGAGCAACTGCTGGCCCGCCTGGACGATCCCCAGCTGACCCTGCTCGATGCCCGCGCCCCGGCACGCTTCACTGGTGCACAGGAGCCCATCGACCCGCGCGGCGGGCACATTCCCGGCGCACAGTGCGCGCCCTTTGCGGAAAACCTGCAGGCTGATGGCCGTTTCCTGCCTAGCGAAGCCCTGCGTAGCCGTTTTGCTGCGCTGTTGGGTACGCGTCCGCCTGCCGCCGCGGTGGCCTACTGTGGCTCGGGAATTACCGCCTGCCACAACCTGTTCGCCCTGTGCCTGGCTGGCTATCCGCTGCTGCCGTTGTATGCCGGCTCGTGGAGCGAATGGATCACCGATCCGCAACGTCCCGTGGCGACCGGCGCATGAGCCTGCTGCATCTGCAACTGCCCGACCAGCTGCGCCTGCTGCTGGTCGATGACCACCGGCTGTTTCTCGAAGGCCTGGCGCTGGTGTTGCAGCCACTCAGCCGCGCCGTGCACATCGACCTGGCCGATAGTGCGGCGGCGGCCGACCAACTGCGTCGCCAGCATGACTACGACCTGATCCTCCTCGACTTGCGCCTGCCGGATCGCTCGGGGCTGCAACTGTTGCGCGACTGGCAACAGGCCGGCAACCCGACCCCGGTGGCGGTACTCAGTGCCAGCGAAAGCCCCGCCGACATGCAGGCGGCACTGCAGGCCGGGGCGCTCGGTTTCATTGCCAAGAGCAGTGATGCACAGAGCCTGCGTAGCGCCATCAGCCGTCTGCTGCTTGGCGAGTGTCTGCCGCTGCCGTTGCCACTGGCTGGCAACCCGCCGGCCGGCAGCCTGACGCCACGCCAGCAGGAAATCCTCCTGCTGCTGGCCGAAGGCCTGCCCAACAAAAGCATCAGTCGCCAGCTGCAGTTGTCCGAGGACACCGTGAAGACCCACCTCAAGGCGTTGTTCCAGCACCTGGGCGTGCATACCCGTACCGCCTGCGTCAGCGTGGCGCGCCAGCGCGGTCTATTAGGCTGAGCGCAGCAGGCCGCTGAACAGCACCTGACGCAGACGCGCCGGCAGGATCGGCTTGGCCAGCAGGCTGACATGCGCCGGCGCACAACGTTCCTGCAGTTCGGCGCTGCTCTCGGCACTCACCAGCAGGGCCGGCAGCATGCGCCCGGCCTGCTCGCGTAGTCGCTCGATGGCCTGCAGGCCATTGCATTCGTCCTGCAGGCGGTAATCACTGATCAGCAACTGTACCGGCTGGCTGGCCAGGGCCCGGCGCGCCTCGGCCAGGTTGGCACAGGCCTGCACCTGGCAGCCCCAGCGTTGCAGCAGGCCGGCCAGGGCTTCGCGGCTGGCCGCATCGTCTTCCAGCAGCAGCACCTGCATGGGCAACTGGCCGGGCTGGCTGTTGCCGGTTTCCGGACTGCGCGCGGCCACCCTGGGCAGACGCAACTGATAGCGCACCCCCTGACCGGGAGCACTGCTGACCTGCAAGGCATGTTCCAGCTGGCTGGCCAACTGGCGCACGATGGCCAGTCCGAGCCCCAGACCGGCGCTGCTGCGTAGCGGCTGCCCAGCCTCCTCCAGCAAGCCGCGGCCATCATCACCGAGCTCCAGACATAGCTGTTGCTGCTCTTCACGCACGCTGATCCAGATGCGTCGCGCCTGGGCATGTAGCCAGGCATTGACCAGCAGGTTGCGCAACAGCCGCTCCAGGCGCACCGGGTCGCTGCGCACCCAGTAGTCGAGTGGGCAGTCGAGCTGCAGCTCGGCAGCCTCCTGCTGCTCACGGGTAATCACCTTGAGTTCATCCATCAGGCGTGCCAGCAGCGGTTGCAGCTGCACATCCTGCCATTGCGGGCTGCCACCTTCCGGCAAGCTCATGCGTGTGTAGTCGAGCAGCGACTGCAGCATGCGTCCCAGTTGCTCGGCCGACACCGCCAGGCGCTGGCTGATCTGCCGGGTCTGCGCATCGCTGGCCTGCTCCTGCAAATGGCGGGCATACAGGCCCATGGCGTTGAGCGGCTGGCGCAGGTCATGGCTGGCCGCGGCCAGCAGGCGCTGGGTGCGTTGATCAGCCTGCTCGGCACGCACGCGCGCCAGGCTCAGCAACTGTTGATCGAGCCAGGCCTGGCGCTGGCCACGCTCCTGCTGCCAGCTGCCGATACTGCCGATCACCGCCGCACAGAGCAGAAACTGGCTTTCGTAATACAGCTCGGCCTGAGCGCCACGCAACCAGAGCATCAGCAACACATAGCTCAGGCAGACCAGCCAGGCGCTGGCAATCAGATTGCGACTGGACAAGCCGGTGAGCAGGAAGGCAAACAGCAACACCAGAAACAGACCGTCGTAACGCATGGCCAGATCATTCAGATAACACCAGCCGATGAAGGCCACCACCACCAGGGCATTGCCGAGGAAAGCCAGGAAGTAAAGGTGCAGGGCCAGTGGCGGTGGCAACCCTGGATGACGACAGAGCGGCCAGGCCAAGGCCAGCAACAACAGGCCAAACCCACGCAGGAACAGGCTGCCCTCGAAAATCTCGGCCGGTAGCAGCCAGGCATCGAGGAGCATGAAACACAGCTGGAAGAGCGCCGCGGTACTGATGATCAGCCCCAGGCGACGGCGCATGCGCGCCACCCGCCAAAGGCCGAAAGCCTGCTCCAGCGGCTCGACAAAACGCAGCCGCCAACCACCGGTATGCCGCGCCGCCAGCAGCAGACGCTCGTCGTCACAGGCCGGCGGCAGGTTTGATGTGGCGTTCAGGGCTGGCTGTCCAGTGCACGGCGCAAGGCCTCGCGCAGACGCGGGTCATCCGGCGCGGTCTTGCTGTTGAAGGCCGCCACGACCTGGCCCTGGCGATCCACCACGTATTTGTAGAAGTTCCATTTCGGCGCCGTGCCACTCTGCTCGGCCAGTTGCCGGAACAGCGGCGTGGCCTGGCTGCCACGCACCGACTGCGGCTGGCTCATGCTGAAGGTCACCCCGTAGTTGACGTAGCAGACCGTGGCGGTTTCTTCCTGGTCATTGGCCTCCTGGAAGAAGTCATCGGAAGGCACGCCCAGCACTTCCAGGCCTTCGCCGCGAAACTCCTGGTACAAGGCCTCCAGCCCCTTGAACTGGCTGGTAAAGCCACAGTGGCTGGCGGTGTTGACCACCAGCAGGGCCTTGCCGGTGAACTGGCAGAGATCGAGGGTTTCCTGGGAGCGCAACTTGGGCAATTGCTGCTGCAGCAGTGGCGGGCATTCGGCAGCCTGCAGGGAACCCCAGGCCAGGCACAGCAGCCCGGCAACACAGCGTAGTCGTTTCATCTAGTGATCCTCGGGTAACGGGACAGGTTCGCTCAGGCCATGACGCTGCAATAGGGTGGCATAGCTGCCATCCACGCGCATAGCGGCCAACGCCTGGTTGAACGCGGCGATGATCTGCCGATGCTGTGGATGCTTGCGACTGGCCAGCAGGAACAGCGGTTTCTCGCTCAGCGTGCCCGGGACGAAGGCCAGGTTTGCGGCCTGTTCACGCAGCTCGCCAGCCAGGTGGAGACGCGCCACCCATTCGTCCTCGACCGCCAGGTCGACGCGCCCGGCCAGGAGCATGCGTAAACCAGTGGGGAAGTCGCGTACGGCAACACGCTGCAACGCCGGATGCTCGTCAAATGCCGCGCCATAGCTGTAGCCACGCACCACGGCAATCCGATAGGGGCGCAAGTCATCCAGGCTACTGAAGCGTACTGTCTCGCCCTGGCGTTGTAGCAGACGCAGGCGATTGTCCAGCACCGCATCGCTGAACAGGCCGAAGCTTTCACGCTCGAGCGAATGCCAGGCGCCGACCAGGATGTCGTATTCGCCCAGTCGCACACCACGCAGCGCGCGAGCCCAGGGCAGCTCGGTGTAGCGTATTGAATAACCGGCACGCTGCAAGGCTTCGCGACTCAGCTGAACCATCAGCCCGTCACCCGGCAGACGCTGGTCATTGAACGGCGGCCAACGATCAGCCACCAGATGCAGTACGGTTTGCTCGGCACGCAGTCCATCGCTCACCGCCAGCAGCCACAGGATCAGTAGAAGACGCCGCATAGCAGGCTTCCTGGGAAGATTCCCCCAGCAGTCTAGCAGGGGTGCCCGGCTAGCCAAGGGCCAGGGCCAGGGCCAGCAGAATGGCCAGCTCGGCCAGCTCCACCAGCGCCCCGGCACAATCCCCCGTGCAACCGCCCAGACGCTGCAGCATGGCGCGGCGTGCCAGGTAGAAACAGCCCAGCGCAGCCAGCAGGGCATACACGCCCGCCCAGCCGAACAACAGGCATAGGCCGGCCTGCACAGCCAGCAGGTAAGGCACCGTCTGGCGCGGCAAATGCCGGCTAAGCGCAGCACCCAGGCCTTCCGCTCGCACATAGGGCGTGCAATAGAACAGCAAGGGCAGCAGGCTGCGCGCCAGCCAGACCGCCAGCAGCACGGCCACGCCCTGCCCGGCCGGCAGCAATACACTCAGCGCGGCGCACTTCAGCAACAGCAACAGGCACAGCGCCACGACAGCCATCGGGCCGCAACGCGGGTCCTTCATGATCGCCAGGGTGCGTTCGCGCTCGCCGTAGCCGCCCACCCAGGCATCCACGCAGTCGCCCAGACCATCCAGGTGCAGGGCACCGCTGAGCAGCACCCAGAGGCTGAGCAGCAACGCGGCGCCCAGCAACGCCGGGGTATCGGCCAGGCCCAGGCTGGCCAGCCACAACAGGCCGCCGAGCAGGCCACCCACCAGCGGGTAATACAACAAGGAACGCCCCTGCTCATCAGGCGGCGGCATGCCCGGCAGGCTCACCGGCAAGCGGGTGAGAAACTGCAGGGCAATCAGCAGGGGCAGCGGCATCAGGCCTGTTCCAGGTTCAGTGCGGCATCCACACGCAGGCTGTGCAGTGCGCCGTAGCCGACTTCCACCTGCATCAGCTGAGCCTGCGGCAACCCCTGCAGGCGGGCCAGCAGCAGGCGCATCACCCCGCCATGGGTAATCAGCAGCACACGTTGTCCGGCCAGTTCGTCAGCCAGGCGGGTAACCGCCGTTTCGACACGCTGGATGAAGGCCGGCAGCGCCTCGGCCTGCGGCGGCGTGTAGTGCAGCGGGTCGTTCCAGAAGCCTTCCAGGCCCTTGGGATCTTCCAGGAGGATCTGCGCGGCATTACGCCCTTCCCACTCGCCAAAGCAGATTTCCCGCAGATCCTCCTCGATACGCAGCGGTACGCCGAGGCGTTCCGCCAGCTCACTGGCAAAGGCCTGGCAGCGGCTCAGCGGCGAGCTGATCAGCAGATCCCAGGGGCCGCCTTCGGCCACTGCGGCACGCATCTGCTGCAGGCCGCGTTCACTCAGTGGGGTGTCGGTACTGCCGATGAAGCCCGGGCCGGCCTGGGTTTCGCCATGGCGCAATAGATCAAGGTGCAAGGTCATGGGTGGTCGCCCTCCGCGACGTTAGCTTCAGAAAAAGTGGCCATTCCGGCGTGCAGCTCGCACGCCAGACGAACCAGCGGTAAGGCCAGGGCCGCCCCGCTGCCCTCGCCCAGGCGCAGGCCCAGGTCGAGCAGTGGCTGTGCCTGCAGCGCCTGCACCGGCACGGCATGGCCGCGCTCGGCACTGGCATGGGCAAACAACAACCAGGGACGGCAGGCCGGATTGAGTTGCACCGCGCAGTAAGCGGCGGCGGTGCAGATAAAACCATCGACCAGCGCGGCGATGCCCTGCTGGGCGCAGGCCAGGTAGGCACCGGCCATGGCGGCGATTTCTAGGCCGCCGAGGCGGCGCAGTACCTCGAAGGGCTCGCCCAGGGCCGGTCGGTGCAAGGCCAGGGCACGCTCGATGACCGCCTGTTTATGGCTCATCCCCTGGGCATCCAGGCCGGTACCGCGTCCGGTCAACTCGGCCACCGGCCAGCCACCCAAGGCGCACAGCAGCGCGGTGGCCGAGGTGGTGTTGGCAATGCCCATTTCACCGGCCAGGAACAGATCACAGCCCGCCTCAGCAGCACGCTGTACGGCATCCCGCCCGGCCTGCAGGGCGGCCTGGCATTGCTCCACGCGCATTGCCGGCCCTTCGCAGAAATTCGCCGTGCCGGCGCCCAGGCGCAGATGACGCACGCCGGGCAGTTGCAGGTCTTCCTGCACGGTGCCCAGATCGATCAGTTCAATGGGCATGCCCTGGGCACGCGCCAGCACACTGACCGCCGCGCCGCCTGCCACGAAGTTGTGCAGCATCTGCACGGTCACGGCCTGGGGAAACAACGAGACGCCTTCGGCCGCCACGCCGTGGTCGGCGGCAAACAGGTACAAGCGCGGGCGGGCTACCCAGGGCCGCTCGCGGCGCTGCAGACCGGCCAACTGGATGGCCAGGCTTTCCAGTTGACCGAGCGAGCCGGCCGGTTTGGTCAGCTGCGCCTGGCGGGCACGCGCGGCGTTGCTCATCGCCTCATCAGGGGCCAGGCAAGCGGCCTGCCACCAGGGTTGTGTGCTCATCCGGCTACTCCGTTGTCTTTCAGGATCATGGGCAGACCGGCCACGGTCAGGGTGACCCGCTGGCAACGTGCCGCCAGCGCCTGGTGCAGCCAGCCGGCTTCGTCGACATAGCGACGCGTCAGCTCGCCCAGCGGCACCACGCCCAGGCCGGTTTCATTGCTGACCAGGATCAGCCGTCCCGGCAACTGTTCCAGGCAGTCGAGCAGCGCCTGGCGCTCACGCGCCAGGGCCTGGCTGTCCTCGGCCAGCAGCAGGTTGGTCAGCCACAGGGTCAGGCAGTCGACCAGCAGGCAACGCTGCGCAGCCGCTTCTTCACGCAGTACCGCGGCCAGGGCCAGCGGCTCCTCGCGCAGCCGCCAGTGCGCCGGACGCTGCTGGCGGTGATGGGCGATGCGTGCGGCCATTTCTTCATCCAGGGCCTGGCTGGTGGCGACGTACACCACCTCCAGACCGCTGTCGCTGGCGCGTTGTTCGGCCAGGCGACTCTTTCCGGAGCGTGCGCCACCGAGGATCAGTTCAATCATGCCGGCTACTCATGGCTGCGGGCTCATGCCACATAATTCACGCAACAGACGGGTATCCAGATGCGCCTCAATCAGGTCGGCGAGACGCTCGATGTCCTGTTCGCGGCGCGCATGGTAATCCACCTGCACCACCTCGCGCAGCCCGGCCCAGCGCAATAGCGCCGCACAGGCCTCGGGCTGCTCGAACAGGCCATGCAGGTAGGTGGCGATGATCTGCCCGTCGGCACCGCGTGCGCCGTCCGTACGCGCGTCGTCCAGGCGTACCGCCGGCTGTGCCAGCGCCGCCCCCTGGCTGACCCCGGCATGGATCTCGTAACCCGTCACGGTCGCCCCCTCCGGCAGCAAACAGCCACTGACCCGTCGCAACTGCTTGTCAGCCTGCAATTCGCTGGACAGCTCCAGCAGGCCCAGGCCGGGGCTGCTGCCCGGCGCGCCTTCCAGGCCAAGCGGATCATCGATGCGCTGGCCAAGCATCTGCAGACCGCCGCAGATGCCCAGCAGCTTGCCGCCATAGCGCAGGTGGCGCAGCAGGGCCTGATCCCAGCCCTGCGCACGCAGGCTGGCCAGGTCGGCGCGCACGCTTTTCGAGCCCGGCAGGATGATCAGGTCGGCCGCCGGCATGGCCTGGCCGGGCCCGACGAACTGCAGGTCGACCTGCGGGTGCAGGCGCAACGGGTCGAAATCGGTGTGGTTGCTGATACGCGGCAGCACCGGCACGCAGACCCGCAGGCGCTGCATCTCAGCCGCCACCTCCTGACGCGTCTGGATGGCGTCCTCGGCCTCAAGATGCAGGTCATGTACATAGGGCAGCACGCCCAGCACCGGTTTGCCGGTGCGCTGCTCCAGCCAGTCCAGGCCAGGTTGTAACAAGGCCAGGTCACCGCGGAAGCGATTGATCACGAAGCCGCGCACGCGGGCCTGTTCGCTGGGCGAGAGCAACGCCAGGGTGCCGACCAGATGGGCGAATACCCCGCCACGGTCGATATCGGCGATCAGCAACACCGGGCAATCCACCGCCTCGGCAAAGCCCATGTTGGCGATATCGCCTTCGCGCAGGTTGATCTCCGCCGGCGAGCCGGCGCCCTCCACCAGCAGCAGCGAGTACTGCGCCTGCAGGCGCCGGCAGGATTGCAGCACCGCCTCGCGCGCGGTCTGCTTGTAGTGGTGGTAATCCAGCGCCTGCATAGTGCCGATGGCCCGGCCCTGGATGATCACCTGGGCGCCGGTGTCGCTGTTGGGCTTGAGCAGCACGGGATTCATGTCGCTGTGCGGGGCCAGCCCGGCCGCTTGCGCCTGCACCGCCTGAGCGCGGCCGATCTCGCCCTGGTCGATGGTCACCGCGCTGTTCAGCGCCATGTTCTGCGGCTTGAAGGGGGCCACGGCAAGCCCCTGGCGGCGCGCCCAACGGCACAAGGCCGTCACCAGGGTGCTCTTGCCCGCATCGGAGGTGGTGCCCTGCACCATCAGCAACGCCATAGCGGTATCCCCTTCCAGTCATGGAGTGCCTGGGCCAGGCGCTGCCAGCCCGCTTCGTCGCCGGGCAGGCCCAGGCGTAGTGCCGGCAGCTCGCTGAACAGCCGGGTAAGAATGGCCCGTTCAGCCAGGTAGGCATGCAACGCGACGGCCTCGGCGTGCGGTACCAGGCGAAACGGCACCGCCTCACCCCAGGCCGGCAGACCACAGTCGGCCAGCAGGCGCGCCAGGCGCTCGCCGTCTTCGAGCAGGCGCTGGCGCTGGCGCGCCTGCCCCGGGTAGTCAGTCAGCAGCGCCCGGCCCATGGCGCGGGCCGGGCCACTCACCGCCCAGGGTCCCAGGCGCTGCGCCAAGCGCTCCAGCAGCGCGGCCTCACCCAGCACAAAGCCCAGCCGAGCACCGGCCATACCGAAGAACTTGCCGAACGAGCGCAGCACGATCAGCCCAGGACGCGGGCAGGCACTGGCCAGGCTGAAGGCCGGCGCGCAGTCGATGAACGCCTCGTCAACCACCAGCCAGCCACTACGTTCTGCCAGTTGCGCGTGCCAGTCGAGCAGGCGCTGTGGCTCAAGGCGCTGCCCGGTGGGGTTGTTGGGGTTGACCAGCAACAGCACATCGCACTGTGCCAACTGGCGTTCCATGCCCTGCACGGAGAGCCCGCGCACCCGGTGCCCGGCTGTCCGCCAGGCCCGTGCATGTTCGGCATAGCTGGGGCTGAGCACCCCGACCAGGCCCGCTGCGCGCAGCTGCGGCAACACCTGCAGGGCCGCCTGCGAACCGGCCACGGCAAGCAGCTGGGCACAGCCGTAGTAGTCGCGGGCCGCGGCTTCCAGGCCATCGTCGGCTTCCGGCAGGCGCTGCCAGGCACTCGCCGGCAGTTCGGGAAGCGCCAGGGTGTAGGGCGCGATGCCGGTGGACAGGTCCAGCCAGCGCGCTTCGGCGATGCCGTAGTGACGTGCCGCCCGGCGCAGCTGGCCGCCGTGTTCCAGCCATTCAGACATAGGCATATCCCAGAACGATCAGCAGCAGCCAGAACAGGCAGGTGGCCACGACCAGATTGTTGCAGCGTTCGATATCACGCGCCCGTGGGGCCTGTCCCTCGCCCAGCAGCGGGCGCATCTGCCATACCCCGTGATAACGCGCCGGACCACCCAGCGCCAGGTTCAGCGCGCCGGCGCCGGCCGCCATCACCGGCCCGGCATTCGGGCTGTCATGCTCGCCCGCCTGCAGCTGCCAGCAGCGCAGCGCCCGCCAGGTATTGCCGAGCAAGGCATAACTGAACGCCACCAGGCGCGCCGGCAGGTAGTTGAGCAGGTCGTCAATACGCGCCGCGGCCCAGCCGAAGCGCTCCAGCTCGGCGGTGCGGTAGCCCCACATGGCATCCAGGGTATTGGCCAGGCGATACAGCACAGCCCCCGGAGCGCCGAACAGGCAGAACCAGAACAGCGTGGCAAACAGGGCATCGTTGCCGTTTTCCAGCACCGACTCGCAGGCCGCGCGGGCCACACCCTGCTCATCCAGGCAAGCCGTATCGCGACTGACCATGCGCGCCACCGCCGCACGGGCTGCCGTCAGGTCGCCGAGGCGCAAGGCGCTGGCCACCGCCTGGCCATGTTCCAGCAGGCTGCGCTGGCCAATCGCCAGGTACAGCAGGAAAATTTCCAGCCAGACGCCGATGACCGGCAGCTGCACCAGCCCCGCGCTGGCCAGAGTCAGCGGCAGCACCGCCAGCGCCCAGGCGCTTACCCCATGGCTACGCCAGCCCGCCCCGCCCGGATTGAAGCGCTGCTGCAGGCGCTCCGCGAGGCGCCCGAAGGCCACCAGCGGATGTGCGCGACGCGGCTCGCCCAAGCACAGATCGACAGCCAGCGCGGCCAGCAGCAGCCAGGCGCTGCTCATCCGCTGACACCCCAGTGGTCAGTGAACAGCAGCTCGTGCAGCGGACGCGGTTCAATCCAGCCCTGCTCGACCAGCATGGGCTGCGCATAAAAGGCCGGCACCGGCCCCAGGCAGAGAATCGCCACCGCCTTGGCACCGGGCGGCAGGCCGAGCAGCTCAGCCACTGCCTGCGGATCGAACAGCGACACCCAACCCAGGCCCAGCCCCTCGACCCGCGCCGCCAGCCAGAGGTTCTGGATGGCACAGGCCAGCGAGGCCAGGTCCATCTCCGGCAGGGTACGGCGCCCAAACACATGCGCCTCGCGCCCCTCCATGAGCGCCGCGACCAGCAACTCGGCACACTCGTTGATGCCTTCGACCTTCAGCTGCATGAATGCGTTGCCGCGCTCGCCGAGCGCCTCGGCGGTGCGCAGCCGTTCTTCCTCGACCAGCTCGCCGAGGCGCTGGCGCAGGGTCGGCTGGGTAATGCGGATAAACCGCCAGGGCTGCATCAGGCCGACACTCGGTGCGCAGTGCGCGGCCTGCAGCAGACGCTGCAGTTGCTCGTCACTCAGCGTGCCGGGGCTGAAGTGGCGCATGTCACGCCGCTCGGCAATGGCCCGATAGACGGCCGCCTGCTCTGCGGCAGAAAAGGCGTGGGGATTCATGGCAAAAACAGCTCCGCTGCCGCCGCAGGATTACTCGGCAGGTACAGGTGGATATAGCTGGCCGTGAGGCGTCCCAGGCGATAGACCGCCTCGCTGGTGCGCCGGTAGTTGGGGCACTCGCCCCGGGCCAGGGCGGGCAGCGTGCAGTGCAGCTGCGAGTGGTGATAAGTATGCCCGCGTAAACGTCCGCCGGGCAGTGCGACTTCCTGCAGGGCCAGCGCCACCAGGCGCTCCTGCATCTGCGCCTGGCCCGGCAACAGGCCAAGCAGGCTGGCCGCCCGGCCCTGTCGGTCACTCAGTTGCTCCAGGCAATAGAGCATGCCACCACACTCGGCGAGGATCGGTTTGCCGGCGGCGTGATGCTGACGAATCGCCTGCAGCATCGGCTGGTTGTCGGCCAGCGCCTGCAGGTGCAGCTCCGGATAGCCACCCGGCAGGTACAAACTGTCCACCGCCGGCAATTGCCGGTCATGCAGCGGGGAAAAGAAGCTCAGTTCGGCGCCCATACCACGCAGCAGATCGAGATTGGCCTGGTAGACAAAGGCAAAGCTGGCGTCACGGGCGACCCCGATGCGCAGCCCCGCCAGGCTTGCCGGCAACGCCGCAGGCGGTTCGCCATGAAACTCCAGCGCCGCCGGCAACTGCGCGCCGGCACTGGCCAGCAGCGCGTCGGCGGCCGCATCCAGACGGGCATCCAGATCAGCCAGCTCCTCGGCCTGTACCAGGCCGAGGTGGCGGCTGGGCAAGGCGAAGGCCGCTTCACGGGGCAGCGCGCCATACCAGGCCAGCCCGGCCGGCAGGCTGTCACGCAGGATCTCGCCGTGGCGTAGGCTGCCCACGCGGTTGGCCAACACCCCGGCAAACGGCAGGCCCGCCTGGTAGCTGGCCAAGCCGTGGGCCATGGCCCCAAAGGTTTGCGCCATGCCACTGCCATCGATAACCGCCAGTACCGGCACGCCAAATTCACGGGCCAGGTCGGCCGCCGAAGGCTGGCCATCGAACAGCCCCATCACCCCTTCGATGAGGATCAGGTCGGCTTCGCCGGCCGCTTCCCAGAGCAAGCGGCGCGAGGCCGCGTGGCCAACCATCCACAGGTCCAGCTGGTACACCGGCGCAGCACTGGCGCGGGCGAGGATCATCGGGTCGAGAAAATCCGGGCCGCACTTGAACACCCGCACCCGACGCCCCTGGCGTACATGCAGGCGCGCCAGGGCGGCAGTCAGGGTGGTCTTGCCCTGCCCCGAAGCCGGGGCCGCGACCAGCAGCGCCGGGCAATGGCGGGCCATCAGTACTCCACCCCGCGTTGCGCCTTCACCCCGGCCTTGAAGGCATGCTTGACCAGGCCCATCTCGGTGACCGTATCGGCCGCCTCGATCAGCTCCGCCGGCGCCCCGCGCCCGGTCACCACCACATGCTGGTGCAACGGGCGCGCCTGGATATCGGCAAGCACCTCGTCCAGTGCCAGATAGCCGTACTTGAGCGCGATGTTCAGCTCGTCGAGCACTACCAGGGCAAGCGTCTCGTCACTCAGCAGCTCGCGGGCCACCGCCCAGGCTTCAGCGGCCTTGGCCATGTCGCGCTGGCGGTCCTGGGTTTCCCAGGTAAAGCCCTCGCCCATCACGTGGTAGCGCACCTGCTCGGGGAATTGCCGGAAGAAGGCCTCCTCACCGGTACTGGCCGCCCCCTTGATGAACTGCACCACGGCGCCACGCAGGCCATGCCCGAGGGTACGCGCCAGCATGCCGAAGGCGGCACTGCTCTTGCCCTTGCCGTTGCCGCTGTGTACCAACAACAAGCCGTACTCGTCCTGGGCTTCGGCGATACGCTGATCGATCAGCGCTTTCTTACGTTGCATGCGCGCCTGGTGGCGGGCATCGCGGGCGGTCTGCTCGCTCATCACAGCCACCGCTGCTGACGTGAGGCCAGGGCCAGGCCCTGGCGCAGGCTGTAAAGCACCGCGGCCAAGCATACATAGAAGCTCATCGCCGCCAGTGAGCGCGGATAGTACTCGGCAATGCGTGGCAGCCAGTTGGCCAGACTGGCATCGGCAAAATGCCCGGAGAAGAAGTAGAAGCCGCCGCTGGACAACAGATGGCAGACCAGTGAAGCACCCAGCACACAGCACAGCAGACGCCACAGCGCACTGGCCTGGCAGGCATGCCCGCGCGCATACAGGCGCCCGCCCAGCCACAGGCTGGCATAGGCTGGCAGCAGCAGCCAGTAGGCCGGGGTCAGGCACCAGTCACTGACCGCCCCCTGGCTGAACAGGCCAAAGTCCATGGCCACTGCGCCGGCAAACAGACCGGCAAAGGCCAGCGGCGAAGCCAGCAAGGCCCCGCCAACGAAGTACACCGCCCAGGACGCACTGGGCAGGTTGAGTGTGGCGAAATGCTGACCACGGGTGAGCAGCAGCAGGCACAGCAGGATCAGGCCAACCAGCCATTGCTGGCGCGGGGTTGCAAGGGGCATGGAAATCTCCTTCAGGTCAGGTCACAAAGCGTTGTAGCGCAGGGTCAGCCAGGCACCACGGCCCGGCTGGTTGAAGCCATCGACGGTCTGGTAATCCGCATCCAGCAGGTTGCTCAGGCGCGCCTGCAGGCGCCAGGCCGGGCTGAGGCGGTATTCGCCGCGCAGGTCGAGGGTCACGAACCCGGCCAGTTCGGTTTGCTTGGCCAGGTCGTCATAGCTGGCGCCCTGGGCATGCAGGCTGCCACCCAGGCTGAAGCGGCCCAGCGCGCGGTCCAGCTCCAGGTTGAAGGTCTGCCGTGGCCGGCGATTCAGCGGCTTGCCATACAGCGACTGGCCGGCAACCAGGCGGCGGCTGCGGTTCTGCGTATCGATCAGGCTGTAGTTGGCCTGCCAGCTCCAGGCCTGCCACTGACTGGACAACTGCATCTCCAGGCCATGGACCAGCGCCCGGTCCACGCCTTCGGCCATGCTCTGGCGCTTGCCGTTGACCAGGCGGGTCACGGTGGCGATCAGGTTGTCGATTTCACTGCGGTAGGCATGCAGCGACCACTGTCCCCAGTCATGCTCAGCGCTCAGGCCCAGCTCGGCACTGCGCGACTGCTCGGGCTGCAACTGCGGATTGCCGAATCCCGGGTAGTACAACTGGTTGAAGGTAGGCGCCTTGTAGGCTTCGCCATAGCTGGCCGACAGCAGCAGGGCATGGTTCAGCTGATAGCCATAGGCCAGGCTGCCAGTGTCATGGCGACCGAACTGCTCATCCTCGTCACGACGCAGATTGACCTGCCACTGGTGACGCCCCAGTTCACCGAGGTATTGGCTGAACAGGCCATGGCTGTCGCGATTATCCCGTGCATAGGGCGTGCTGCCATTGATCTCGTCGCGCTGGCCATCTACCCCCAGGCTGAACACATGCCCCGCGCTGAGGGTGAAGTCGTTCTGCCAGCTGAGGCTGTCGCGCCGCGAGTCGAAGCGCGAATAGAACCGGCCATCCTGGAAATTATCCGACTTGTCCTGACTGCGGCCCACCTGCACGCGACTGCCCCAGATGCCCAGCGGTTGATAGCTGAGGGTGGCGCCCAGCACGTCCTGCACACCCTCGCCGTACGCGGAAAAGCCCGTCGTACGCTTGCTGTTCACCCCGTCGAAGTCATTATGAGTGCGCGCCTGCAACAGACTGGCGGAAAGTTGCAGGTCGTCATTCAGCTGCACACCGCCGCGCAGGCTGCTGGCCAGGTTGCGATAGCCGTCGTGGTCGGCCTCATAACCACTGGCGCGCGGCTGCTTGGCTTCGAGTCCATGACTGGCCTGGCTGCTCGCCGCCAGACTGTACCAGGCCGGCCCCGCCGCGCCGCTCACCCCGCCACTGGCCGTGCGCGTCGCCTGGCTGCCATAGCCAAGACTGAAGAATGGCCGCGCCTGCTGGCTATCGGCCTGACGCGTGAAAATCTGGATGACCCCGCCAATGGCTTCCGAGCCATACAGGCCGGAACGCGGCCCGCGCACCACCTCGACACGCTCGATCAACTCCAGCGGCAGGTCCTGCCAGGCCAGACCACCACTGCTCACCGAGCCGGCTTTTACGCCATCGATGAGCACCAGCACATGGTTGCTGGGCGTGCCGCGCATGAATAGCGAGGTGGCCTTGCCGGGGCCACCGCTGTTGGTCAGGCTGATGCCCGGCAGACGCTGCA
Source organism: Pseudomonas fluvialis (assembly GCF_002835605.1). Classification (NCBI taxonomy): domain Bacteria; kingdom Pseudomonadati; phylum Pseudomonadota; class Gammaproteobacteria; order Pseudomonadales; family Pseudomonadaceae; genus Pseudomonas; species Pseudomonas fluvialis. The sequence goes on along the minus strand of NZ_PIYS01000003.1, from coordinate 23,079 downwards.
GCAATTCAGGCAACGATTGCGCCTGGCTGTGCTCGATGGCCTGGCGATCGAGCAGGCTGCTGGCAGCCAGCCGTGCCTGGCTGGCCTGGCTGGTGCGGGTTGCGGTAACCCATTGCTGCTGCAGATTGAGGGTATCGTGACTGGCCTGGGCAACCAGGCAGAACAGACTGGCTGGCCCGAAAAGGCCAGCGCGCAGGACTTGCTTGTGCATCAAAACTGTCTCCATCACGCCCGCCGCGTGATTGCCGGTAAAGGCTACGCAGAGCAAGAGGAGACAAGACAGCCCGGCGGTGCGCCGTGGCGTGCCCGACCACGCCCGCCGCGTGCCATGGGAATGCGACAGGCCGGTCTCCGGGCTGGTGGATGCAGGTCATGCCTGGTGTCGTGAAACCTTCCCATGCTGGCGCACAGTGGCATTCATCACGACAGGCGAGCCGGCCAAGAGCCGCTCGCTCATCTCACTTACCGTTGCGGGGGCAGCGCCGGTTTCTCACCGGCTTCCCAGTTTCAGCCTCTGCATGAGGCACCTGAAGCAGGGCGCGGACTCTAGAGGGTTAACCGCTCCGGGTCAATCAGGGATTACTGGCCAGGCGCTGTCCAGCCAGTACGCGGCGTGCGCCGAGGTAGCTATTTTGCCAGTAGCGTGCCGACAGGCTATCCAGGCGCACCGTACCGCCACTGGACGGTGCATGGACGAAACGGTCTTCACCGACGTAGATACCGGCATGACTCACCTGGCCGCCACCATTGGTGGCAAAGAACACCAGGTCGCCCGGCTGCAGGCTGTGGCGCTGCACGCTGGGTACGCGCAGGGCGATCATTTCGCGCGTGGAACGCGGCAACTGCACGCCGGCGGCGTCACGAAACACGAAACCGATCAACCCGCTGCAGTCGAAGCCACCTTGCGGCGTGTTGCCGCCATATACATAGGGCGTACCGACCAGGCCGATGGCGCGAAACAGCACGTCCTCGGCCACGCCGGAACGCTCCGGGACAACCTGCACGGGCGGTGCGATATAGGGTTGCGGTGCCTGGCTGCTGCAGGCGACCAGCAACACACTGCTCAGCAGCAGGCTGGCAAGCGACAGGCGCGATGAAGGCATGGGCGGCTCCAGCCGGCGGACGACCGCCCTACTCTGCCTGCCATGCGTTGGACAGGCAAGTCAGACAGTCAGTTTTCGCTGCTCAACGACTGCTCGGCAAACGGCTGTGGGCCTTCCGGGAGGATGCGCTTGGCGAGCATGTAGCTGGCTTTCCAGTAACGATCTTCCAGGCTGTCGATACGCACGCCACCGCTACGCGAGCTGGAGGAATGGATGAACTGGTCATCGCCAATGAAGATGCCGACATGGCTGACCTGACCACGCCCGCGGTTGTTGAAGAACAGTACGTCGCCCGGTTCCAGCTCGGCACGCGCCACCTTGGGCGCATCGACCTTGATCAGTTCCCGCGAGGAACGCGGCAACTGGATACCCATTTCCTGCTTGTACAGGAAGCCGACAAAACCACTGCAGTCGAAACCGGTCTTCGCCGAGCTGCCGCCCATGCGATAGCGCGTCCCCAGCAGGGCTCGTCCTTGCTCGATCATGCTGTCGGCCAGACTGGGCATCTGGTAGTCCTGTTCGTCACTGAGCTCGGCCATGGCCTGCTCTTCCGCCTGGGTCTGATCAAGCTGCAGCTCGGCGAGACGCACGGACTCTGCCACGCTGTCAGCAGCGGCAAATGGACTGTCAGACGCGCCTTGATGGGCACAGGCAGACAACAGGAGGGCCAAGGTAACTGGCACGAGGGGTGCGAAGCGATGAGGCATGGGCACGACCGTGTCGAATTGTTGGAATCGCGCGACTATGCCGTCTATGGGATCGATTTGCAAATTCAATCGCCCCAGCTGTGACTCAGTGCCGCAGCTGGGCCATCTAACCGCGCCGTTTGCTCAGTGGTCGGCGCTCAGCGCCAGAAGCATCGACAACTGCGCCAAGGGACGGCCCGTTTCTGCCTGCCACTGGTTGAACTGCGCCTGCACCGTGGCCAGCGCGGCCTGGCTGGTCGGCGGCCGCTCGATCACGCCCAACCCCTTGAGTGCGGCCAGCACATCCGGGCTGAGAATAAAGGTGTCCTTGCCGGCCATGCGCAGAAAACGCGGTGCCGACAGGCCGCCCAGCTGCTGGCCATGCCGCGCCAGATAACGCCACAGGCCAACGATGTCAGTGCCCGGCCAGTCGGCCAGCCAGGCGGCAAAGCTGCCGTGCGTCGCCGCGATGTCCAGCAGCATCTGCGCATTGCGCGGCACGCTGGCCAGCTTGCCGAGGTGACGGATCAGCCGGCGATCCGCCATCAGCCGCTCCAGGTGCTCGGCGCCCATCAGCACGACCTTTTCCGGCACGAAGCGAAAAAACGCCTCCTCGAACGCCGGCCACTTGGCATCCACCAGGCTGTGCTTGAGGCCGGCGCGAAAGATCCGCTGGGTCAGCAGCGACAAATAACGATCATCACTGACCGCGCGTAGCGCGGCGTTGCTCAGCGGTTGCGGCAGGCGTGCTTCAAGGGCTTGCGGCGAGCCAAACCGGTTGACCGCGTATTCATAAAGCCGCTGGAAATCCGCCATGTGCGTGCTCCTTCTGGCAACCGGCTAGAGATTCATCACGTCAACAAAACGCGGTGTGGCGTTATCGTCGATGCGCAGGCTCTTGAAGTCGAACAACTGGCCATCGGCCAGTTGCGAAGGCACCACGTTCTGCAGGGCGCGGAACATGATCTCGGTACGCCCCGGTGACTTGCGCTCCCATTCCAGGAGCATTTCCTTGACCACCTGGCGCTGCAGGTTCTCCTGCGAACCACACAGGTTACAGGGGATGATCGGGAACTCCTTGAGCGCCGAATAGGCTTCGATGTCCTTCTCGCTGCAGTAGGCCAGCGGGCGGATCACCACATTGCGCCCGTCGTCGGAGAGCAGCTTGGGCGGCATGGCCTTCAGCGTGCCGCCGTAGAACAGGTTGAGGAAGAAGGTTTCGACGATGTCGTCGCGATGGTGACCGAGGGCCATCTTGGTCGCGCCGATCTCGTCGGCGAAGGTGTACAGGGTGCCACGGCGCAGGCGCGAGCACAGCGAACAGGTGGTCTTGCCCTCGGGGATCTTCTCCTTGACCACCGAATAGGTGTCCTTCTCGAGGATGTGGTAATCCACACCAATCGACGACAGGTATTGCGGCAGCACATGCTCGGGAAAGCCGGGCTGTTTCTGGTCGAGGTTGACCGCTACGATGTCGAAGCGGATCGGCGCGACCTTCTGCAGGTACAGCAGAATATCCAGCAAGGTATAGCTATCCTTGCCGCCGGACAGGCAGACCATCACCTTGTCGCCGTCCTCGATCATGTTGTAATCGGCAATCGCCTCGCCAGCCAGGCGGCGCAGGCGTTTTTGCAGTTTGTTCTGGTTCACCGAAAGGGTTGCCATGCTGGGTGTCGGTCCGGATGCGTAAAAGGCCGGCATTTTACCCGCAAAGCCGGCGCCTCCCCAGCCCCCCCTTGCAATGAGTCGACCATGTGCCCTGCCGCTGCCCCGCTACCGACCTTCTGCCAGCAACTGCTCCTGCTGCTGCAACAGCAACCGGCCGGGCTTAGCGAATACCAGTTGCTGCAACAGCTGCGCAGCCAGGCCGACAACCCGTTGCCGAGCGGAGAACTGAGTGACCCGTTGTGCCTGTTTCGCTGCCATTTCCTGCTGTTCAACGGTCTGTACCAGCTGCGTGACCTGTTGTTGGAGCGCGGCCAGGCGCAGCTGCTGATCAGCCCGTTGTGCGTCCAGCTGGCGCCCTGGACGCCGGGCAGCCAGGCGCTGGCCAGCCATGATCCGCTGCGCAGCTACTACCTTGACCTGCAACACCTGGAGGACACCGGTAGTGACGACGTGGAGCGCCTGCTGGCCAGTTTCTGGACACGCCTGCACGGCAACGAAGACCGTCAGGCCGCGCTGGAGCTGTTCGAGCTGCACACGGCAGAGGACCTGTCGCTGGGCGCGATCACCCGGCGCTACCGGCAACTGGTCAGCCAACATCACCCGGACCGCGGCGGCAGCCACGAGCGCCTGCAAACCATCAACCTGGCCATGGAAGTGCTGCGCCGACATTACCAGTGAGCTGGCTCTGGCATAATCGCGCCATGAGCGAAGCCCTTCTGCAGCGTGTCGAAGCCTGCTACCAGCTGGCCGAGGCCTTCTTCCAGCGTCCTTTCCTGCGTCCTGCGGTCAGCCTGCGCCTGCGCGGTCTGAAAGCGGGCGTTGCGCACCTCACGGAAAACAAGCTGCGCTTCAACGCCCAGTTGTACCGCGAAAACCAGGAGCACTTCCTGCGCCAGACCGTGGCCCACGAGGTGGCCCACCTGGTCGCGCACCAGATGTTCGGCCCACGCATCGCCCCGCATGGCGAGGAATGGCAACTGATCATGCGCGGCGTCTATGGCCTGGTACCGGAGCGCTGCCACAGCTACCAAGTGCAGCGCCGCGTACAAACCCGCTACATCTATCGCTGTGCCTGCACCGAGGGCGGCGAGTTTCCCTTCTCCAGCCAGCGTCATCGCCTGGTGGGGCAAGGCCGGCGCTATTTCTGCCGGCGCTGCAAGGTCACCCTGAGCTTTACTGGCGAGCAGCGCCGCGAATAACCCGAAGCCAGAGCCAATTTACGATCTTCTGGATTAGAGCCAGACAAGGCAAAAACGGTCGAGGAAGCGCAGTTTACGAGTGGTAAATGAGCATCCGAGATCGTTTTTAACGCTGTATGGCCGACAGCCAGGAGATCATAAACAGGCTCTCAGGCCACCACCTTGCCGGCGCGCAGTTCGGCAATACGCTCAGCCGAAAAGCCCAGCTCGGTCAGCACCTGATCGGTATGCGCGCCGACCGGCACGCCGATATGCCGCGGCGCATCGATCCCGCTGGAGAACTTGATCGGGCAGGCAATTTGCCGCTGCGGCGCGGCACCTTCGCGCGGCACCTCGGTAACCAACCCGCGGGCCTTGAGCTGCGGGTGCTCAACCGCCTCGGCCAGTTCCAGCATCGGCTCGACACAGGCGTCCAGCGCGGCGAACCGCTCGCGCCAGTCGGCGAAGTCGCGCTTCTCGAATTCCATCTGGATTTCCCGCTTGAGCGCCTGCTGGTCCGCGGGCTGCATCGACAGGCCACGGGCAGCCAGCTCGGGACGGCCAATGGCGGCGCAGAACTGCTGCATGAACTGCGGCTCCAGGCTGCCCACCGCGAACCAGCGACCGTCGCGGGTGCGGTAGTAGTCATAGAAGCTGCCGCCATTCAGCGCCTGGTTCTCCATCTGCGGCTCCACGCCACAGGCCAGGTAGCCCGCGCCGGACAGCGCATGCAAACTGAACGCACAGTCAGTCATGCTGATATCGACGTGCTGCCCCTGCCCTGTCACCTGGCGCTGTACCACGGCGGCCAGCAGGCCGATCACCCCGTGCAGCGAACCACCGGCGATATCCGCGGCCTGAATGCCCAATGGTAGCGGCCCCGTGTCGCGTCGGCCGGTATAGCTGGCCAGCCCCGCCAGGGCCAGGTAGTTGATGTCGTGCCCGGCGCGATCCTTGTAGGGGCCGGTCTGGCCGTAGCCGGTGATCGACACATAGATCAGCTTCGGGTTGACCGCCCGCAGCGCCTGGTAACCCACGCCGAGCTTGTCCATCACGCCGGGGCGAAACTGCTCCAGGACGATGTCGTACTCCTGCACCAGCTGCTTGACCAGCGCCACCGCCTCGGGCTTTTTCAGGTCCAGGGCCATACCGCGCTTGTTGCGGTTGAGATAGGCATGGCTGGCCGACACGCCCTGGTCGTGGGGCGGCAGCACGCGCACCAGGTCCATGCGCGACGGCGACTCGACGCGCAGCACCTCGGCGCCCATGTCGGCCAGCAGCAGCGAGGCGAACGGCCCCGGCAGCAGGGTGGAGAAATCCAGCACTTTCAGCGAAGACAACGGACCGGACATAGCGACTCCTCAATACAGTTCAACGTGCGGCGCGGAGCAGGCCCGCGCCGTCATCAGGTTCATTCCCAGAGCAGCGGCTGATCTGCCGGCAGCTGTTCGACCAGCCCGGCGTAGCGCGCCTCCAGCACATTGCGGCGAATCTTCATGGTTGGCGTCATGCAACCGTTGTCCACCGTCCAGGGCTCGCGCACCAGCACGAAATGGCTGATCCGCTGGTGCGGCTCCAGATGGCTATTGAGTGCAGCCAGGTGTGCCAGCAGTTCTGCTGACACAAGCGCCTGCGCCTGCTGGCGGGCTGCCGGGGACAACTCGATCAGTGCCAGCGGCTGGTCGAGGTTGCTGCCCATCAGGCAGACCTGCTCGACCCACGGGCACTTGGCGATCTCACCCTCGATGGGCGCCGGCGCCACGTACTTGCCCTTGCTGGTCTTGAAGATGTCCTTGACCCGCCCGGTGATGCGCAAATAGCCGTCGTCATCCAGCGTGCCCTTGTCGCCGGTGTGCAGCCAGCCGTCACGCAGCGTCTCGGCGGTCTTCTCCGGGTCGCGGTAATAGCCCTGCATCAGCGTCTGGCTGCGCAGCAGAATCTCGCCGTCCTCGGCAATACGTACCTCAAGGTTGGGCATCGGCCGCCCCACGCTGTCCAGACGCACCTGCCCCGGCCGGTTGAAGCAGCCATAGGCGAAATGCTCGGTCATGCCATAGCCCTCGCAGATCGTCAGGCCGATGCGCTGGTACCAGGCCAGCAGCCCGGTGGAGATGGCGGCCGCGCCGGATATCAACACCCGCGCCCGGTCCAGGCCGAGCCCCGCGCGAATCTTGCGCGCCACCAGCCAGCCCAGCAGCGGGATGCCCAGCAGGCGATCCAGTCTGCTCTGCGGCAGCTTCTCCAGCACGCCCTGCTGGAAACGCGTCCACAAGCGCGGCACCGAGAAGAACACGGTCGGCCGGACATGCCGCAGGTCGCTGGCGAAGGTCTCCAGCGACTCGACAAAGGCCACCGGTGCGCCGCTGTACAAGCTGTTGAACTGCACCAGAAAGCGCTCGGCGGCATGCGACAGCGGCAGGTAGGAAAAGAACTGGTCGCCCGCTCCGACCCCCAGCTCGCTGGTGGCCCAGGCCGCCGAACGGGCCATGGCCCCGGCCGAGAGCATCACGCCCTTGGGCGCGCCTGTGGTGCCGGAGGTATAGAGAATCGACAGCAGCTCATCGGCCTGCTGCTCACGGGTGCCGGTCAGCGGCGCGTGGCGGGCCAACAGGCTGTGCCAGTCATGCGCCGTGGGCATGCTCGGATAGGGCATGGCGATGCGCCTGATGTGCGGTGCGATCCCCGTGGCGAGCTTGTCCGACTCATCCAGCTTGCCGACCAGGATCACCTTGCAGTCGGCATGCTCCAGCACGTAGGCGATCTGCTCCGGCGCCTGCAGCGGGTAGAGCGGCACGCTGATCAGACCGGCGAGCTGGATGGCCAGATCGCTGATGAACCACTCCGCGCAGTTCTTCGCCAGCAGTGCCACCCGCTCGCCGGGCGCGCAGCCCAGCGCCAGCAAAGCACTGGCCAGGCGGCGGGCCTGCTCGTCGACCTGCCGCCAGGTGAAATCGTGCCACACACCGGCCACCGGCTGGCGCAGCCAGACGGCATCGGGCTGCTGCTGCAACCAGTGGTTGAAGCGCTGTAGCGGCAGTTGCAGAGGCTCACTCATCGCCAGATCCTTCTTGTTGTTATGGCTCGAATCACGTTACGGCTGCGTGCTATTCATTATTCGCTTGCTGCTTGTGCTTGCAGCCGATGCTACAGCTTCATCCCGCGACTGATGATCTCCTTCATGATCTCCGAGGTGCCGGCGAAGATGCGCTGGATGCGCGCGTTCGCGTACATCTTGCAGATCGGGTATTCCCACATGTAGCCCCAGCCGCCGTGCAGCTGCACGCCTTCGTCGACCACCTTGCAGAGCAGCTCGGTGGTGAACAGCTTGGCCTCGGCGGCCACCTCGGGGCTGAGCTTCTTCTGGTTGTGGTCCATCACGCAGCGGTCGGTGAACACCTGGGCCACGTCCACCTGGGTGCGCATTTCGGCCAGCTTGAAGCGGGTGTTCTGGAAGTGCGACACCGGACGACCGAAGGCCTGGCGCTCCTTCACGTAGTCGATGGTGGTCTGCAGGGCCGCCTCGGCGCCGGCGACCGCGCCGCAGGCGTTGGTCAGGCGTTCCTGGGCGAGCATATTCATCAGGTAGAAGAAGCCGCCCTTGGCGTCGCCGAGCAGGTTGGCCTTGGGCACCTTGACGTTGTTGAAGAACAGCTCAGCGGTATCCTGGCTATGCATGCCCAGCTTCTTCAGCTTCTTGCCGCGCTCGAAGCCCGGCATGCCGCGCTCGACCAGGAACAGGCCCATGGCGTGCTTGTTGGACGGATCGGTCTTCGCCGCGACGATCACCACATCGGCCAGGTAGCCGTTGGAGATAAATACCTTGGAGCCGTTCAGCTCCCAGTGGTCGCCCTTGTCCACCGCCGTGGTGCGCATACCGGCCAGATCGGAACCGGCACCCGGTTCGGTCATGGCCACGGCGAGGATGGTTTCGCCCCGGATGATGCCCGGCATCAGGCGGGCCTTCTGCTCGGCATTGCCGTACTCGGCGATATAGGGGCCGCACAGGGCCGAGTGCAGCGGAATCATGAAACCGGCTTCGTTGATGCGCGCCAGTTCCTCGCACATGATCTGCTCGTAGCGGAAATCCTTCAGGCCCAGGCCGCCGTATTCCTCCTCGGCCCAGGGCAGCAGGAAGCCCTGCTCGCCAGCTTTGAGCCAGACCTCGCGGCTGACCATGCCGGCCTCTTCCCAGGCTTCCTGGTGCGGCACCACTTCCTTGAGCAGGAAGGCGCGGAAGGACTCGCGGAACATGTTGTGTTCGGTTTCGAAATGGGTGCGCTGCATCGTTCGGGTCTCCGCCGGGTTGATCTGCCACGCAGGGTAGGCTGGCCGGGCAAGCGCTCTCAATGACGCAGGTGCTCAGCCTCAATTGACCCATTCGTCCAGAGGCAAAGCGTCACGAGTCTTGCTAGGCTGCCGCCACCACAAGAACAAACCGCTTCGACGAGTTACGCATGTACCAGAGCCACGACAATAGCCCTCTGTTCAGCCGCAGCACCCTGGTCATTCTCGGCTGGCTGGCCGCCGTGCTCCTGATCGTCTGGCTGCTGCCGGCTAACAGCCTGCTGAAGACCGCGGGCAACTGGTTCCCCACCTGGCTACACAGCTGCATGGAGCTGCTGGCCATCGTGGTCGCTGCGCTGGTGTTCAGCATCAGCTGGCACAGCTACCGCAGCGAGCAGGCCGGCAACCTCAGCCTGCTGGCCTGTGGCTACCTGGCGGTGGCACTGCTGGACAGCGCCCATCTGCTGTCCTATCGCGGCATGCCCGACTTCATCACCCCGTCCAGCGTGGAGAAAGCCATCGACTTCTGGTTGGCCGCCCGTCTTAGCGAAGCACTGGTATTACTCGGTGTGGCACTTCGTGCCTGGCGGCCGCTCTCTAATCCACAGCAGCGCTACCAGTGGCTGGCGGCCACCCTGGGCGGAGTGGCCCTGATGGTTTACCTGCGCCTCTACCAGCCACAACTGTTTCCACGCATGTTCATCGAGGGCCAGGGTCTTACCCCGCTGAAGATTGTCATGGAGTGGCTGGTCATCGGCCTGCTGGCCTGTGCGGCCGTGGGTCTGTTGCGACGCCGTGAGCAACCCTTCGACCGCCAAGGCCTGCTGCTGGCGGTAGGCATTTCGATCCTTTCGGAGTTGTGCTTCACCGCCTACCGCAACCCGCATGATATCTACCAGTTGCTCGGCCATGCCTATAAGGTGCTGGCCTGCCTGGTGGTCTATCGAGTGGTATTCGTCTCCAGTATCCAGCAGCCGTATATCCAGCTGACCAGTGAAATCAGCGAGCGACGACGTGCCGAACAGCAGGTGGAAACCCTGTCGTTCTACGACAACCTGACCGGCCTGCCCAACCTTGAGTTGCTCCGCGACCGCACCAGCAAGGCACTCAGCACGCTGTCCCGAGATGCCCAGCAGGTCGCCCTGCTGTACATGGATATCGACGGCTTCAAGGACGTCAACGACTCGCTGGGGCATGCCTGCGGCGACACGCTGATCCGTGAACTGGGCAGCCGCCTGCAAGGCCTGCTGCGCAGCTCCGACACCCTGTGTCGAGCCACCGGCGACGAATTTGTCATCCTCATGCCCGACGTCGAGAATGCCGAAAGCGTGGGCTTGCTGGCCGAACGCATCCTCAACGGCCTGCAACGCCCCTTCCTGCTGCATGGTCATCTGCAGACCATCAGCCTGTCGCTCGGCGCCGCCGTCGCCCCGCATGACGGCCAGGACTGCGAAACCCTGCTGCGCAACGCGGAAACCGCCATGTACCAGGCCAAGCAGGACGGCCGGCAAACCTGGCGATTCTTCGACAGCACGATGAACCAGCAGGCCCTGGCGCGCCTGCAACTGCTCAATGATTTGCGCCAGGCAATCGCCCAGCACCAGCTGCAGCTCTACTACCAGCCGCAGATCGACCTGGCCAGTGGCCGACTGAGCGGCGTGGAAGCCCTAGTGCGCTGGCAGCACCCCGTACGCGGCATGATTTCACCCGCCGAGTTCATTCCCGCCGCCGAAGAAAGCCGGCTGATCATTCCGCTGGGCGAGTGGGTGCTGCGCCAGGCCTGCGCACAGGCGGCCAGCTGGCAGCGCCAGGGCCTGGCGTTGCCGCAAGTGGCGGTGAACATCTCGGCTATCCAGTTGCAGCACGGCCATCTCGAAGAAAGCGTGCTGCAGGCGCTGGCCGACAGCCATTTACCAGCCAGCCTGCTGGAGCTGGAGATCACCGAATCAAGCCTGGTGGACAAGACCGAGCAGGTCATCGACAGCCTCAAGCGCCTGAAGGCCATGGGCGTCAACCTGTCCATCGACGACTTCGGTACCGGTTACTCCAGCCTGGCCTACCTGCAGACGCTTGCCGTGGACAAGCTGAAGATCGACCAGTCGTTCGTCCGGGACCTCACCCTCAACCAGGACAACCGGGCCATTGTCAGTGCCATTGTGCAAATGGCACATACCCTCGGCCTGGCCTGTATCGCCGAAGGGGTGGAAAGCCAGGACATCGCCGCCGCCCTGCATCGCCTGGGCTGCCAGCAGGCACAGGGCTACCTGTATGCCCGGCCCCTCCCGGCTGACGAACTGCAAACACTCCTGCAGGACTGGCCGGCGGCACACTGGGCGCAAGACGGCGCGACCGAATAAGCGCCCCTGCCTGGCAGGATCGGCGCTTGTCCCGGGGCAATCCTGCCCTCTACCATCGCCCCGCCCACTCAGGAAGCTTGTGCATGCGCGAACGTACCATTGCCAGCCACTTCGTCCGTGCCGCGTTGCGCGGCGCCCAGCGCCGCGGCCTGGACTGCCAGCCGCTACTGCGCCAGGCCGGCATCCAGGAAGCGGTGCTGCGCGAGCCCCGTGCGCGTGTCGACCCGGCACAGTTCGCCCGGCTCATTCAATGCCTGTGGGAAACGCTCGACGACGAATACCTGGGGTTTGGCCGTCAGCCCAGCAAACGCGGCACCTTTGCCATGATGGGCCACACGCTGATCCATTGCCGCAGCCTGGACAAGGCGCTGCGCCGTGGCAGCCTGTTCTACGGGCTGTTTCCCGACGCACCCTGCATCACCCTGCAGCGTGAAGGCGACTGGGCGCGCCTGAGCGTCGATGACCAGAACCTCTGGGACCCCGACCATTTTCTCGTGGAAAGCCTGCTGGTGATCTGGCATCGCCTGGGCAGCTGGCTGATCGGCCAGCGTATCCGCCTGGAAGAAGCCACCTTTACCTATGCGCAACCGGCGCATGCCAGCGAGTACGAACTGCTGTTTCCCGGTACGCGGCGTTTCAGCGCCGGGCATACCAGCCTGCTGTTCCATGCCCGCTATCTGGACATGCCGCTGCTGCAGGACGAGCGCACCCTCAAACAGTTCCTGCAACATTCGCCGGCCGACCTGCTGGCCCGCCCCGACGCGGGCGACAGCCTGACCAGCCAGATACGTCGTTTGCTTGGCCGCGACTGCCAGCAATGGCCTGACCTGGAAAGCGTCGCCCGGCAACTGCACAGCAGCCCGCAAACCCTGCGCCGGCGCCTGCGCGATGAAGGCTCGAGTTTTCAGGAACTCAAGGATCATCTGCGCCGCGATCTGGCGATCTATCACCTGGGACGCAACGACCTGGATATCCAGGCGATTGCCGAACAGCTGGGCTTTTCCGAGCCGTCGGCGTTCCACCGCGCCTTCAAGAAATGGACCGGCCTGACCCCCGGCGCCTACCGCGCCCAGGAAGGCTGAACACACGCCATCAGCCAGGCGCCACACAGGCCCCTGGCTGACCGCAGGTGGCGGCTTAGTTGCCGCGATAGGTAGAGAAACCGTAGGGGCTGAGCAGCAGCGGAATGTGATAGTGCGCCACGCTGCCATCCACCGCGAAAATCACCGGGACTTCCGGGAAGAAACTGGCGGTCTGCTGCTTCTTGAACCAGTCGCCGGTTTTGAACGTCACCCGATAGGTGCCCGACTGCAACTCCTGCCCTTGCGGATAGAGCGCGGTAATCCGCCCCTGTTCGTTGGTCACCGCCTGGTTGAGCGCCTGCCAACCGTTCTCGGCGTGTTTTTCCAGCGTCACGCTAACCCCGGGCGATGGCAGGCCATCCTGCAGGTTGAGCACATGTACGCTCAGCGGATTACCACTGGCCATGGCCAGCGAAGACAGACCGCACAGTGCGGCGGCAGCAAGCAGTTTGTGCAAGGTATGCATGGTGAAGCGCTCCTTCAGTGGGTTTTGCCGAGTACTTGATCGATGGCCTGCTGCGCGCAGCGTTCGTCCATCTCCGCACCACCGGCGCCGGCCACGCCGATGGCACCGATGACCTGGCCCTGGGCCTGCAGCGGCAAACCGCCGCCCAGCAGTAACAGTTCATCGAGGGTATTGAGGTTGGCCGCCTGCGGGTTGCTACGCGCCCGCTCGGCCAGTAGGCCGGTGGGCGTCTTGGTCGACAGCGCGGTATAGGCCTTGCGCTGCGCCGCCAGGGTGTTGTGCGGACCGACGTTGTCATCACGCTGCAGAGCCACCGGGTTACCGCCACGATCGACCACCACGGCAACCGCGCTGCGTTCAGCGGCATGGCAGCTGGCCAGGGTGGCTGCAAGCAGCTGGTTGGCCAACTGCAAAGACACCTCGGGACGATTGACGATGCCGCTGTCGGCGGCCCAGGCCGAATTCAGTCCAAGGGCCAGAATGACCAGCGACAGGCTTGCTTGACGAATGTGCATCACACGCTCCTCCAAAGGGGTTGTTGGTTGCCACGCCGCCATACTGGCGCAGCCCGCCGCACAGACCGATTGCCGGAGGATTACCAATTTGTAATGGGCGGCGCGGCGCATTGCGCCTAGGCTATGCGCCAGTCTGGGAGAGGAAGACGATGCGTATCCTGGTAGTGGAAGACGAAGCCAAGACAGCCGATTACCTGCGCAAGGCGCTGAGCGAGGCCGGTTATGCCGTGGAGACCGCTCACAACGGGCTGGACGGCCTGCACCTGGCGGCAGAGTTCGAGTTCGCGCTGATCATCCTGGATGTCATGCTGCCGGGCCTGGACGGCTGGCAACTGCTGCAACGCATCCGCCGTAGCAGCCAGGTGCCGGTGCTGTTCCTCACTGCCCGCGATGCCGTGGAGGATCGCGTCAAGGGGCTGGAACTGGGCGCCGACGACTACCTGATCAAGCCCTTCTCCTACGCCGAACTGCTGGCTCGGGTACGCAGCCTGTTGCGCCGCGGCCCCGTCCGTGAGGTGGAGCACTACCAGGTGGCCGACCTGCAACTGGACCTGCTGCGTCGCCGGGTGACGCGTAACGGCGAACGACTCACCCTGACCAACAAGGAGTTTGCCCTGCTGCACCTGCTGATCAGCCGCGAGGGCGAAGTGCTGTCTCGCGCACTGATTGCCTCGCACGTCTGGCAGATGAACTTCGACAGCGACACCAACGTGGTGGATGTGGCGATCCGCCGCCTGCGCGCCAAGGTCGACGACCCCTACCCCGTCAAGCTGATCCATACCGTGCGCGGCATCGGCTACCTGCTGGAGGCCCCCGCATGAGTCACTGGCCACGGCGCCTGAGTCTGCGCCTGGCGCTGATGTTTGCCCTGGTCAGCATGCTGGTACTGGGGCTGCTCGGCACCTACCTCTATCACTCGCTGGCCCGCGAGCTGGCCTGGCGCGACGACCAGGCGCTGCTCGGCCGCTTGCAACGCATGCAGGCCCTGCTGGCCGACAGTGCGGGTATCCAAGCCTTGCAGCAGCGTCCGGCACTCTATGAAAACATGCTGGGCAACCGCGACAGCCTGCTGTGGCTGCTGGACGCGCAGGGCCAGGCACTGATCAGCATCAACCCGAGCAACGCACAGCTACCCACGCTGCCAGCCAGTCCCCAGCCGCGCCTGACAAATGCCACCGACCGCGCAGGCCTGCGCCTGGCCTGGCAAACCCTGGACAGCCCGCAAGGCCCACTCACCCTGATCGCCGGACGCAGCCTGGCTGAACGCCAGCAGATGCTCGCCAGCTATCGCCTGCGCCTGTGGCTGGCCCTGGCAGCCTGCGGCCTGCTGGCTTTCGCCCTGGGCGGCTGGGTCAGTGCACGCGGTCTGCGGCCGGTTCGCCAGCTGGCGCAACAGGCGGCCTCGATCGGCGTACGCACGCTGGATGCACGTCTCGACGAACAGCAGCCCGTGCAGGAACTGGCGCAGCTCAGCCAGGCGCTCAACCAGATGCTCGCCCGCCTGGAACAGGGCTTTGCCCAGCTATCGCGCTTTTCTGAAGACCTCGCCCATGAAATGCGCACCCCGCTCAGCAATCTCATGGGCCAGACCCAGCAGGCACTGCGGCACAGCCGCTCGGTGAGCGATTACCAGGATGTGCTGGTCTCCAACCAGGAAGAATACGAGCGCCTGTCGCGGATGATCGACAGCATGCTGTTCCTCGCCCGCTGCGAGCAACCACAGGCCTCGATCGCCCGCCAGACGGTAGACCTGGCCGCACTGCTGGCGCAGTTGTTCGACTACTTCGAAGACGTGGCGGAAGAACGCCAGCTACGCCTCAGCCAGCAAGGCAGTGGCACCCTGCAGGCTGATCCCCAGTTACTGCGCCGGGCCCTGGCCAACCTGTTGGCCAATGCGCTGCGCCATGCCACGCCGGGTAGCTGCATCCAGATCAGCAGCCTGCAAGATAGCCAGCACTGCACGATTAGCGTCCACAACCAGGGCCAGGCGATTGCCGCCGAGCACCTGCCCTACCTGTTCGAACGCTTTTACCGCTGCGACCCGTCACGCCAGCAAAGCGGCGACAGCGGGGGCCTCGGCCTGGCCATCGTGCGCTCGATCATGCACCTGCATGGTGGCCAGGTCAGCGTACACAGCGATGCCCAGGGCACCTGCTTTAGCCTGCACTTTCCCACACCGGCCTAGGCACGTCGCAGCAAGCCCAGGGCCAGGCTCAGCAGCAGAGCCAGGCTGGCCAGCAATACCAGCCAGCCGGCCTGCTGCCAAATATGCCCGGCGGCATAACCCAGCACGCTGGAGCCCAGGTAATAAGCGAACAGATACAGCGCCGACGCCTGGGCCTTGGCCTGTTGCGCACGCTGCCCCAGCAACCCGCTGGCCACCGCATGGGCAGCGAAAAAACCCAGGGTGAACAGTGCCAGGCCAGGCACCACCGCCACCAACCAGGGCAAAGCACACAGGGCCACGCCCAGCAGCATCAGGCCGATCGCCGCCTGCACCAGCGGCTTGGCCCCCCAGCGCAGCACCAGGCGGCCGCTCCAACCGGCACTGAGCATGCCCAGCAGGTAGACGCTGAACAGCAGGCCGATCCAGCTGTTGGACAGCGCAAAGGGCGGCATCGCCAGGCGAAACCCCACGTAATTGAACAACGCTACGAAACAGCCCATTAGCAGGAAGGCCAGCAGGAACAGGCGGCGCAGGGAGGCCTGACGCAGATGCATGGCAAAGTTACCCAACAGCCCACGCAGGGACAGCGGCTGGGCGAGGAAATGCCGCGAAGCCGGCAATAGCCAGCAAAACAACAGCAAGGCCAACGCGGCCAGGCCGGCAATGCCTGCCAGGGCCAGCGGCCAACCGCCCAGGTCACTCAGCACACCGGCCAGCAACCGCCCCAGCAAACCACCCAGCGCCGTACCCGCGATGTACAGGCCCATGGCCGACGGCAGCGCCGCCGGCTCGAACTCTTCACTGACATACGCCATGGCCAGTGCCGGCACCCCGCTCAGGGCCAGGCCCAGCAAGGCACGCAGCCACAGCAACAGCTCCCACTGGCGCGCCAGGCTACAGGCCAGCCCCAACACACAAGCCAGCGCCAGCGCCATGGCCATCACGCCCTTGCGTCCCCAGCTTTCCGCCAGCGCACCTGCCAGCAACAAGGTCAATGCCAGGCTCAGGGTCGTCAGCGACAGGGCCAGGCTGCTACTCGCCGCCGACACCGCAAAATGTGCCGCCAGCAAAGGCAACAACGGCTGTACGCAATACAACAAGGCAAAGGTGGCAAAGCCGGCACAGAACAGTGCCAGGCTGGCTCGCCGGTAGCCGGCACTGCCGCGCTGCCAATGGCTGGCGGGATCGGAGGACATGACACGCAACTCCTGAGACAACGGTCAACAATGCAGGCGCTACTCTACCAGTACCTGTCGCTGCCGAGCTTTGCCAGCCTCGCACAAGCGCTTTGCGCGAGCGGGCGAGCGGGCGAGCGGGCGAGCGGGCGAGCCATTGTTTTGCCAGCGGTTATTGTGTGTAATCGGCCACAGATTCAGGGATGAACCCGCCTGCCTCGCGCATCGGTGGCACGCCTGCAGCGCGCCTGCCGTCCCTGACCTGCCGCACACAGACCACGTCTACAGGGATCCTTCGCATGAACTTCAAGAAAAAATCCTCCAGCCTGCTGCTGGCCAGCGCCATTGCCTTCTCCTCCGGTTGCGCCAACATGTCCGACAACCAGTGGATGAACAAGGAAAACATCGGCACCCTGGTAGGCGTAGCCGCAGGCGTTTTGGTAGGCAGCCAGATTGGCGATGGCCGTGGTCGTACTGCCGCAATGATTGCCGGTGCCCTGGCCGGCGGCTACCTGGGCAAGACCATCGGCGCCAACCTCGATCAGCGTGATCGCCAGGCGCTGGCCCTGCAAACCCAACAGACCCTGCAGTACAGCCAGGACGGCCAGAGCAGCCAGTGGACCTCCGAACACAGTGGCGCCAGCGCCACCATCACCCCGGTCAAGACCGAAAGCGAAGCTCGCCCGGTAGCCGTCAAGCGCACCCCCAAGGTGCAGCCAGTGGCCAACATGACCCTGCTCAACAAGCCTTATCGCGCCATCAAGTCGGCCAACGTGCGCAATGCCCCTGATCTGAATGCCGCCAAAGTCGGCGGCTTGCCGGCCGACAGCACCTTCACCGCGGTAGGTCGCACCGATAACAACTGGATCATGGTCGGCCGCCGTGGCGTGACCATCGGCTATGTCTATGCCCCCCTGGTGGAAGCCGTGAAACCCGCCACCCCGAGCAGCGCCCCCCGCGCAGTTGCCGACAGCGCCACCGACCTGGACAGCATCGAACTGGCCAGCGCCAAGAGCCAGGGCTTCGACCTGGATGCCGTGGATCTTGCCGCCGCCCCGGTAGAGCAACCCGTCACCGCACAAACCACCTGTCGCACGCTCAACTATGACGTCAATGCCAAGGGCAGCAACCAGCAGCAGACCGTCAAAGCCTGCCAGGCCGCCGATGGCGCCTGGGAACTGATCTGACGGAGCGCGCCCATGAAAACCCTTGCCACCCTCAGCCTGCTCGCCCTGGCGGTATCGGCTGAGGCGGCCAGCCATCGGCTGGCCTACTCCAAGGCCGAAAACGTCGAAGTGTTTGTCGAACACGCCGACGGCCAGGCCTGGTGCAGCGACAACCTGACCCTGCGCTTCGCCTTTGCCAACACGCCGGATGTTGCCGCCGTGGAACGTCTGCTGCCCAAGCTGGGCAGCCTGTTCAGCAGCCAGTGCCCCAGCGCGCAACAACTCAGCTGGACCAGCCAGCACGCCAATGGCCAGGCCCATGCCAGCGGCAAGGCCAGCCTGGCCAGCGGCTGGGCGGTACAGGTAGACGCCAGCCCGGCACAAGCAGCAGCCAGCACCCCGGACAGCGTCGCCACTGAGAACAGCGCCACTGTCCAGGCAACAACACCCGCCGCGACGGTCAGCGACGCCCCCGCTGCGCCGGCCAGCGCCCCGGTTGACGAGAGCACCCCGGCCGAGCCAGCCCCAGCAGCCGCCGCGCCGGCCACGCCGAGCAGCAGCCCGTTGGCTGAGGCCGACAACACACCGGATACCACGCGTGAAGCCGCCCCGGCAGTGGCGCCGGTCAAGCGCGACTTTGCCGTAGCGGGATGGCAACCACCGAGCAGCAGCCAGGCCCTGGCCAAGGCCGAATTCCTCGTCGAAGTACAGGACAGCCAAGGCTGCCGCTTCCGCCTGGGCTTCCAGCCTGACGAAGCGCTGTACAACATCAGCGTGCAATCGCAACAGGTCAGCTGTGGCAGCGATGGCTACGCCAGCGGCCCGGGCAGCCTGCTGCTGACCCGTAGCGACGGCAAGCGCCTCTACCAGTTCGAAGGCAGCTTCATCAGCGGTCTTACCGTCGAAGGCAACGCCCCGGCGCTGCCGGTGGTTGGCTTCGATGGCAACAAGAACCTGCTGCTCCTGCTGCACAGCGAGCCAGCCAACCAGACCCACTACCTGCTGCGCCTGGCGCGCAACTGGAATGGCTACTGGAGCGCCGGTAACGCCGACGTGATCGCCCTCACCGAAGACCGCGAGCAATACCGCACGCTGGAGGCCATCAACCGCAATATCGAGCTGGCCACCACCCGTCTCGACAGCCTGCTGCCGCGCCTGAGCAACCTTGACTACTACGCGATGCGCGACCTCGAGCAAGGTCTGCTGAAAGGTAACCGCGACTATTGGCTGTATCAGGTACAGGTCAGCCGCCATTACCGCAGCAAGCAATGGCAATTCAACCCGCAATACGCGCAGAACCACTTGTTCAACCTGGAGAAAAAGGAAGCCGAGCAACAGCGCCAGGCCGAACTGCAACGCCAGCGCGAAGAACAACTGCAGCGCGAACTGCAGGCCCGTCAGGCTGAACAGCAACTGGCCCTGTATCGGCAACTGCGCCGCGATGCCCGCAAGCCCGAAGCGCTTTACCAGCGCATCCTCAGCGATATCAGCTACAACCCGATGGGCGGTGGTGACTACGCCGCGTTGATGCGTGGCGAATCGCGCGCCTACCGGCAGATTGTCGAGATCACCGGGGAACAGGACGGGCTGTGGCAGGTCGAGTACCCCTACCCGGCCCTGCTCGATAGCCGTGACAGCGAGCAGCAGGCTGGTAAAGGCTGGTACCTGGTGCAAGGCCAGGTCAGCCTCGACCCCGAGCGCCTGGATGAGCAGCAGTTGCCGCTGACCCTGGTCAATGCCAACAGCCTGCTGCCCTGCGAGGAAAAAGGCTGTAGCGACCTGCGCGACCCACTCAGCCTGGTACGCCTGGAAGTCGGCGATGCGCAATGGACGCCCGAACGCGCCAAGGAACTGATCAAGCAAGCCTGGCCTGACCGCGCACAGGATGCCGGAGACGACGAATGAACAAACTTCCCCTGATTGCCGGTGGCGCGCTGGCCGCCTGCCTGGCCGGCTACTTCGGTCTGAGCAGCTACAGCAGTGCCCAAGCGGAAAAAAGACTCGAAGACTGGGTGTACGAACACCAACTGGACGACAAACTCAGCTGGAGCAAAGTATCTGCATCGCCGTTTGGTGGCAGCCTCAGCATTCACGACATCACCTTCGATGTGGGTGGCAAAGAGCCGCTGCTGCGCGCTGCCGAGCTGCACATCAGTGAAGTGATCAGCGACGAGCAGCGCAGCCGCATGCGCTTGCGCCTGCAAGGCATCGAAGCCGACCAGCAAGCCATGGGCGGCTTGCGCCAACTCGGCCAGATGGGTGGCTTCAACCGCCAACTCAACCAGGCCACGCGCTTTGCCCCGGCGGTCAACACCGGGCTACGGGAAATGCCGGCGTTCAACCTGGCGCTGTTCGTCGACATTGATGACGACGACAGCAGCCTGGTCAGCGAGCTGGAACTGGAGCTGCCCGAGCTGTTCAGCACCCGCCTGCACTACCAGTTGAACGGCCTGCGCAACCTCAACCGCGAGTTGCAACGCTTTACCGACAACCTCGCCGACCTGCAGGAGAACCCGCTGCTGCTGGTCCAGGAAACCGAGGACCTGGCCCTGGCCATGCAACGAGCCGAACTGGGTAGCCTGCAGGTCAGCCTGCGTGACCTGGGTATGCTCAAGCGTTCCGCGGCGCTCTACCAGCGCTACAACACGCCCCTCGACCCGACTGCCGGCAGTGCCGACAAGCAACGTGAAAAGCACCTGCGCCAACAGGTGGCAGAGCAGCAGCGCGAGTGCAGCGAGGAGCTTGGCCGTTTGCCACGCGGCCTGGAAGACACCTGCGAGCTGCTCGGCCAACTGGCCCTGGGAGAAATACGCGGGCTCAGCCTGAGCCTGGAGCCTGAAGAACGGGTGCGCCTGAGCGACCTGGAGCGGCTGGACAGCCCGGCACGCATCAATCGCCTGCTCGACCGCCTCAACCCGCAACTGGAAAGCCTCTGACAGGCCAGCGAAGACAGGCAGTTAGCTGCCTGTCTTGCGCCGCGCAATGCCCCGGCCACGGCGCTGCCTGCTGGCCCATTCAGCACAGCGCCTTCAGCTTGAGCGCTTGCCAAGCCCGAGGTTGGCCAACGCCGTTTTCCTCGAACGCCCCCAACCATTCGGCATTACTCACCGAATGGCTTAACATAGCCGGTTGCCGAAAGAACCGTCATGGCCATCGCCATGAAGGGCTTTCATCCTTTACAGAAACCTGTGGTGAAGATGAACAAGCCTTTCATTTCGTAAGCGCTCCATAAACCCCGTCCTAGTGGACGGGGTTTGTTTTCAGGAAGCAAAGGCAGAAGCCGGCGAGCAGTTCCACGGCAGCAGCGCTTCGTAGTCCTCGACGCTCTGTGCCGTTGGCAGGTGTTCGAGGATGTGGCGCAGCCAGGCGTAAGGCTCTTGGCCGTTGGCCTTGGCGGTTTCGATCAGGCTGTAGATCTGTGCGCTGGCCGTGGCGCCCTTGGGCGTGTCGCTGAACAACCAGTTCTTGCGACCGATGACGAACGGGCGGATGGCGTTTTCGGCGCGGTTGTTATCGATGGGCAGGTTTCCACCTTCGACGTAACGCACCAGCCGGCCCCAGTTGCTGGCCAGGTAGTTTACGGCCTTACCCAGAGCCGTCTGCCCAGCAACCTGCGGCTGGGTCTTGTCCAGCCAGGCCTTGAGTTGATCGAGCAGCGGTTGGCTGCGTTGCACTCGGGTGGCCTGCCGCTCGGCATCGCTGGCGTCCTTCAGTTCACGTTCGATGCTGTAGAGCTTATTGATCAGGTTCAGCGCCATGTCGGCACGGCCGGTCTTGCCCTTGGGCTGCACTTTCTGCGCCTCGACGAACTTGCGCCGCGCATGCGCCCAGCAGGCCAACCGCTCGATGCCCTCTTGCACGGCCACGGCGTTGTAGCCAGCGTAGTCGTCAGTCATCAGGTAGCCGTGATAACCATCGAGCAGGCGCAGCGGTACCTCCTGCGCGCGGCTGGTGGTGTAGTCGAAGAGGATCACCGGCTTATCTGGCGGCCCGCCGCTTTGCACCCACATCCAGGACTGCGCGGTGGGATCGCGTCCGGGTTCGTGCAGCACCTGCAGGCGGGTTTCGTCACAGTGCAGCACCGGGTAGTCCAGCAGTTTGTCGCGCATCAGGTTGAGCAGCGGCTGCAGCTGCTCGCCACTTTGGATCACCCAGCGCGCCAGGGTCTGGCGGGGAATGTCGATGCCGTGGCGACCGAGCATTTTCTCGAAACGGTACAGCGGGATGCCGTCGGCGTACTTGGTGGTCAGCAGCATCGCCAACACGCTGGGACTAGCCAGGCTCTTCTCGATCAGTTGGGCCGGTTTGTCGGCGGTGACCGGTGCGGTTTCGCAGGCCTTGCAGGCGTAAGTCTTGCGGATATGACGGATAACCCGCACCTGCATCGGGATGATCTCCAGTTGCTCGCTGGTCTCTTCTCCAATCACCTGCTTGCAGGCGCCGCAGGCGCAGGTCAGTTCGTGCTCGGGCAGTTCATGGACGACTTCGACGCGCGGCAGATTGGCCGGCAGCGGCTTGCGCTTGCCACGACGCTTGATCGGCGCAACGACTTCTTCGGCTTCAGCTTCGGCTGGCTCGGCAGTCGGCTCTTCGACCAGCTCTTCGGCCTCGTTGAACATGGCCAGCTGCGGTGAGTCGGCATCTTCAGGGCTGCGCTCGGACTTGGGTGAGAACAGCTTGTGCCGCAGCAGGGCGACCTGCTCCTGCAATTGCAGCACCAAGGCCTTGAGCAGGACGGGATCGTTAGGAAGGTTGTCGGCGCCAAATTTCATGGCGCTGGATTATACCGGCTCAGGCCACGAACCGCGGCGTCAGTACCTGGTGCGGACGATTGCGCCACAGGTCAATTCCGTCGAGCAGCCAGTTCAGTTCGTCAACCGTCAGCTCGATGGCCTCGTCGCCTGCATCGGGCTTGGTCTTGAAGCGCTCGGCTTCCAGTCGCTTGAGCCACAGGCAGAAACCGTTGCGCTCCCAGTAGAGAATCTTGACCTGGCTGCGCGTGCGATTGAGGAACACGAACAGCACCGGGTTGAACACTTCCACCTTGATGTCCAGCTCGACCAAGGCGGCCAGGCCGTTGATGGATTTGCGGAAGTCGACGGGCTTTGGGTAGAGGTAGACCTTCTGCACCTTGGCATCGGGACGCATCATGGGATGAACTCCAGTGAAAACGGGAGCTCAGCATCCAATGATCTGCGGCCTATGGGCAGGTGGGGTTTATGGAGCGCTTAC